>JAFEFP010000004.1 GCA_018240545.1 Pseudomonadota bacterium | reverse complement strand
GAACAGCGCCTGTTCCAGCGCGAGCGGCGCGTGCTGGCGGCGCTGGAGCATCCGCACATCGCGCGCCTGATCGATGGCGGGGTCACCGCAGCCGGCATTCCCTACCTGGTCATGGAATACGTCGACGGCGCGCCGATCACGCGGTACGCCGATGCGCAAGCGCTCGACGTGCGCGCACGCGTGCAGTTGTTCGTCGATGTGTGCCGTGCCGTGGCCGAGGCGCACCGCAACCTGATCGTGCATCGCGACATCAAGCCGTCCAACATCCTCGTCGCCGCGGACGGCACGGTGAAACTGCTCGACTTCGGCATTGCCAAGCTGATCGAGGAAGACGATGCCGCCACGACCGGCACGGTGGGCGTGTTCACGCCCGACTACGCCGCGCCGGAGCAGGTCCGCGGCGGCGCGATCACTACCGCGACCGACGTCTACGGCCTGGGCGTGCTGCTGCACGAGCTGTTGCTGGGCCTCAAGCCCGGCGGCACGCCGACCCGGCGGCCATCCGCGCGCGTCGACGAGGCTGGCAATGCGACCGTGGTGCGCATCGCGCGCGCGCGCCTGCGCAAGATCTTGCGCGGTGATCTCGACAACATCCTGCTCAAGGCACTGGCCGAAGAACCGTCGCGCCGCTATGCCTCGGCCGGCGCGCTGGCCTTCGACGTCGACAACTGGCTCGCCGGCCGCGCCGTCATCGCGCATCCGCCCTCGCGCCTTTACCGCACGCGCAAGTTCGTGCAACGCCACCGTGGCGGCGTCCTGGTCACCGCGCTGTTTCTGGTCGCGATCGTCGCCGCGCTCGGCCTCGCCCTGTGGCAGGGGCAGGTCGCGCGCCGCGAGGCGGCACGCGCCAACACGGTGCGCGATTTCGTGATCGGCCTGTTCGACGCCGCGCGGGCGCACCTGCCACGCAACCAGCGGCCCACGCCGGAGACCCTGGTCGACCAGGCGCAGCATCGCCTGGCTGCCGCAAACCTCGATGCGCTCACGCGCGCGGACCTTACGCAAACGCTCGGCGAGGTCGAATTGTCGATGGCGCGCTTTGCGCGTGCGCAGACGCTGTTCGACGCAGCCGGCCAGGCCGCCGCACAGGCCGGCGATGCGCATGCGGTGCGTCGCGCGCGTGTCGCGCGGGCGCAGGCGCAGCAGCGCAACGGCGACAACGCCGGTGCCATTGCCGAGCTGGCCGCCCTGCTGCCGGCCTTGCGCGCGGCGCCCGCCGCAGACCTGTTGCGCGCACTGGCGGTGCAGGCCGCCGCGGAAATGACGCTGGGCAAGCCCGATGCGGCCATCGCCGACCGGCGCGAGGCGGCGGACGTTGCGTTGCGAGTGTTCGGCAAGGACAGCGCGGCGGCGCAGGCCGCGCAATTCGACGTCGGCAATGCGCTGGCGCAAGCGCAGCGCTATCCGGAAGCGATCAGCGCACTGACCCCGGCGCTGGCGGCCTGGCGGGCCCGGCACGGAGCCGAGGACGACCGCCATGTGGTGGCCCTGGAAAGCCTGGCCACCGCCAGCGACGGTGTCGGCGACCTGCCCGGCGCCATGGCACGGTTCCGCGAACTGCTCGCGCTCAAGCAGCGCATTTACACCGCCCCGCACGATGCCATCGCCACCACCCTGCGCGACCTGGGCACGCTATCCGGGCGCGAGGAACATTTTGCCGACGCCGAATCCCTGCTGCATCAGGCGCTGGCCATGCAACAGCAGGTCTTCGGCGGCGATCACGTCGAGATCGCCAAGACCTGGGACGCCCTCGGCAACGTCGCCGTCGCACAACGCCACTTTGCCGATGCGCAAGCCGACTACGGCAATGCGCTTGCCATGTGCGAACGCGCGCGACTCGCCGACGAGGTTTGCCCGCGCGCGCGCAACAACCTGGGCATGGCCTACTACCGGCAGGACCAGCTCGACGCCGCCGTCGCGCAAATGACCAAGGCGCTCGCCGAGCGTCGCGCCCTGTTCGGCAACGATCACCCGACCGTGGCGTATTCGCTGTCGACGCTGGCCAACGTCGAGGTCAAGCAGCACGATTACGCCGCCGCGGTGCGCGATGCGGGCGCGGCGCTGGATGTGCTCGAACGCGCCGGCCACGGCGCCGCGCGCGAGGACGCGCTGATCCGCGAAGGCTATGCGCAGGCGCTGTGGCTCGCCGGTCGCACCGCGGACGCGCTGCGCGAAATCGATCGCTGCCTCGCCGACTGGCAGCGCGTGCAACCCGATGGCAAGGCGCGGCGCGTGAACATGCTGGTGCAGAAGGCACAGGTCCTGAGCGACCTGAAACGCGGCGATGAAGCACGCAAGGTTGCCATCGAGGCCATCGATCTTGGCGTACCCGCAGCGGACCTGGCGCCGGTGACCAAGGCCCTGCTGCGCCAGTTGTCCGGCCGCGCCGGCGTCTATCCCGACGCCGGTCCGCACTGAACCGGGGTTGTCGCAATCCGGCTCCGAACGGCGTTCTCCGCGGCGAACCCGCCCTGTTGGCGGGATGTTTCGCACGGAGCGCCGCCATGGGCCGCCTGTTCGCTTTCCTGTACGGAATCGTCTGCTACGTCGTTTTCTTCCTCACGTTCCTGTATGCCATCGGTTTTGTCGGCGGATTCTTCGTGCCGACATCACTGGATTCGGAGCCGTCCACGTCATTCGCCGAGTCGCTGCTGATCGACGCCATCCTGCTCGGCATCTTCGCCGTGCAGCACAGCGTGATGGCACGACCCGCGTTCAAGCGCTGGTGGACGCGCTTCGTGCCCGAAGCCGTCGAGCGCAGCACCTATGTGTTGTTTTCGAGCCTCGCCCTGATCGTGCTGTTCTGGCAGTGGCGTCCGCTCGGTGGCGTTGTCTGGCACGTCGACAACGAAATCGGCCGCAATGTGCTGTGGGCCTTGTTCGCGCTCGGCTGGGCCATCGTGCTCAGCGGCATGTTCCTGATCAACCACTTCGACCTGTTCGGTCTGCGCCAGGTCTGGCGGCACCTGCGTCGCGAACCGTGTCCACCGCTCGGCTTCACGACCCGCGGATACTACCGTTTCGTGCGCCATCCGCTGATGCTCGGCTTCATCATCGCGTTCTGGGCGACGCCGCGCATGACGCTGGCGCACCTGGTCTTCGCCATCGCCACCACGGCCTACATCCTCATCGCCTTGCGGTTCGAAGAACACGATCTCGCCGCCAGCATCGGCGCGCCCTACCGCGACTACCAGAAGCGCGTGCGCATGTTGCTGCCGCTGCCACGCAAATCCTGACTCGGCTTCAACCGTCACTTCACCCCGCCACAAGGAGGCTGTCATGCCCAAATACGTCATCGAACGCGAAATCCCCGGCGCCGGCAAGCTCTCGCCGCAGGAATTGCACGCCATCTCGCAGAAATCCTGCGGGGTGCTCAGCGGCATGGGGCCGCAAATCCAGTGGCTGCAAAGCTATGTCACCGGCGACAAGATCTATTGCGTCTACATCGCGCCGAACGAGGCCATGGTGCGCGAACACGCCCGCCAGGGCGGATTTCCCGCCAACCGCGTCGAGGAAGTGAAATCCGTCATCGACCCGACCACGGCGGAATGACCGCGCCGGCCATGTCGCAGTCCGGTTGCGATCGGCGTTTCTCGCCAACCTGGGGGGCAATCGGAATGCAGCGCGTGGCCCGTGCCGGGGAGCTTGCATGAATCGTTTGTATCGCAAAACCGCGCGTCCCATGACCACGATCCTGGCGCTTGCCTGCGCCTTCGGCGCTGCGGCTGCGGCGCCCGATGGCTTTCGATCCGACCCGCTGACCACGCCGGACGCCAGCGGCTGGCTGCGCACGTTCACGCCCGACGGCCGCATCGATGCGACCAATCCCTTCTTCCAGAGCCTCGGCTCCAACGGGCGCAGTTGCAACACCTGCCATCGGCAGGCCGAAGCCTGGTCGATCACGCCGGAGGAATTGCAGCAGCGCTTCGCTGCCACGCAAGGCATGGATCCGATCTTCCGCACCAACGACGGATCGGTTTCGCCGTTTGCCGACGTATCCAGCGTCGCGGCGCGGCGCGTCGCCTATGCCATGCTGCTCAACCGCGGCCTGATCCGCGTCGGCCTGCCGATTCCGGCCAATGCGGAATTCAGCCTGACCGCCGTGGACGACCCTTACCACTATGCGAGTGCCGCTGAACTGTCATTGTTCCGTCGTCCACTGCCGTCGACCAACCTTGGTTTTCTCACCACGGTGATGTGGGACGGCCGCGAAACCGCGGCGCCGTTCATTGCGCCAATGGACGCCGGTGTCGGCAGCGCCGATCTCGACGCGAGCCTGACATCGCAGGCGAAGGATGCAATCCTCGGTCATGCGCAAGCCGCGGCCGCGCCGAGCGCTGCCGTGCTGGCGCAAATCGCCGCCTTCGAGTCGTCGCTCACCACGGCCCAGGTTCGCGACGACGATGCGGGCTTTCTCAACGACGACGACGCCATTGGCGGACCGCGCATCCTGGCCAACCAGCGCTTCTACGTTGGCATCAACGATGCGCTCGGCGCCGACCCGACCCAGGCGGCGTTCGATCCGGCCGCGATGCATTTGTTCGATGCGTGGACCACGCCGCGTGGCAATGGCCGCAGCGCCCGCGCCCGCGCAGCGATCCAGCGCGGCGAAAACCTGTTCGATACCCTGCCGATCGCGATCAGTGGCGTCGCCGGCCTGAACGATGTCACCGGCCAGCCGTCGATCGCGGGCCATTGCGCCACCTGCCACGACACGCCGAACGTCGGCAACCACTCGGTCGGTGCGCCGTTGAATATCGGCATCGCCGACGCTTCTCGGCGCACGCCGGACATGCCTCTGTACACGCTCACCAACAACCAGACCGGCGCCAGCGTGCAGACGACCGATCCCGGTCGCGCCTTGCTCACCGGCAAGTGGGCCGACATCGGCAAGTTCAAGGGACCGATCCTGCGTGGACTCGCCGCGCGCGCGCCGTATTTCCACAACGGTTCGGCGGCGACGCTGCTGGACGTCGTCAACTTCTACGACACGCGCTTCCACCTCAATCTCGGCGCGCAGCAGAAACAGGATCTGGTTGCGTTTCTCGCAGCGCTGTAGGCGGTGCATTCGTCGTTTGCCCATCGACGCATCGAATCCCGATCGCTGGAGATTGCCGCGCCGAAGTTGGCAGAGTAGACTCGCCCCGTCACACGTCTGGGGGTGACTCACATGCGTCGCGCACGATTTGCGGCGGTCTGGCTGTCCGTCGTTCTTGCTTCGTCATTGATCGAATCGGCCGTGGCGGCCGGCACTCCACCGCCGACCGCCCGACTCGACAGCCGCACATCCGGGAATGCGATTTCGAGCCCGTCGGCGTTGACCGGAAAGATTCTGTCGAATCCGTACTGCTACCAACCCGATCCGGCACTCGACCAGTGCGTGATCAACATCCGCTATTACAACGCGAACGACAATGGATCAAGCGCGCCCTACCTGTTGCGCGCCACCTTGTCGATCAATGGCAAGGCCCGGGCGAATGTGAACCTGTTCTTCGAAAACTCGCTTTACCTGACCTATGACATGGCTCCCGCAGGCTACAAGGTCGCCTGCGGCGCACCGAATGCCGGTGGCGGGGGCGCTGCCTATGGCAACCAGTACCTCGTGAAGCTGGAGCCTCTCGACTCGGGCGGGAATTCGATGGGCTACGATCAAGCCAGCCTCCTGTGCCCGGCTTTCTCGCCCTGAAGCTCGGGGCGGCCGACATGCAGCACCCCCTGCACGTTGTCCTCGCGGCGGGCGCGGCCTTGCTGACCTGCCTGCCGGCTGCCGCGTCAACCGTTTCCCTCACGGTCAGCAATCCGTACTGCGTACGCTCGGACGCGAACGCGACCCGGTGTCTCGTGCGATTGCGCAATGCCTCGGCTACGGGCAGCGATACAAGCTTCCAATCGATCGACATCGCCGTCGACGGCAAGGCTCGCCTGCGAATGAACGGATTTTTCGAGGCAACCGCCTACCTCGCCCAGTCGATGTACGGCACTGGCCTCATCGTCGCCTGTGGGCTGGACGGCTCTGGCGGGACCGCCGGGATGGGCCAGGCGCACAGCGTAACGATCAGCGCGACGATGTACGGCGGGCCCACCGCTACGGATACCGCCAACGTGCTTTGCCCGGCGGCGTCCGACGTGATCTTCGCGGACGGATTCGGTTACTGACACCGGGATCATCGACAGGGCCGGCAGTTTCCGGCGAAGATCGCGCGCGCTGGCGCGCGCCTCAATCCGCGCGCACGCACTCCAGGTACATGCTCACTGCGTCCTCGGGGCGACGCAGGTCGATGCCGCGCAACGGCGCGTGTTCGCTCTGCCCGAACGCGGTTTCATAGGCGCGCAGCCCGCAGGCGGCGGCGACCTGGATCAGCGTGGGCCGGTCGTAGTGGAACTTGCCGCCCAGGCGCATGCCCAGGTTGAAGATCTCGCAGGCCGAGCGGGTCTTGAGCGGCAGGCCGACGAAGTGATCCCAGACCTTGAGCAGCCATTCGGGTTCCTGCAGATACTTGTGCGCCAGTTTTTCCAGATCCGGCGTCAACAGGCGCATGACGCCGGCGGGCTTCAACACGCGCCGGCACTCGCGCAGGAAATCGTGGGCCTGCTCGAGCGTGAGCGCGGCGAAAAAGTCCTCGGTGTGGATGTAATCGAGGCTCGCGTCGGTGAAGGGCAAGGGCCGGGACAAATCCGCGACCAGGTCGGGGTTGTCCTTGCGTACGAGATCGACGTTCAGCCAACCGTCGAGCTTGTGATCGCCGCTGCCCAGATTCACCTTCACCATGCGCTATGCCTCGGCCGCTTCCTGGAACGATTCGACCGGCACGCACGCGCAAAACACGTTCTTGTCGCCGTAGACGTTGTCCACGCGCGCGACTGGCGGCCAGTATTTCGCGGTCTTGAGCGACGCCAGCGGGAAGGCGCCCAGCTCACGCGGATAAGCGTGCCTCCATTCGCTGGCCGACACCACCGCGGCGGTGTGCGGCGCATGCTTGAGCGGGTTGTCGTCGCGATCCAGGCGGCCATCCTCGATCGCGCGGATTTCGTCGCGGATCTGGATCATCGCGTCGCAGAAGCGGTCGAGTTCGTGCAGCGATTCGGACTCGGTCGGCTCGACCATCAGCGTGCCCGCGACCGGGAAGCTCAGCGTCGGCGCATGGAAACCGAAGTCGATCAGGCGCTTGGCCACGTCTTCCGCCGACACGCCGCTGGTCTTTTCCAGCGGACGCAGGTCGAGGATGCACTCGTGCGCGACGAGCCCGTTGCGACCGGTGTACAGGGTCGGATAGTGCGGCGCGAGTTTCTTCGACAGGTAGTTCGCGTTGAGCATCGCGGCCTGCGTCGCGCGGCGCAACCCGGCATTGCCCATCAACGTGATGTACATCCACGAGATCGGCAGGATGCCGGCACTGCCGAACATCGCCGCGCTGACCATGCCGGATTTTCTTCCCGGCAGGAACTCCGCGAGATGCGACTTCACCGCGCACGGGCCGACGCCCGGGCCGCCACCGCCGTGCGGAATGCAGAAGGTCTTGTGCAGGTTCAGGTGCGAGACATCCGATCCCCACTGGCCCGGCTTGGCCAGACCGACCAGCGCATTGAGGTTGGCGCCGTCGGTGTAGACCTGGCCGCCATGCTGGTGGACGATCTTGCAGATCTCGACGACGTCTTCCTCGAACACGCCGTGCGTGGACGGATACGTCATCATGATCGCGGCAAGGCGATCGCCGTACTTTTCCGCCTTGGCGCGGATGTCCTCGACCTCGACGTTGCCGTTCGCGTCGCACTTGGTCACCACCACCGTCATGCCGCACAGGTGCGCGGAGGCCGGATTGGTGCCGTGCGCGGATTCGGGAATCAGGCAGATGTCGCGCTGCGCCTGCCCGCGCGAGCGATGGTAGGCGCGGATCGCGAGCAGGCCGGCATACTCGCCCTGCGCGCCGGAGTTGGGCTGCAGGCTCACCGCGTCGTAGCCGGTGATCTCGACCAGCATGGCTTCGAGTGAGTCGATCAACTCCTTGTAGCCTTGCGCCTGCTCGGCCGGCGCGAACGGATGGATGTTGGCGAACGCCGGCCAGGTGATCGGAATCATCTCGGCGGTGGCATTCAATTTCATCGTGCACGAACCCAGCGGGATCATGGTGCGATCCATCGCCAGGTCCTGGTCGGCCAGCGCGCGCAGGTAGCGCAGCATCTCGTGCTCGCTGTGGTGCGTGTTGAACACCGGATGGGTGAGGAACTTCGAGGTGCGCCGCAGCTCGGCCGGGATCAGCGCTGGCGCGGATTGATCCAGCGCGTCGATGGTCGGCAGCTTCGCGTCATCGCCGCCGAAGATGCGCCACAGCAATTCGACATCGGCGCGCGTCGTGGTTTCATCCAGCGAGATGCAGGTGTATTCGCCCCAGGCCTTGCGCAAATTTGCGCCCATCGACTTTGCGCGCGCCACGATGGCGTCGGTGCGCGCGTCCGTCTTCAGGCTGATCGTGTCGAAAGCGTTCGGGTGATGGGATTGGGTGAAACCGAGCTGGCGCAATCCGGCCGCGAGGATCGCGGTCAGGCGCGCCACGCGCGAGGCGATACGCGTCAATCCATCCGGACCGTGATAGACGGCGTACATCGAGGCCATCACCGCGAGCAGAACCTGCGCGGTGCAGATGTTGCTCGTCGCCTTCTCGCGGCGGATGTGCTGCTCGCGCGTCTGCAGGGTGAGGCGATACGCGGTATTGCCTTGCGCATCCACCGACGCGCCGATCAGGCGGCCCGGCATCGAACGCTTGTAGGCGTCGCGGCAGGCCATGAACGCGGCGTGCGGGCCGCCGAATCCGAACGGAACGCCGAAACGCTGCGTGTTGCCCACGACGATGTCCGCGCCCATCTCGCCCGGCGGCTTGAGCAGGGTCAGCGCGAGCAGGTCGGTGGCGAAGATCGCGAGTGCGTTCTTGGCGTGGATTTTCGCGACTTCCTCGCTCCAGTCCATCAGCCAGCCGCTGCTGGCCGGATACTGGATCAGCGCGGCGAAGTAATCGTCCGCGGCGATCGCGGCATCCCATTCGGCGGCGGAGTTGGCCTGCTTGAGTGTCAACCCGAGCGGCTCGGCGCGCGTGCGCATGACCTCGATGGTTTGCGGATGCGCGTCGCCGAACACGACGATGACGTTGCCCTTGGTTTTGGATGAGCGCCGCGCCAGCGTCATCGCTTCGGCGGTGGCTGTGGCTTCGTCGAGCAGCGAGGCGTTGGCGATTTCCATGCCGGTGAGGTCGGCGACCATCGTCTGGAAATTGATGAGCGCCTCCATGCGCCCCTGCGAAATCTCGGCCTGGTACGGCGTGTAGGCCGTGTACCACGCGGGGTTTTCCAGGATGTTGCGCAAGATGACGTTCGGTGTGTGCGTGCCGTAATAGCCCTGGCCGATGAACGAACGGAACACCGTGTTCTTGTCGGCGATGGCGCGGATCTTTGCCAGCGCATCGACTTCGCTGACCGCCGCGGGCAATGCGAGAGGAGCCGTGGACTTGATCGATGCCGGCACGATCGCATCGGTCATCGCCTCGAGCGAATCGAAACCGACCGTGCGCAGCATCTGCGCGATCTCGGCGTCGTTCGGGCCGATGTGGCGGTCGATGAAGGCGTCGTGCTGCTCGAGTTCGCGCAGCGAGGAGGGATTCGAAGACATGAAAGGCACCCGTTGGCGCGTGCGATGCTCGCACGCTTAGCGCCCCTCTGTCCTTTCGCCTGAGAGTTTGTGCCCCTTCGGCGCCGGATGCCGCGCTCGACTGCGGGCCGGTCTCTCCAGAGTTTTTCCGCGCGGCGGTATCGGGCCTGAGCGATTACGGGCGTTGCGCCTTCGGCAGCGGCTGCGCCGCTTCTTCCACCGCGTGGGAGCGCGGATTATACAGGCCCGGCTACCCGGCGGCATGGTCTGCGCGGGCATGCCGTGGCTCCTGCACGCGCAACACGCACAGCCCCGAAGCGATCAGGCTGGCGCCGCCCAGGACCAGGGCGTACACGGGCTGGCCGTGGAACAGCCACTTGAGCAGCGCGCCGAGCACGCTCGCGGCCAGCAGTTGCGGGATGACGATGAAGACATTGAAGATGCCCATGTACACGCCCATCTTCGCCGCCGGCAGGTTGTCCGCGAGCAGCGCGTAGGGCAATGACAGGATCGAGGCCCAGGCGAAACCGACGCCGGCCATCGATGCCAGCAGCCAGGCCGGATCGCGGATCAGCGCAAAAGACATCAGTCCGGCGCCACCCAGGCAGACGTTGACGAGGTGGCTCGCGCGCAGGCCCCACGCCCGTACCATCCACGGGATCGCGATCGCGGCCAGCGCGGCGAAGCCGTTGTAGGCCGCGAACAGCACGCCCACCCAATTGGCGCCCGCGTTGTAGGCGGCCGATTGCGGGTCGCTCGCGCCGAACTGCACCGCGGTCACCGCCGGCGTCGTGTAGATCCACATCGCGAACAAGGCGAACCAGGCGAAGAACTGCACCCAGGCCAGTTGGCGCATCGCTGCGGGCATGCCGTACAGGTCCGTCATCACCTGGCGCAGCATGCCGCCGCCGCGCGCGAACGACAGCCACACGAACAGCGCTCCGCCGGCAAGCAACAGGCCGGCCAGGAGCAGCAGGTCACGGGCAAGCGCAAAGCGCCAGATCGCGGCGAACAGCAGCACGCCCAACGTACAGGCCACCAGGCCAGGCCGCCATGCGCGCGCGGTATCGGCCGACACCGCGCGTTCCGCGTCGTCGAAGGCGAGCAGGGTTTGCGGCGGATATTCGCGCGTGGTGACCACGGTCCAGGCCACCGCGCCGAGCAGCACCGCGCCGCCCGCGTAGAAGGAGTACCTGACGGTATCCGGAATTGCGCCCGCGGCCGCCGTGTTGGGTACGCCCAGGCGCGCGAGCAGATAGGGCAAGGCGGACGCCACCACCGCGCCGAGGCCGATGAAAAAGCTCTGCATCGCATAGCCTTGCGCGCGCTGTTGCGTGGGCAACTGGTCGCCGACGAAGGCGCGGAACGGCTCCATCGCGACATTGAACGAGGCGTCCATGATCCACAGCAGGCCTGCGGCGATCCACAGCAGCGGCGCATTCGGCATGGCCAGCAGCGCCAGCGTGGCCAAGACCGCGCCGACGAGGAAATACGGCCGGCGCCGGCCGAGCCGACCCCAGGTGCGATCCGACCAGTGCCCGATCAGCGGCTGCACGATGAGCCCGGTCAGCGGCGCCGCGATCCACAGCGCGGGGATGTCGGTCACGTCCGCGCCGAGGGTCTGGAAGATGCGGCTGACATTCGCGTTCTGCAGGGCGAAGCCGAACTGGATGCCGAGGAAGCCGAAGCACAGGTTCCAGATCTGCCAGAACGACAGGGCGGGCTTGCGCTTCATGGCGCGTCTCCGCCCGGCAATGGCGCGATGCGCAGCGCACCGACCACCGCGGCGTCGAGCGGCCCGCCGCTGCCGCCCGCACCGCCCGTGTAATGCGCGAAATTCGCCAGATCGCTCATGTTGAATCCCGGTTGCAGCGCGAACGTGCAGGACGCGCCGGCAGTGGCGCGAAAGCGCACAATTGTGGATTCGCGCTCGCCCACGCTGTGCGGCATCACGATCGGGAAACGGCGTTCCGGATTCTCGCCACAGCGGATCGCCAGGCGCCGCACTGCCGCGGTGATGCCGGTATTGATCGGGCCATTGTCGTTCGAGTAATCCAGTGCCGCGCGAAAATCGCCGGTTGCCGGCGCGGTCCACTGGCGCGGCCAGGTGCCGCCAATGCGCGCCTCGTCGCCGATGCACGTCGCCGCACTGGGCAATGATTCGATACCGTCATTGTCGCGTCGCGTGAGGCGCAGGCATCGGTAGGCATGCGACGCCGGCAAGGTCCACGCCGCGCCGACAGCGCCCAAGCGCGCGCCATCGACGTACAGGATGCTGCGGCCATCTTCCGTGCGCACGCTCCATCCGTCACCAATGCGCGTCGCGGTGGGCGCCGGCGGCGTGGACGGCGCATACAACGGGGCAGCGGTGCGTGGCGCGAGCGCCGGAACTTCGATGGCTTTCAAGGCGACGGTGACGGTCGTGCCATCGCGGCGCACGATATCGGCGATGAGCAGGTTGCCATGCAATTGTCTTGGCCGCTGCAGGACGATGCGGCGGTCCGGCAGCTGCAAGGCGATCTGCACGTGCTTGCCGAACAGCATCGGCACCAGCGACACGGGCAGTTTCGGCTCGATGCGGCCGTCGTCGCTGAGGCCGAATACGCCTTCGCCGACCATGTCGAGGTAGGCGGCCACCGACCACAGCTGGCGCGGCGAGTCCACCACCGGGCCGCTGCGTTGGCCGTCCTCGACATGCGTGGCCTGGGTGACGAGCTCGTAGTTTTCCATGTTCGAGCCGGCCAGCGCCGCGCCGCGCATCAACGACTGGATCTGGAACGCGATCAGCGCGGGGTCATCGACCGCGCGTGCCGCACGCAACGCGTACGCGCTGACGAACGGCCATATCGCGCGATTGTGGTAGATCGGCTCATCGGCGCGTTCCGGCCAGATCACCGGGCTGCCCGCGGGCCAGGCCGGATAGTGCGCGAGCGACGCGCGGGCGCGACCGGCATCGGCCACGCCGCTGGTGATGGCCAGCGACAGCCCCAGCAGGTCGTAGGCTTCCACCGCCAAGCCGTCGCCGCCGAGGTAGCTGGCGTACAGGCCGCTCTCGCCGCGCCAGAAACGCGCGTTGATCGCTGCCTGCAACGCCTGCGCCTGCGCGCCGTAATCCGCCGCGCGCGCGTCGCCGCGTTGCCGCGCCAGGCGCTCGGCCAGGCGCAGCGCCGTGTAGTGCAGCACGTTGGTGGACAAGGCAAACGACTGCGCGATGAAGACGACGTCGTCCCGCGTCCACGACGGATAACTCTGTTCGCGCCAGTCCAGGAACGAGGTCTCGCCGCGGTACAGGCCCATGCGCTCGTCGAAGGCGTATTCGCGATCCTGCGCGAGCGTGTCGATCAGCGCCGGCCAGACCGTGCCTGCGAATGCCGTGTCGTCGAGCAAATGGCGCGCGGCGAGAAACCACACCACGCGGTCGGTGCTGATCGGCCAGCTGCCGCCGGAGCCGGTGTCCTGCATGGGATACGAACCTTGCGCCGCGTCCTTGCCGCGCACGCCGGAAAGCTTGAACGCGAGCGAGTTCACGGCGCGCGCGCGATCGTAGCGCCACAGCCCCAGATCGATGGCATAGGAAACATCGCGCGTCCACACGTAATGCCACTTCGCGCCAGTCTCGAAGCAGTGGCAGGCGATCGCCTGGCCGTGGTCGAACGCGGCGTCGCGGATCGCCTCCACCGAGTCCTGGCGAAGGTCGTCCTGCGCCAGCGCGAACAGGCCGTCGAACAGCGGGCTGGCGGTGCGCGCCGACCAGGCCGGTGGGGGAATCGCGCGTTCGCCGAACGGGCCGCGCAGGGTGAATCCGCCGTCCGTGTCCCGCGACATTCCGGCATGCTGCCCGCGCCAGTCCACGGCGCTTTGTGGCGACACCGCGGCAAGGCTTGCCAGCAACATCAGCGTCGGGGCAATCATGGCGCGGCAGACTCGATGGCGATGCGCGTCGCCGCGCCCGCCGGAACCTGCACCCAGGTCACCGCGCCGTAGCGATCGCGACCGCGGCTCCAGCCCGGGCCGCCGGATTGTGCCAGTGCATCGAACGAAGCGGCGGGCGCGATGGGCTTGCCGTTCACGCGCACGTCCCTGGCGCTGTCGCCGTGAATCGCCAGCAAATAGTCGCGCACGGCCGGCGCGTACGAGCCTTGCGGCGCCGCGAGCGTGAAATCGACGCCGTGGGCGCGCTTGCGCACCGCCATGGCTTGCAGGAAAAACACACCGTTCTCGTAAGCGTACGTCGCACCGTCGTCATCGTAGTATTCGAATTGCGTGGTCTGTTCGGAAGGAAACACCTGCACCGTCACGCGCGTCGCCGGATGCTGGCCGACGAAATCCATCACCGGCTGGGTCGGAATGATCGCGCCGGCGCGGATGAACAGCGGGATGTCACGCCAGGTCTTCGCGTCCACCGGGTAGGCGATGGTCTGCCCTCCGATCCAGGCCTTGCCGGTGAACCAGTCGACCCATGTGCCGGCGGGCAGGTAGATCGATTTCGTCGCCTGGCCCTGCTCCACCACCGGCGCAACCAGCAGCCACTGGCCGAACATCCAGGCGTCGACATCGTCGCGCACGTTCGCGTCGCGCGGCCAGTCGAACGCGAGCGGCCGTACCAGGCCGACGCCCTGCGTGCGCTCCGCGCGCTGGTACGCATAGATGTACGGAATCAGCGAATACCGCAAACGGATGGCAGCATTCGCGGCAGCTTCCGCCACCGGTCCGTAAACCCAGGGCTGGCGCTTTTCGTCGAACGTGCCGTGCACGCGGAAGACCGGCGTGAACGCTCCGAATTCGATCCAGCGCGCATAGTTTTCTGCGGACGGGTGGCCGTTGAAACCGCCGCCGTCCATGCCCCAGCGCATGGCGCCGACGTCGATCGCGCTGAGCATGCGCGCGCGCTGCGCGGCCATGCTGGCGAAACCGGTGTCGATGTCGCCCGACCACATGGCATAGGCATATCGTTGCGCGCCGAGCCAGAAATTGCGGTTGATCGACCATGCGCGCTCATCGCTCACCGCGCGCTGCGCGTCGTACAGCGCGCGCTGCATGTTGAGGAACTGGGTGTTCGAGGTCAGCACGCCGTCCTTGCCGTACACGTCGGCCTCGTCGTTCCACCAGCCGGCGATACCCTTGTCGAAGCCGTACTCGACCGCAAGCTGCCCGAACCAACGCCGGCTTTCGGGTTTGTCGAAATCGATGTCCAGCGCCTGCTTGTGCGAGAAGTATTCCGGGTACGCCTGCTCGCCCGGAATCCACAAGTCGTGCGCGGTCGCGTAGTCGCCTTCGGCCGTGCCGAGCAACAGGCGCGGTTTCATGATCCCCGTCAGGTGCATGCCGTTTGCCGCGAGCCGCTCCGCCAGCTTGCCGCCGGGGCCGTCGGGAAACTTTTCCGGGTTCCAGCGGAACTCGCCGTAATCGCCCTGCCCCCACGCCTTCCAGTCGAAATCCAGCGTGAAATTGTCGATCGGGATGTGCTTGGCACGATAGGTCGCAACGATATCGAGCAGTTCCTTCTGGTCGATGCCCCACTGGCTGTTGGTGAAGCCCATCGCCCACTTCGGGAACATGGGCGCCGGACCGCTGAGCTGCGCCAGCGCGCCGAACAGTTCCGGCGGCGAGCCGGCGAGGAGATAGTAATCGGCATCCGGTCGCTTGAAGTCGTCGACCGCGATGCGGTCATCGGCCAGATCGAATTCCGCGCCGTCGCAATCCACCAGCACGCCGTAGCCGGCACTGCTCCACACGAACGGCGCGCCGGCGTGGCCCTGCTTGCCGGCTTGCGCCACGAGCTTGCCGCTGCGCCGCAGGCCCGCGACCGGCGCGTTCGCCGCGTAACCGCCGATGCCGTACAGCGCATCGCCGGCAGCGTGTTCGAGAACGATGCGACCTTGCGCGAGCGCCGCGAATGCGGATTGGCGCAGCAGCAGATGGTCGTGCGCGTCGACGATGCGCAACTCGCGCAAGGCGCGATTCCAGGTGACGGTCATGCGCGGCGAACGCATCGTCGTCGCATCGCCGTCTTGCGCGACCTGCGGCGCGAAGGCCGGCGGCGCAGCCGGTTGCGGATCGATCACCAGGCCGGGTCGTGTTGCTGCGCCGTGCGGCAGGTACTGCACGCGCAGCACGCCGGGCGCAATCATCCGCAGGCGGATCGTGGCACCGCCCTGCGCGATGTCGATGCCCTGATTGCCGGCGCCATGCGCCGGCGCCGGCGCGACCGCGGCCGAAGTGCACGCGGCCAGCGCGCAAACCGCGGCAAGAGCGATCGCGCGCACCCTCATTGCACGATCGCGCTGGCGTAGGGCGGCAGCAACAACTTGCCGTCCGCAATCGCGGTATCCGGACGGCTGTGCCGCAGCAGCGTCCGGAATCCACCTTCGGGCAAGGCCACGGTTTGCGCCGTGCCGGAAAGATTGTGCAGCACGAGCACCGTACCGCGCGCATCGACCAGTTCCCACGCGGCCACCGCGGGGCCGGCCGCGCGCCAGTTGCGCAAGGTCCCGACACGCAGTGCGGGAATGTCGCGCCGCCAGCCAATCAGCATGCGGTACCAATGCAACAGCGAGGCGGGATCGGCCCGTTCTGCTTCAACCGACACCGCGGCACCGTCGCCGGCGCTCCAGCCTTCCCAGGTCGGCTCGCCCTTGCCGCCGGCGGCGCGGTACCAACGCATCGGTTCGCGCAGGTGTTCGTCGGGCTTTTGCCCGCGCATGCCGAGCTCTTCCCCGTAATAGACGAACGGATGCCCCGGCAGCGTCAGCAGCATCGCCGCCGCCGTGCGCATGTGCGCGGGATTGCCGTCGAGCTGGCTCATCACGCGTTCCTGGTCGTGGTTGGACAGGAACGGCGCGTCGTCGAAGCGGCCGCGCGCGGCGGCGCGGTAAGCCTTGTCCAGGCGCTCGAGCGTGGCGCCGAGGTCGCGGTCGCGTTCTTGCCGCGCGCTGTCGATGAGCCGCTCGGCCAGCGGGAAATTGAACACGGCATCCAGCGCGCCCATCCAGGGGACCAGTTCATCCGCATGCTGGCGCGCGACTTCGCCGACCAGCCAGGCCTGCGGATTCACCGCCGCGACGCCGCGGTCGAATTCACGCCACCAGTCCAGGTTCTTCGCCAGCACCGTCGGCGAGTCCCAGTCGGTCTCGAGGTCGTCGTAGATGTGCTGCGCGGCATCGAGGCGGAATCCGTCGACACCCTGCTTCAACCAGAACTTGCCGATCCCGATCATTTCCTTGCGCACGGCCGGATTGTCGTAATTCAGGTCCGGCATCTGCGCGACGAAGATGCCCTTGTAATACGGTTCGGGACCGGACTGCCCGTCCGGCAGTTCATGCCAGGCCGGACCGCCGGTGGCGCTGATCGCCTTGCGGTCGGTGTCGGGCGTGGCCCACTCGTACCAGTCGCGATACGCGCTGTGCGGGTCGCGCGCGGCCTTGAACCACGGCGATTCGTTGCTGCTGTGGTTGGGCACCAGGTCCATGATCAGCTTGATGCCGCGCTGGTGCGCCGCACGCAGCAGGCGCCGGAAATCGGCCATGCTCCCGTATTGCGGATTGATGCCGTAGTAGTCGGTGACGTCGTAGCCGTGGTAGCTCGGCGACGGGTTGATCGGCATCAGCCAGATGCCGTCGACGCCAAGCCATTTCAGGTAATCGAGCTTGGCGGTCACGCCATTGAGGTCGCCGATGCCGTCACCATTGCTGTCGTACCAGCTGCGCACGAATATCTCGTAATACACGCCGGAGGTCGCCTTGCCGCCCGGTCCGGCAAGCGCCTGCGTCGTTGCGCACGCCGCCAGCGCGCACCCCAGAACGAACAACGGCCACCAGCCCTTGAAGCCGCGCTTCATGGCGCGCTTGCCATGGGTGCGGACGGCGCTGTGCCCTTTGCCCTGGCCAGCGGTGCATCGCCTTGCGCCGGCGTGCGCGCGACGAACGCATCGTGCGTCGGCAGGCGCTCGACCGCGCGATTCACCAGGGTGCGGATGTCGGCAAGGAAAGCCTGCAATTTGGATTCCTCCAGTTCATCGGCCAACGGATGGTAATGCGCCGGTTCGATGCGTTGGCCCAGCATCACCTGCAGCCAGCCGGTCTCGGCAAACAGTTCCTCGCCGTCGCGGAAGATCAGGCCGGCGCGCCGGAACAGGTCGATGCGGTGCGCGAGTGCCGGCGGGATTTGCATGGCACCGCACTGCCGCCAGAATGGCGTGTCGTCGCGCTCGGTGGCCTTGTAGTGCAGGATCAGGAAATCGCGCACGCGCTCGTACTCGAAGCGCGTCTGCCGGTTGTACTCATCGACCAGCGCCGGATCGCAATGCCGGTCGGGGAACAGGGCGAGCAGGCGCGCGATGCCCGATTGCACCAGGTGGATGCTGGTGGATTCCAGCGGCTCCATGAAACCGGCGGCGAGCCCCAGGGCGAGGCAGTTCCGGTTCCACGCCAGCCGGCGCATGCCGGTGACGAAGCGCAGCGGACGCGGATCGTCCAGCGCTTCGCCTTCGAGATTCGCGAGCAGTTGCGCGGCAGCCTCGTCGTCGCTGATGCAGGCACTGCAATAGACATGGCCATTGCCGGTGCGGTGCTGCAGCGCGATCCGCCATTGCCAGCCGGCGCTGCGCGCGGTCGCCTGGGTATACGGTCGCATCGGCGTGGTGCGCACGCTCGGCACGGCCAGCGCGCGATCGCATGGCAACCAGTGTTGCCAGTTCTCGTATCCCGTCTTCAGCGCACCTTCGATGAGCAGGCCGCGGAATCCGGAGCAGTCGATGAAGAAATCCCCGGCGACGCGCTCGCCGCTTTGAAGTTGCAACGACTCGATGAAGCCATCTTCGCCGCGCAGGTTCACCGCGACGACCTTGCCCTCGGTGCGTTGCACCACGCCGTCGGGAATGCGCTCGCGCAGGTAGGCCGCGTACAGCGCCGCGTCGAACTGGTAGGCGTAGCGGAGGCTGCCGATCGGATTGTCCGGCGCCTTGTCCATGCGCGCGAAACGGTTTTGCGCCGCCGCCGCCGCACTCAGCGAATAACTCCACAATGAAGGCGCGCCGGCTCGCTTGCGGCTGCGCAGCCAGTAGTGGTGAAACGGCAACAGCCCCAGCGGCAAGCCGACGTCGCCGAAGGCATGGATGTAGGAATCGCCCAGCCGGCCCCAGTGGTTGAGCTGCACGCCCAACTTGTAGGTGCCGTGGATGCGCCGCAACATGTCGTCCTCGTCGATGCCGAGGAATGCATTGATGTGCAGGATCTGCGGGATCGTCGCCTCGCCCACGCCGACGGTGCCGATCTCGGCGGACTCGATCAGGCGAATCCCGCATTCGCGTCCGAGGGACCGCGCCAGCAACGCCGCGGCCATCCAGCCTGCAGTGCCGCCGCCCACGATGACGACGCGCCGGACAGCGGCTTCATGCATGCGCAACTACCCCCAGGATTGTCATGGCCGGACGCGCAACCGCGCCAGCTTAGCGCAAAAAGAACGGCGCATGACCTCGCTGCTGAGGGTCAGCGAAGCCATGCGCCGCCTCGCAATTACTGGAACTTGTAGGAGATGCCGACTTCGTAGCGGCGGCCGTAATCCTCCCAGGTCAGGACCTGGCGCGGGTCGTTGTTCTGGTAGGTGATGAAGCGCTTGTTGGTCAGGTTCGAGCCCTGCAGCAGGAAGGTCAGGCCCTTGAACGTGCCCTCCGGAATCGTATAGCTGACCTGGGCGTCGTACACGCTGCCGCCCTGGATCGTCTGCAGGATGCGCGTGGCGCTGATGCCCTGCACCTGGCCGAGGAAGCTGGTGCGGTGGCTGTCGCTCACACGCGCCTCGAAGCCATTGTGCTGGTAGTACAACGTGCCGTTGGCGACCCATTTCGACAAGCCGGGCACGGTGATCGCCTGCGAATTGCCCGCATACGTCACCGAACTCTTGGTGTAATCGCCGGTGAGGATCACACCGAAGCCGTCAAGCACCGGCGTGAGCATGCTGAACGGCAGGTTGATCGTGCCCTGCAGGCCACGCACGTTGCCGCTGCCGTCGTTGGTCGGCCCGGACACGATGCCCTGTGTGGTGCCCAGCTGCGCCTTCTGGTCCGCGGACAGGAAGGCGTCGACGAACGGGGCAAAGTCGTACAGGAAGGCCGCGCTCGGATTGATGTAGTCCGACAGCTTCAGGTAGTAGGTGGACACCGCCATGTAGCCCTGGTTGTCGGCAAAGTAGTGCTCGAGGCTGGCATTGAAATTGTTGGCCATCGAGGGCAACAGGCGGGGATTGCCGCCGTTCGCGCTGAAATACGAGGTGTTCGGGTCGGTCGATTGCAGGTGCGTGATGTTGCCGCTGATCGCCAGGCTCGCGCTCATCTGGTCCATGCGCGGGCGCGCCATCACCCGGGCCGCACCCAGACGCAGGTCGGTGCTCGGCGTGAATTCGAACACGAGGTTGGCGCTGGGCAGCCAGCGCGTGTAGCTGGTGCTGCCGGAAATCGGCACCAGGGTCACGACCGAGGATCCGGTCGAACTGGTGCCGGCGGCGACGCGCTGGCCGTCCGAGCCCTGGTTGGTATGCGCGATCTGCACGCCGATGTTGCCGCGCACGGGCACGTCGCCGAGCGCGCTGTCGAGGTTGAACTGCACGAACGGAGTCGTGTCGTTCTCGCGCACTTTCCAGTTCGGCGGCACGCCGATCGAGGACAGCGAGGTCGAGAACAGCTGCAGGTTGCCGTTGGCGATGAGATCGAGCGGGTTGTAGATCATCTGCGGACCCACGCCCATCCACGCCAGCGGATCGCTGAGGCTGAACGAGGGAATCGGCGCGGTCTGCGCGCCGTTGGGCAGCACGAGGAAGTCCTGGTCGATGTTGTAGTTCTTGTTGCGCGTGGCGCGATCGGCGCCGAATTTCACGCTGGTGAACGGACCGCCGGCAAAATCGTATTCGACCGCCGCGCGCAGGCGCCCGATGTAGTCGTTCGTGTACGGCGCATTGATGAAACCGGCCTGCACCACCGGCGGATTGTTGCCGCTGCCCCAACCCTGCGGGTCGGTCAGCACCAGGCCCTGGCCGTAATTGTAGGTCGGGGTCAGGAACAGCAAGCCGTTGCCAAGCTCCTGGAAGCCCACGGTGTCGGCCGGGCCGGTCGTCTTGTAGCCGGTGCCGCTGTAGCTCTCCAGCAGCATGTCGCGGCGGTCGGCACGCGAATAGCTGGCGTCCACATTCGCCGACCAGGCGTCGTTGAAGCGGAACTTGTTGTTCCAGCCGATGTTCCAGACCTTGGCCTTGGTGCGGTTGAAGTCGTTGCGCACCACTGGCGTGACGTTCGCGTAGGTGCCGCTCTGCTCGAAGCCGTCCTGCACGGTGCCGCCCGGCTGCAGCTGTGCGCCGCTCCAGTACAGCGGGAATTCCATGCCCTTGGCCTGCTGGGTCTCCTTGAAGTTGTCGTAAGTCAGATCCAGCGTGCTGGTGAAGTTGTCCGATGGCTGGTACTGCAGGGTGGTCAGCAATCCCGTGCGCTTGAGCTGGTCGGAGATGCCGTAATTCTTCGATCCGCCGATGACCAGCGCACCGTTGCCGGCGGTGGGATATCCCCAGGGCTGCTGATGCTCGATCTGCGCCGGGCTGGACTCGAGGTCGATGCCGACGGTCACGCCGAAGGTATGGTCGGCGAACTGGTTCACGTACACGCCATTCGTCGAATAGCCGTGGTTGCTCACTCCCGCGCCGGGCGAAATCGTGGACAGGCTGTCCCACGCATAGCGCGCGTTGACGGCCGCAATGGCGTGGTCCTGGTCGAGCGGACGGATCGTGCGCATGTCGACCGTGCCGGACAGACCCTGCCCGATCAGGCTGGCGCTGGGCGACATGTTCACGACCACGGAGTTGAACCAGCTGGCCGGATACTGGTCATATTGCACGTCGCGGTTGTTCGAGGTACTGACCTGCTCGCGGCCATTCACGAGCGCCGTGCTGAAATCCGGGCCGAGGCCGTGGATGGTCACCACCTGCGGGCGCCCGCTCAGCGTCTGCACGGCAAGGCCGGGCAGGCGGCCGAGCACGTCGGCAATGCTGGTGCCGGGCAACTTGCCGATCTGTTCGGCCGAGACCGCCTCGACGATTTCGTCGGAATTGCGCTTGATCGCGGTGGCATTCTGCAAGCTGCCGGCATAGCCTTTGACGTTGATCGTCTGCAGCTCGGTGGCTTCTTTCTTCTTGCTTTCCTTGTCGGCCCTGGCTTTCGCCGACGTCGCCGCGCTCGCCGGCGGCGGGCTCTGGTCCTGCGCCTGAGCGGCGTCGGCGGCGAAAGCGGCGTTGGCGCCGACCGCGATCCCGAGACCCGCGGAAATCAGCGCGAGTGTCAATGCGTTGCGTTTCAGTGGCATGGTTTGGTTCCCCGGCAAAACACAAGATGAATGTTTACGCAGTCGCCGCATCCGGCACCCGCGTGGCTGCCCGCGCTCGAGGCGCGTGGTCGGATGCGGATGGTACGTGCATCGTTTCCGCGCGCACGAAAGCTGCATACGTATTCATTGCACCGCGCTCGCGACGATCCTGCGCCGCACCATGCCGGCACACGTTGCAGCGCATGCGCACGACTGGCGACGGACGCGGAAAACTATGCGATCGCAGCACGCATGAATACGTTTGCGGACACGGCAAGATCATCCCGTCGTGCCGCTAAGCTGCATCCCGTACGCAGCCGCTGGCGTCGATGCCGCGCGGCGCAAGTCATGATGGGGCGTGTCGATGACCGATGTTCATTGGTGGCGCGGTGCCGTCATCTACCAGATCTATCCGCGCAGTTTCCTCGATACCAATGACGACGGGGTGGGTGACCTGCCGGGCATCATCGAACGGCTCGACTACGTGGCGGGGCTGGGCGTGGACGCGGTCTGGATCGCGCCGTTCTTCAAGTCCCCGATGGCCGATTTCGGCTACGACATCGCCGACTACCGCGCCGTCGATCCGCTGTTCGGCACGCTCGCGGATTTCGACCGCCTGCTGGCGAAGGCGCACGCGCTGGGCCTGAAGGTCATGATCGACCAGGTGCTCAGTCACACCTCGGTGGAGCACGACTGGTTCCGGGAAAGCCGGCAAGGCGCAGGCAATGCGAAGGCCGACTGGTACGTGTGGGCCGATCCACGCGAAGACGGCACGCCGCCGAACAACTGGTTGTCGATCTTCGGTGGCTCCGCCTGGAAATGGGAGCCGCGGCGCCAGCAGTATTACCTGCACAACTTCCTCGCCACCCAGCCGGACCTGAACTTCCACCATCCCGATGTGCGCGCCGCGGTGCTCGATGCGGTGCGCTTCTGGCTCGATCGCGGCGTGGATGGCCTGCGTCTGGACGCGATCAATTTCTGTTTCCACGACCGCCGGCTGCGTGACAACCCGGCCAAGCCGCCGGATCGCCGCACCGGCCGCGGTTTCAGTCCCGACAATCCCTACGCCTACCAGTACCACCTGTACAACAACACGCAACCGGAAAACCTCGCCTTCCTGGAGCAGCTGCGTGCGCTGCTCGACCGCTATCCCGGCGTCGCCGCATTGGGCGAGATCTCCTCGGAGGATTCGCTCGCCACGATCGCCGAATACACGAGCGGATCGCGTCTGCACATGGGCTACAGCTTCGAATTGCTCACCGACGATTTCAGTGCCGGCTACATCCGCGAGACGGTGCGCGCGCAGGAAGCCCGGATGCGTGATGGCTGGCCGTGCTGGGCGATTTCCAATCACGACGTCGAACGCGTGCTCAGCCGCTGGGGCAACGGCAATGCCTCGACCGCGCTGGCGAACCAGCTCACCGCGATGGTGTGTTCGCTGCGTGGCTCGGTATGCGTGTACCAGGGCGAGGAGCTCGGCTTGACCGAAGCCGACGTGCCCTACGAGGCGCTGCGCGATCCGTATGGCATCGCGTTCTGGCCGCAGTTCAAGGGTCGCGATGGCTGCCGCACGCCGATGCCGTGGCAGGACGAGCCGCACGGCGGCTTCACCCGCGGCGCGCCATGGCTGCCGGTACCGCCGGAGCATCTGGCGCTGGCCGTGTCCCGGCAGGAGGCCGATCCGGATTCCACCCTGCAGGGCTTTCGCCGATTCATGCAGTGGCGGCGCGAACATCCGGCGCTGCGCACCGGCGCCATCCGCTTTCTGGACGCGCCGGAACCGGTCCTTGCCTTCACCCGCGAGCTCGACGGTGCGTGCGTACTGGCCGCGTTCAACCTGTCCGCAACGGCAGCCGAACTGACGCTGCCGACGCTGCGCGGTGCGCGCACGCTGCATGGCCATGGCTTGCACGAAGGTATACTCGATGGCCACCGCCTGCGCCTTCCGGGCCACGGTGCGCTGTTCGCAGCGCTCGACCCCACCCACCACGCTGGAGCCGCCGCATGAACCCGACCGCCGCATCGCCCGACGCCGTGTCCGGACGCGCCAACCTGCGCGTCATCCTGATCAGCGCGGCCGCCGCGCTCGGCGGTTTCCTGTTCGGATTCGACACCGCCGTCATCAATGGCGCTGTCGACGCGCTGCGTCAGGCGTTCGGCCTGAGCGCCGCCATGACCGGGTTCGCGGTGTCGTGCGCGTTGCTCGGTTCCGCGCTGGGTGCGTGGTACGCGGGCCGCCTCGCCGACCGCTTCGGCCGCGTACGCACCATGCAGGTGGCCGCGATCCTGCTCGCCGCGAGCGGACTCGGCGCCGGCTTGGCCTATTCGGTCGTTTCGTTGATCGTGTGGCGCGTGGTCGGCGGCATCGGCGTCGGCGTCGCTTCGGTCGTGGCGCCGGCCTATATCGCCGAGATTTCGCCGGCCTGGATCCGCGGCCGCCTCGGCTCGATGCAGCAGCTGGCGATCGTGCTCGGCATCTTCGTCGCCTTGCTCAGCGATGCCTGGCTGGCCGGCTCCGCGGGCGGCGCCGACCGCACATTGTGGTACGGCCTCGGTGCGTGGCGCTGGATGTTCCTGGTCGGCATTCTGCCGGCCCTGGTCTACGGAGGGCTCGCGCTCACGGTGCCCGAATCACCGCGCCATCTGGTCGCGCGCGGCCGCGCCGCCGATGCGTCAGGCGTGCTGCGCCAGGTGCTGGCGCTGGACGACGACGCGGCACTGCGGCAGAAACTGCACGATATCGAGAACAGCCTGGAGCGCGAGCACAAGCCGGCATGGCGCGATCTGCTCGGCGCCGGCACGGGCTTCCTGCCCATCGTCTGGGTCGGCATCGTGCTGTCGGTGTTCCAGCAGTTCGTCGGCATCAACGTGATCTTCTATTACTCGGCGACATTGTGGCATTCGGTGGGATTTGCCGAAGCCGACGCGTTCACGATCACGGTCGTGACCTCGGTGGTCAACGTGCTGGTGACGCTGGTGGCGATCGCGCTCGTCGACCGCATCGGGCGCAAGCCGTTGCTGGCGATCGGTTCGGCAGGTATGGCGATCACGCTCGCGCTGATGGCCTTCTGCTTCGCCCAGGCATCCGGCAGCGGCGCCAGCCTGAGCCTGCCCGCGCCCTGGGGTCCGGTCGCTCTGGTCGCGGCCAATGCCTACGTGATCTTCTTCGGGGTGAGCTGGGGTCCGGTGGTGTGGGTGCTGCTGGGCGAGATGTTCCCGAACCGCATCCGCGCCATGGCGCTGGCGGTCGCCGCCGCCGCGCAATGGCTGGCCAATTTCGCGATCACGAGCAGCTTCCCGGTGATGGCGCAGTTCAGCCTGCCGTTTTCCTACGCCGTCTATGCGGCGTTCGCGGTGATCTCGCTTGTTTTCGTGCTGCGTTTCGTGCGCGAAACCCGCGGCGTGGAGCTCGAGGACATGCCCGGTTGACCGCCGCAGGACGTCGGCGCACGACTTCGGCTAGGATCGGAACCCCGCGAACACGGGATCGCGGAATGCAGGGGCCTGCCGGCGTGCGCAGCAAGAAGCGGATCACCTCGTTCGATATCGCCCAATTCGCCGGTGTCTCGCAGGCAACGGTGTCGCGGGCGCTGCGCGGCAACCCCGAGGTCAGCGAGCAGACGCGGCAACGGGTCGCGGCGGCGGCCGCGGCGCTGCACTACACCGTCGACAAGAATGCCTCGGGCCTGCGCGGCAATTCGACTGGCACGCTGGCCTTGCTGTTCTTCGAGGATCCCACGCCCGACGATTCGCACATCAACCCGTTTTTCCTGTCCATGCTCGGTTCGATCACGCGTTCATCCGCCCGATACGGCTACGACCTGCTGATCTCGTTCCAGGAACTCGGGCGCGACTGGCACGCCGATTTCGCGGAAAGCAAGAAGGCCGACGGCATCATCCTGCTCGGTTACGGCGATTACCTGGCGCAAACCCCGCGCCTGCAGAAACTGCGCGCCCAGGGCACGCGCCTGGTTTCCTGGGGTGCAGTGCGTGCGGACCAACCCTGCGTCGCCGTCGGCTGCGACAATTTCCATGGCGGCCGTTCGGTCGCCGAACACCTGCTCGACCAGGGCTGCCGACGCATTGCCTTCCTCGGCGATGCGTCGCACCACTTCCCGGAATTCCAGGAACGCTATCGCGGACACCAGCAGGCGCTGCACGCGCATGGCATTGCCGCGGACGACGTGCTGCAGGTCGATGCGGAAAGTTCCCAGTCCTCGGGCCAGCAGGCTGCCGAAACGTTGCTTGCGCGCGGCACCAAGTTCGACGCCATCTTCGCCGCCAGCGACCTGATCGCGATCGGCGCCATGGGCGCGTTGTCCGCGCGCGGCATTCGCGTGCCAGACGACGTGGCCGTGGCCGGATTCGATGACATCCCCATGGCCGGCTTCGTCAATCCGCCCCTGACCACGGTGGTGCAGGACACCCAGTTGGCCGGTGCGACGCTGGTGGAAAGCCTGGTGCGCTTGATCCGCAACGAACCCATCGAAAGCACCATCCTGCCGATGCACCTGATGGTCCGCCGCTCGAGCCTGTGGCGGCAGGCCTCGGGCGCGCCGGACCGGCGGCGCGGCCGTACCGGCATCCGCCGCTGATGCGCAGCGCAGGAACAAACCGGCGGCAGCTGGCGCTGATCGGCGACATCGGCGGCACCAATGCGCGCTTCGCATTGACCGACCTGTCCGCAAAGTCGCCGCAGATCTTCGAGCCCCAAGCGCTCGCCGGCGCCGATTTCCACAGCTTGCGCGACGCCGCGCGAACCTACCTCCAGGCCACCGGCGCGGCGCCGCGGCGCGCCGCACTGGCGATTGCCTCGCCGATCGAAGGCGACGACATCACGCTCACCAACCGCGACTGGTCGTTCAATCGCGGCGCGTTGCGCCAGGAACTGCAGCTGGACGACCTGCGCCTGCTCAACGACTTCGCCGCGATCGCCTGGGCCGCGCCGCATCTGGCCGAACACGACCGCCTGCCGCTGCATGGCGCACTGGCGCTGCCGCCGAAGGGCCCGGTCACGCTGATCGGTGCCGGCACGGGTCTGGGCGTCGCCCTGCTGACCGGTTCATCCGAACAAGGCTGGCACATCGTGCCGACCGAAGGCGGCCACACCACGTTCGCGCCAACCGACACCGAAGAGCGCGACATCGCGGCGTGGCTCGGTGTGCGTCACGGCCGCGTGTCCAACGAACGCCTGCTCAGCGGCCACGGCCTGTCGAACATCGACGCCTGCCTGCGCGGGGTCGAACCGGTAGTGGCACCCGCCGCTCAGTCCGGCTCGCGCCGGTCCAAGGACATCGTCGATGCCGCGCTCGCCGGCGAACCGGACGCGGTGCGCGCGCTGCGGCGCTTCTGCCGCATCTACGGCGCGGTCGCCGGCGACGCCGCGCTCCAGCATGGCGCCAACACCGTCATGATCGCCGGTGGCGTCGTCCTGAATTTTCTCGATTTCTTCCGTGCCAGCGAATTCATGGACGCCTTCACCGCCAAGGGCCGCCATGCCAATTACATGCAACGCGCGGCCGTGCAGGTGATCACGCATCCACATCCCGGCCTGCTTGGCGCGGCGGCGGCACTGCACGCCTGAACCGGCGCGGGTGCGGCTATTTGACGATTCCGCCAACGGCGACGTGGCGCCCTCGCGCAGCATCGCCGACGCCACTACCGGGCTGGAACTGCCCGGCACAAGTTGGATTGGCGGACTGGCGATCGACCCGGAGCATCAGCACCTGATCGTGTCGGTCACCGACTACAATTCTGCCGCCAGCAACAAATTGCTCGTGTTCGCCCTCGGCGCCAGCGACAACACCGCGCCGCTGCAGACCATCGCCGGCACCGCAACCGGCGTGCCCAAGAGCATCGGCCCCCATCTGGGTGTCGTCCGTACGCATCTTCGCGAACGGTTTCGAGGGCGGCCCGTAGTAGCCGCGTTGCGCGGATGGCGAGCGCGAGTGTTTGCCGAGCAGGCCGCTTGCCTTACTCGGCCGGGCAGCCCTCCGGAACCTCTTCGAAGTCGGTGCGGAAAACGACATCCGCGGAGCTTAGAACAGTTACGCCGATGAGGGGCGAACTTCCTGGCAAAAAATTGGAGTTACCCGAATACGACGTCTCCAGAAGGTAGTTGTCCTGGGTATCGGAACCCGTGGTCGCCAAGGATGTGATCGTGTACGAAAGTGTTGGTGCAGCCGTGCTGTAAAGGGTGTTGCCGGGTGGATCCTGAGTCAAGGTCAGCGTGCCGGTTGCAACGCCCGGCCCTGGTCCCGTCACGTTGCTGATGACGGTAAATGGCTGGTTTTCGACAAAGGTCCGCTTCGTGCAAAAGCTGGCCAAGCTCACTGTGACATTCGCCAGGGCGACAGTCGCGTAAAACGACTGAGTCGCAAGCTGATTGGCTGGTGGATAGGGCGAATTGGCGGCGATAATGAAAGGGAAACTGCCAGCGGCGTTGGGAGTTCCCGCGATGGTGGCCGTGAAGTCGCCGTTGTCGGTAAACACCATCCCCGGTGGTGGGTAATTACCATCGACAACAACCAGAACGGGAGGGAGGTTGAATGGATAAGCCGAAGTCGGCTGCGTGGTCACGGTGAACGTGCTGGGTGAGCCGACTTGGAAGCTTTCGGAATTGTTGCTGGTGAAATTCAGGTATTGCGCGAATGCGAAATTCGGCATTGCGCAACTCAACACCAGCGCAACAAGAATTCTGGCTAACATCGCCCCCCCCGTCAAGCGTGCTGATTGACTTTCGGATTACTGTACGCGCGGCCGATCATATACTTGCGGCCTGTGTCCAGCAACAAGACGTGCGGTCAGGCCTCCTCCGCGATATGTCGGCGCCCGGCGCGCAATGCCGGATCGGAAAATGAGCCAAACAAAAAGCCCCGCATCGCTGCGGGGCTTTTGATGTTGCTTGTCCTTCGACTTCGCCGCTGCGCGGCTACGTTCAGGACGAACGGCGGCGTGGAGATCAGAAATCGCCCATGCCACCCATTCCACCCATGCCGCCACCCGGGGCGCCGTGGTTGTGGGCTTCTTCCTTCTTCGGCGCTTCGGCGACCATGGCCTCGGTGGTGATCATGAGCCCGGCGATCGACGCGGCGTTCTGCAGCGCGGTGCGCGTGACCTTGGTCGGATCCAGGATGCCCATCTCGACCATGTCGCCGTACTCGCCGGTCGCGGCGTTGTAACCGTGGTTGCCCTTGGAGCCGGCGACCTTGTTCATCACGACCGAGGGCTCCTCGCCGGCATTGGCGACGATCTCGCGCAGCGGCGCTTCCATCGCACGCTTGGCGATGTGGATGCCGTGGTTCTGGTCTTCGTTGTCGCCCTTCAACTTCTTGATCGCGTC
>JAFEFP010000049.1 GCA_018240545.1 Pseudomonadota bacterium | reverse complement strand
TGCGTCGGGCTTGGCAACGCTGTAACCCTTGATCTTGCGGGAAATCTTGATGGTCATGTCGAGTCGTTCTGTTTGACGCGGGCCGCGCGGAGCCGGGTGGCACCGCGCGGATCGCAGCAGTCATTTCTTCTTGGCTTTCTTCTTCGCCTTGGCGGCAGTTTCCGCCCCGGACTTGCGCTTCATGTCCATGCCGTGCGCGCGCTTGTAGGTCTGGATGTCCTTGAAGTGGCCCTTCGCATCGCGCACGGCGTACAGCTTCTTGCCCTTGCTGCTGTACAGCGTGGTGCGGTGGGCCTTCTTCTTGGCGGCCTTCCTTGCGGTCTTCTTCCGTGCGGCCTTCTTGGCGACCTTCTTCGCCGCCGCCTTCTTCGCCGGTTTGGCTTTCCTGACGGCTTTCTTGACGGCCTTGCGCGCTCCGGTCACGGCCTTCTTCACCGCCTTCTTCGCGGCCTTGACGCGTTTGACGGCAGCCTTTGTCACGGACGTCGCCTGCTTGGCCACCACCGCCTTGACCTCGGCCGCCTTCTGCGCCGCGGCCTGGCTGATCTGTTGCGCGGTATTTGCGACCGCCTGTCCCATTTCCTGCGCCTTCTCAACGACCGCATCCATCGGCCCGGACGGATTGTCGCCCCAGCTGTGTTCGCTTTGCATAGTGTCTCCGATTCGTCTGCGTTGTGCCGATTCCCGTTCCGCCCGCCGGGTGTGCTCTCGACGCGATCGGAACCCCCGTGAGCCTACCGCAAGATTCCTGGCGACGCCTAGAATTTTCCGTAGTAGCCCTCCTTGAGGGCGTCGAACAGGTTTGCGGCGGTATGTGTTTCGCCGTCGTATTCGATCTCGTCGTTGCCCTTGGCCTCCACGACGGTACCGTCATCCAGCTCGAAACGGTAGAGGGTGCTTTCCAGATCCGCTTCCTTGACCAGCACGCCCTGGAAGGCAGCTGGATTGAAGCGGAACGTGGTGCAGCCCTTCAGGCCCTTGCGGTGGGCGTAACGGTAGATGTCCTTGAAGTCTTCATAGGGGTAGTCGGTCGGCACGTTGGCAGTCTTGGAAATCGACGAATCCACCCATTTCTGCGCGGCGGCCTGGATGTCGACGTGTTCCTTCGGCGTGATGTCGTCGGCCGCAACGAAGTATTCCGGAAGCCGCGATTCGGGCTGGTCCGAACCCGGCATCGCCTCGGCATTGATCAATTCGCGGTAGGCCAGCAATTCGTAGCTGTAGACCTCGACCTTTTCCTTGGACTTCTTGCCTTCGCGGATCACGTTGCGGCTGTAGTGGTGAGCGAAACTCGGCTCGATGCCGTTCGACGCATTGTTCGCCAGCGACAGCGAAATCGTGCCGGTTGGCGCGATCGACGAATGATGCGTGAAGCGCGCGCCGGTCTGCGCCAGTTGTTCGACGAGTTCCGGATCGGCCTGGGCCACGCGCTGCATGTAGCGCGAGTATTTGGCATGCAGCAGGCGGCCGGGGATCCTGTCGCCGACTTCGAAGCCGTCGGCGGCCATTTCCGGGCGCTGGCGCAGCATTTGTGCGCTGACCGTGAATTCCTCGGTCATGATCGGCGCCGGACCTTTTTCCCGGGCCAGCGACAGCGCCACTTCCCAGCCCGCCATGGCCATGTCGCGCGCGACCTGTTCGGTGAACTCGCACGACTCGGCGCTGCCGTACTTCATCTTGAGCATGGCCAGCGTCGAACCCAGGCCGAGGAAGCCCATGCCGTGCCGGCGCTTGCGCGTGATCTCGTCGCGCTGCTGCGCCAGCGGCAGGCCGTTGATCTCGACCACGTTGTCGAGCATGCGCGTGAACACGCGCACGACTTCCTTGTACTCGTCCCAGTCGAAACGCGCCTTGGGTCCGAACGGGTCACGCACGAAACAGGTCAGGTTGACCGAGCCGAGCAGGCACGAGCCATACGGCGGCAGTGGCTGCTCGCCGCAGGGATTGGTGGCGCGGATGTTCTCGCACCACCAGTTGTTGTTCATCTCGTTGACGCGGTCGATCAGGATGAAGCCCGGCTCGGCATAGTCGTACGTCGAGCTCATGATCATGTCCCACAGGTGCCGGGCGCGAACGTGCCCGTAGATCTTGCAGGCGACCAGGCCGTCGTCGCGGGTGACGTAGTTCTTGTGCGTGGGCCAGTCGCGCCAGACCACTTTTTCGGCATCGGCGAGGTCGATTTCGTCCTTTTCCTTGACGTTGATCGGGAACACCAGCGGCCAGTCGGCATCGCTTTCCACCGCTTCCATGAAACCGTCGGTGATGAGCAGGGACAGGTTGAACTGGCGCAGGCGGCCGTTCTCGCGCTTGGCGCGGATGAAATCCTTCACATCCGGATGCGCAACATCGAACGTGCCCATCTGCGCGCCGCGGCGGCCGCCGGCCGAAGACACGGTGAAGCACATCTTGTCGTAGATATCCATGAACGACATCGGCCCGGACGTATAGGCGCCGGCGCCGGCGACAAAGGCACCGCGCGGGCGCAACGTGCTGAACTCATAGCCGATGCCGCAGCCGGCCTTGAGCGTCAGGCCCGCTTCGTGGACCTTCTCCAGGATCCCGTCCATCGAGTCCTCGATCGTGCCCGACACGGTGCAGTTGATCGTGGACGTGGCCGGCTTGTGTTCGAGCGCGCCGGCGTTGGAGGTGATGCGGCCGGCCGGAATCGCGCCACGACGCAGCGCCCACAGGAAGCGCTCGTACCAGTATTTGCGCTTTTCCGGCGTACCTTCGGCTTCCGCGAGCGCGCGCGCGACGCGTTGGTAGGTATGATCGATATCCGCATCGACCGGGGCCCCCTGCTTGGTCTTGAGCCGGTACTTCTTGTCCCAGATGTCCCGGGAGGCCGACTGCATGGGAATCGGCGCGGCCGCGTCGCGGTTCAAGGCCTCGATACGCACGGTGCTCATCGTTTTGTCGTCCTCCCGAAGTCTTGCAATGTTTCGCTTGCGTTTCATTTTTTGTTAATTGCCTGCGTTGCATCCGCTGCACGGGCGAAAAACGCCCCGTCAGCGCTCGCGCCGGGTGTCCCCCGCGGGTCGCGCTGTGTGTTGATTTCCTGTCGTTATCCGCTGCTCCTGCCCGTTCTGGACGGGCTACCCCTTTTGGCTGGCAAAACCCATCATTTTGGTCTGCCGGCCGAGTACGAACACAAGATATTGTGGTCGTCCGGAGCAAAGTACGCCATCCAATAGGCATTGTCAAAAGGTTTTTTTTCACTCGTTTTTTCAATCGATTACGGATGGATTTTGGCAAGGCGCTCGAGGTTTTCCGATAAGCCCGCGAGCCGGGTTCCGACCCCGGCTGCATCCTCGCGTTCGACGGAAACCGTGCGCCGAAAAAATGGTCTGAAACGACGCCGATTTTTCAGGATATCGAGGAGACCATGAGGAAATTCCACCTGCTGAACCCGATTCTGTGCGCAGCTCTTGCCGTCGTGGTTGCCACCCTCCTGGTGGCGGGCGTGCGTCCTGCCACTTGTGCCGCCGGCACCCTGCCCATTGCTGTCGACGGCCAACCCCTGCCGTCGCTCGCGCCGATGCTGGCCAGGGTCATGCCGGCGGTCGTCAACATCAATTCCAGGACCCGAGTGCGCGTGCGCAACCCGCTGATGGAGGACCCGTTCTTCCGCCAGTTCTTCGGCATGCCCGACATGCCGCGCGAGCGCATCGAGCAATCGCTCGGCTCCGGGGTCATCATCGATGCGGCCAAGGGCTATGTGCTGACCAACAACCACGTCATCGCCGGCGCCGACGACATCGCCGTGACCCTGCACGACGGCCGCACGCTCAAGGCACAGGTCGTCGGGACCGACCCGGACACCGACATTGCCGTGATCCGCATCCCGGCCGAAAACCTCCATGCGCTGCCGCTTGCCGATTCGAGCCAGTTGCGCGTGGGTGACTTCGTCGTCGCGCTGGGCGATCCGTTTGGCCTCGGCCAGACCGTCACCTCCGGCATCGTCTCGGCGCTCAACCGCAGCGGCTTGCGCGGCCTGGGCTTCCAGAATTTCATCCAGACCGACGCCTCGATCAATCCCGGCAATTCCGGCGGCGCGCTGGTCAACCTGCGCGGCGAGCTGGTCGGCGTCAACTCCGCGATCTACTCGCCGTCGGGAGGCAACGTCGGCATCGGCTTCGCGATTCCCGCGAACATGGCCAGCCAGGTCATGCGCCAGTTGATTGCGACCGGCACGGTCGCGCACGGATCGCTCGGGCTGCAGGCGCAGGACATCACGCCGGATATTGCGCCGGCGCTTGGCGTGGACGCCGGTTCCGGCGCGGTGATCACGCGCGTGCGATCCGGTTCGCCCGCGGCGGCAGCCGGGGTCGCGCCCGGTGACGTGGTCACTGCGCTCGACGGCAAGCCGGTACGCGGCGCAGGAGATCTGATGAACGCGCAAGGGATCCTGCCGATCGGCTCGCAAGTAACATTGGACGTGCTGCGCGCTGGCAAGTTGCTGCAGGTCAAGGCCCGCCTGGACATGGACAAGGTGGCCAGCGCGGAAGGCGGCAACGTCGACGCACGCCTGCGCGGGGCGCAGCTGTCCGAAGCCGACCCCAATGCACGTCGCGACGGTCTTGCCGGCGTGCGCGTGGATCGTGTTGCCGGCGGCAGCCGCGCGCAGGACAACGGCCTGAAGCCCGGCGACCTCATCGTTGGCGTCAACCAGGCCGACATCGCCAGCCTCGGCGACCTGCGCGGCCTGCTCGCGCGCTACCCGCGCCAGGTACTGCTTTCGGTGGTGCGCGGCAGGGATGCCGTGTTCGTCCCGCTGCGCTGAGGTTCCGGCAGTATAATTCGCGTGGGCCGCGTGCCGTCGAGACGTCGCGTGGCGCGCGCCAGCAGAGGAGTGATTGTGACGATCCGCACCTTCGCCCGCCCGGTCGGGCTGTTTTTCGCCGTGTTCGGCTGTGTCATGGCCTTCGCCACCGAGCCCGCCAGGCACAACGCCCCGGCGCAGGCCGCGTCGAAACCGGCGCCTGCTTCCCCGAGCATCGTGCTGCGCGGCGATCATTCCACCACACGCATCTACGAGGCCCTGGTCAGGGCGTTCGAGAAGGCTGGCGAGGGTCGCGTCACGGTGCAGCCGTTCAGCACGATTTCGGGCCTCGATGCCGTGCATGCCGGCACCGCGGACATTGCCGCCAGCGCGCGCGCGGCCATGCCCGGGCGCGCCGAGGAGCAGGGCACGGAATTCCATCCGGTGGCATGGGACGCGCTGGTACCGATCGTGTCGACGACCAATCCGGTGGACAACATCACGCTCAAGCAATTGCATGACGTGTATCTGGGCCGGATCACGAACTGGAAGGAACTGGGCGGCAACGATGCGCCGATCAACCTCGACGGCGTGGCCGCGCCGCTGGATGGCGTGGAATACTCCACGCGCCTGCTGCTGTTCCATTACGGTGACCAGGATGTTTCCGTGTCGCGCATGTACATCAACACGGAAAAACTCGAGGAAGACATCGCCCTGAACGCCAACGGCCTGGGCATGAGCACGCTGGCCGGCGTGGCGCGCAACGCCAGGGTGAAACGACTGGAGGTCGAGGGTATTGCGGCCTCCACCGCCACGATCGCGGATGGCACCTATCCGCTGTATTCGGCGATCTACCTCGCCGCGCGCGATGACGACGTGCGGCACGCGGAAGTGGCGAAATTCATTGCCTTCGCGGGCAGCGATGCGGGCAAGGCGATCTTGCGCGAGCGTGACGTGGTGCCGTACGCGGACGCGCCCGAGCTGATGACGACCAAGCAGGAAACCCGCATCGCCTATGTGGACCGGCACCTGAAGGGCATGGTGATGCTGGGGGGGCGGCCGATCAGTGCGCCGAACGCGACCGCCGACTCCCTGATACGCTCGGCGCCGGTTGCGCCGGAGACGCAGGCGGTGAAGGCCGCGGCAGCGCGGCTGCGGGCCGCCAAGCAGCAGAGCAAGGCCGATTCAGAGCAGGACGCCGCCGGCCACTGACATGGACATCGCCGCGATCACGCTGGATCTGGACAACACGCTGTGGCCGATCGAACCCGTCATTGCGCGCGCCGAAGAACGTCTGGATGCGTGGCTGAAAATCCACTGCCCGCGCGCCGCCGCGGCGTATCCCGTCACCGCCATGCGCGAATTGCGCGAGCGCGTTGCCGCAGAAAATCCGCGCCTTGCCCATGATTTCACCGCGCAGCGCCGCCTGTCGTTGCAACACGCGTTGCTGCCGAACGGCTACACGCAGTCGCATGTGGATGCGGCCTTCGATGAATTCCATGCCGCACGCAACGAGGTGGAATGCTACGCCGACACGGTGCCGGCGCTCGAACGCCTGGCCGCGCGCTTTCCGCTGGTATCCCTGAGCAATGGCAATGCAGACCTGTGTCGCATCGGCCTGGACCGGTTTTTCCGCTTCAGCATCAGCGCGCGCGAATGCGGCGCCGGCAAGCCCGCGCCGGCGATTTTTCAAGCTGCCTGCGAAGGTTTGCGCCTGTCCGCGCGCGCCGTGTTGCACGTGGGCGACGACGCGGAACTGGACGTCGCCGGCGCGCATGCGGCCGGCTTGCCGAGTGCGTGGGTCAACCGACACGGATTGACGTGGACGGGAGCCGTGCCGCCACACATCGTCGTGCGCAATCTGAATGAACTTGCCGATCGGTTGCTCCAGCCGATCGCGGATTCGGCCGGGGTCGGAATATTGGCATAGTCCCTGCTTTACTGGATGTAACGTCGCAACTCATTCGCCTAACGCGTTGAAACGACGAAACATGAAGGACAAGAAATGCACGGACTGATCCTTGCTGGCGGCCGGCGGCGCGCGGTCAACCTGATTGCGACTGACTCGGCCGGCCTGGAAAGAACCAAGCGCACCCTTGACGCGCATGCGCGCAAGTGGGCAGATGCAAGCGCGTTCCGCGCCAATCCTGGCACGTTCTGCGCACTTCCCGACGAGAAGGGGCAGGTTTGCGCGGTGCTGGTCGGCATTGCAAACCGCGACGACGTGCACGCCTTGTCCGGCCTGCCGCACGGCCTGCCGGCAGGCGACTACCAGCTGGGGCCCAATGCTGGCGTTGCGCTCGATCCGTTGCGCGCCGCGCTCGGTTGGGGGCTGGGCGCCTATCGCTTTGCACGCTATCGCAAATCGACGCGTGATGCGGCCAATTTGATGGTAGACGCCCACACGTTGGATGCGGTTGCGCCATTGCTCGACGGCATTGCGCACGTGCGTGACCTCGTCAATACGCCGACCCAGGACATGGGACCGGCGCAACTGACGGCGGAGGTGGCCGCGCTCGCGCGCCGACATCGTGCCAAATTTCGCGAATGGGCAGGCGCGGCATTGCTCAAGGCCGGCTTCCCGACCATCCATGCCGTCGGCCGCGGCAGTCATCGCCCGCCACGACTGGCCGAACTGAACTGGGGGCGTGCTGGCGATCCGCACCTGGTCCTGGTCGGCAAGGGCGTTTGCTTCGACACCGGCGGGCTGGACCTGAAAACCGCCGACGGCATGCGCTGGATGAAAAAGGACATGGGTGGCGCCGCGCACGCGATCGCGCTGGCCGGCCTCATCATGCAGGCGAGGCTGCCGGTACGCCTGTCCTTGTTGATCCCGGCGGTGGAGAACGCCGTATCGGGCGAAGCGTACCGGCCTGGAGAAGTCATCCGCACGCGCGCCGGAATTACCGTGGAAGTCGACAACACCGACGCGGAAGGCCGTCTGATCCTGTGCGATGCGCTGGCGTATGCCGTCGAGCAAAAGCCCGACCTGATCGTTGACTTCGCCACGCTCACCGGTGCCGCGCGCGTGGCGCTGGGTCCGGAGTTGCCGGCGTTGTTCTGCAACCGCGACGACGTGGCCGAATCGATCCTGCGTGCCGGCACGGGTGAAGCCGATCCGTTGTGGCGCATGCCGCTGTGGCAGCCGTATGCGCGCATGCTCGAGTCGTCCATCGCCGACATCGCCAATGCCGGGTCGTCACGCCATGCCGGTGCGATCACGGCGGCGCTGTACCTGCAACGCTTCGTGCCGGACGCGCAGGCCTGGATGCACCTGGACGTCTATGCCTGGAACGACGCCGACCGCCCCGGGCGGCCGAAAGGCGGAGAGGCGCAGGGTCTGCGCGCGTTCTTCACGATGCTGAAAGCGCGCTACGCGAAGTAGCCGCTCAATCCATCGGTTTTTCGATGGCCGCATGCGGCAGCACGCGCGCGGCAAGCTGGGTATCGCCGCGCAACAGGTTCACTTCGTCGGCGAGGATGTGCGCCGCTTCGTTCAGGACCACGTCCCGTTCGGCCTTGCGCGCCTTCTCGTCGGCCACGTCCTGCGCGATGCTGCGCTCGTCGGCTTGCAGGCCGTCGTCCTGGTTCGGATCGGCGGCGGGCTTCGGCGTCGCCTTGGTCTGATCGAGGGCGAGAACAGGCTTTGCCTCGTCGACGTGCGCGCGCTTTGCACTCGCGGCATTGATGCCATCGGCGTCGGCAGTTGAGCGGATTTCCCCGGTCGCTGCGGCATTGGCCTGCGCCAGTTCCGGATGCCGTTCCTTGCGCGTCTTTTCGCGTGCATCGCGTTCGGCCACGCGCACCTTTTCGTTGAGCGAGATCGAAGTATCCGCACGCAGTCTGCGCGCATCGGCGACGTCGGCCTCATACGCCAGCCACGGCTTTTCCTTGGCCACGCGCGCATCGTGCAGCGCCTTGAGCATCGGCACGATCGATTTCAGGTCTCCGTTCGGAGCGTAGTCCGCCGCGGCGATCGAGGCAAACGGCAACGCATTCTGGAACGTCGATTCGCCGTTCTGGGCGAAATCGCCGGTAACCGGGAACGCGATGTCGGGCGTCACGCCGTGCAACTGGGTCGAGGCACCGTCGACGCGGAAAAATTGCTGGATCGTCATCTTCAGTTCGCCGAACGTCGGCTTCTCGCTTTGCGACATCTGGTCGAGATCCACCAGGTTCTGCACGGTGCCCTTGCCGTAGGTCTGTTCGCCGATGATCAGGCCGCGACCGTAGTCCTGGATCGCACCGGCGAAAATTTCGGAGGCCGAGGCCGAATTGCGGTTGACCAGCACGGCGAACGGGCCATTCCAGACCATGTTCTCGCGCGTATTGCGGCCGACTTCGACGCGGCCGTCGGTATTGCGCACCTGCACGACCGGTCCCTTGCCGACGAACAGACCGGTCAGGTCGATCGCCTCCGACAGCGAGCCGCCGCCGTTGTTGCGCAGATCCATCAACACCGCATCGACCTGCTGCGCCTTGAGCCCGGCCAGCAGCCTGGCGACATCGTGCGTGGCGCTCTTGTAATTCTTGTCGCCGCGCCGACGTGCATCGAAGTCCTCGTAGAACGTGGGCAGGGTGATGATGCCGACGCGGCGCGCGGTGCCGCCAACGGTGACGTCGATGACCGAACTCTTGGCCGCCTGTTCCTCGATGTTGACCTTCTTGCGCACGAGTGCGACGAGCTCGTGCTTGGCGTCGGGCCCGGCATCGGCGGGCAGCACCTCGACACGCACCGTGGTGTCCTTGGGTCCACGAATCAGGTCGACCACGTCGTCCAGGCGCCAGCCGACCACGTCGGTGATCGCGCCGCTCACGCCCTGGCCGACGCCGACGATGCGGTCGCCGACCTTGAACTTGCCGGAGAGTGCCGCCGGGCCGCCCGGCACGATCTCGCGGATCGCGGTGTAGTCGTCCTGCGCCTGCAGTACGGCGCCGATGCCTTCGAGCGAGAGTTTCATCGCGATATCGAAGTTCTGCGCCTGCCGCGGGCCGAGGTAATTGGTATGCGGGTCGATCGACATCGCATACGCGTTCATGAATGTCTGGAACACGTCCTCGGCGTCGATCTGGCGGATGCGGTCGAGGTAGTTCGAATAGCGCTTGTCCAGGGTTTCGCGGATTTTCGCCGCATCTTTTCCGGCGAGCTGGAGGCGCAGCCAGTCGTTCTTGACGCGCTTGCGCCACAGCTCGTCGAGCTCCGCCGTGGTCTTTGCCCAGGGCGCGTGTTCGCGCTGGTAGGTGTAGGTCTCGTTCTTGTCGAAGTCGAATCCCTTCTTGAGCAGGCTGCGCGCATAGGCAGTGCGCTCGGACACGCGCTGCTCGTAGAGATTGAAGATCGCGAACGGTACCGACAGGTTTTCGTCGTAGATGTCGTCGCCGAGCTTGTCGCGATCCGGGGTGAAGCGGTCAACGTCGGCCTGCACGAAAAACAAGCGGTCGGCGTCGAGCGAATCGAAATACCGGTCGAAGATCTTGCGCGACATCGCCGCGTCGAGCGGCTCGGCCCGGTAGTGGAAGCGGGTCAGGAAACGCGTCGCCACCAGCGCCGCCTGCGCCTGCTCGGAGGTCGGTTTGAGGGCCACGTCGCGCGGCACGGGCGCCGGTTTGCCAGCGGCGACGGCGGCAACGACGAGAGCGATCCAGGCCAAATGGCGAAGGGTGGATGATTTCAGCATGATGGCAGCTATTCCCGAAAGATTAGGCGACTTCGACGTAACCGGCGGCGTGGGCCATGCGGTCGGCGTGGTACGAGGAGCGCACCAGGGGCCCCGAGGCGACGTGCTGGAAGCCCAGGCGCCGGCCGTAATCGGCAAACGCATCGAATTCCGCCGGCGACCAGTAACGCAGCACCGGGTGGTGATGCGGCGTGGGCTGCAGGTATTGTCCGATCGTGACCATTTCGACCGCGTGCGCGCGCAGATCGTTCAACGCGCCGTGCACCTGTTCGAGTGTTTCGCCCAGGCCAAGCATGATTCCGGACTTGGTCGGAACATCCGCATGCTGGGCCTTGAAGCGTTGCAGCAGGGCCAGCGACCCGTCGTAATCGGCGCCGGGACGCACGGCCGGATACAGTTCGCGCACGGTCTCGAGGTTATGGTTGAACACGTCGGGCGGGTTTTCGGCAAGCACGTCCAGCGCGCGCTCCACGCGGCCCTTGCCGCGGAAATCCGGGGTCAGGATCTCGATGCGGATGCCGGGGCTGGCCGCGCGCACGGCGCGGATGCAGGCGGCGAAATGCGCCGCGCCGCCGTCGCGCAGGTCATCGCGGTCGACCGAGGTGACGACGACGTAGCGCAGTCCCATGTCGGCGATGGTTTGCGCCAGATGCCACGGTTCGTCCACGTCCGGCGGCTTGGGCCGGCCGTGCGCGACATCGCAGAACGAGCAGCGCCGCGTGCAGACCTCGCCGAGGATCATGAACGTGGCCGTGCCTTTGCCGAAGCATTCGTGGATGTTCGGGCACGACGCTTCTTCGCACACCGTCACCAGGTGGTTCGCGCGCAGCTTGGCTTTCAGGCGCGCGACGGCGTTGCCGGGCGGGATGCGCACGCGGATCCATTCCGGCTTGCGCAGCAACGGTGCTGCCGCGTCGAACCCGGCGCGATTGCGCGCAATCTTGTCCGCGCCGAGTTGCTTCGAACCCGATTGCAGCGGGGCGGCGGCGACGAGGGTGATCGGAATGTTCTTGTCCACGCTCATGCGGTCACGTTAACGCCCGGCGCGCAGGGCGCGCCAGCGCCAAAGGTCAGGATGGGGTCGACCGGCATCGCTTCCAATCCGAGTTGGCGCGCCAATTCGGCCACCAGCACGGTTGCCACGTCGGCCAGACGCGACGGGCCGCCCAAGTCTAGCACCTGCGTTACCGGCAAACCCTGAATGCCGCAGGGATTGATGCGATGGAAGGGCGCCAGGTCCATGGCCACGTTGAAGGCCAGGCCATGAAACGCGCAGCCACGGCGCACGCGGATGCCGAGCGCGGCGATCTTGGCGCCATTTACATAGACCCCGGGCGCGCCATCGCGGCGCGCGGCAACGATGTTCCACTCGGCCAGCGTGTCGATCACGGCCTGTTCGATCCGATGCACGTAGGCGCGCACGCCGATGCCGGCACGCCGCAGGTCGATGAGCGGGTAGGCCACGATCTGGCCCGGGCCGTGATACGTGACCTGGCCGCCGCGATCCACCGGGATCACGGGAATCGTGCCGGGATCCAGGACGTGCTCCCGCTTGCCGGCCTGGCCGAGCGTGAACACCGGCTCGTGTTCGACCAGCCACAATTCATCCGGCGTTGCCGGTCCGCGCGCGTCCGTGAACGCCTGCATTGCCCGCCACACCGGTGCGTAGGGCGACCGGCCGGGCAGGCGGCGGACGAGCAACTCGGTCACGGCGTCACAACGTCCAGCGGATGTCCGGATCGGCGCGCAGCAGGTTGTGCACGGCCTCGTATGTTTCGCGCGAGGGACAGGTGAATGTCACGCTCACGGCAATGTAGTTGCCTTCGGCCGAGGCGCGCGTGCGCAGGCTGCCGGCGATGACCGCCAAGCCCAGGCCGGCGACGATTTCCGGCACGCGCCGCTCCAGCGCGGCGCCGGCGCGGCCCATCGCGGTCACCTCGAAGGCGCCGGGAAACTGGAAGCCCTGTCCGGGATTCTGCGGGGCGATGTCGTCGAGCGATTTCATGCGACGGTATTCATTGCGTATTCGGCGTTGGGGAAATCTCCACTTTCTGGTCGCCCTTGAACCATAGCCAGATGCTGTCCGAAAGGCGGCCGAAGAATCCGGCCTCGGGCGCGTCCGCGAGAGCGACAAGCGGACGCTCGACGAGCGTCTTGCCATCCAGCGAC
>JAFEFP010000048.1 GCA_018240545.1 Pseudomonadota bacterium | reverse complement strand
TCACCGCGGCGAAGCGCTTGGCGATCGTGTTCGTGGATTCGTCGATCGCGATGATGCCCTTGCCGGGCGCAACCATCGCCTGCGCGATGGATTCGAGTTGTTCGATGCTCATGTCGGACTCCGCGGATGCGCGGCGGCCCAGCGCCGCCGAGTTCGGGCGCGGATTATAGTCCGGGCGCGGGTTCGGCGCGAGCCGATCAGCGCACCGGGATTACCACGTCGTTGTCGTTCCCGTAGCCCGCGAGTTTGCAGGCAGACAAAGCTTGCTCGCGCTTCGCGAGATCGGCGGTGCTGGTCGAGCTGGCGCTGGGCAGGTTGAACGGCATCACCACGTAGGTGCGCACCGGCAGGCGGCTGGCGTTTTGTGCCGTGGCCGCGAAACGCATCTCGGAAACCACATTCACCGCCACCTTCGCCAGATCGCCGTCCGGGACGATCTTTTCCAGCCTGACATCGCGCACGCGACCGTCGTTGCCGATCGTGTACGCCACGGCGGCGCAGGTCGGTGCATTCAGGTTCCTGCCGCGAAACGGCAAGCTCGCCTGTGCCGCCGACGCCGATTGCAGCAACCAGTAGTGCGCGAGATTCTCCGGCGGAACCTTGCGTACGTTTTCAACAGCGGATGCGTTGCCAGCACAAAAAATCGCGATGAGGGCAATGGAAAGTGCTTTTTTCACGACTGTCTCCTACAAATCCCCCAACCCTTCCGCCACCCCGCCGGCGCCGACACCCAACAGTTTCAGCGTATTCGTGCCGCCGTGCTGGCCGGTGTGGTCGCCGTGGGTGAGGATGACGCGATCGCCTTCGGCCAGGCGCGATTGATTGTACAGGTGCTGGATCGCCGCCTTGGCCGCATGCGCGGCATCCACGCCATGCGGATCGAATTCGACCGGAACCACGTCGCGCAGCAGCATCATGCGGCGGCGCGCTGCCGCACGCCGTGACAGGGCGTAGATCGGCACCGCCGAGCGGTAGCGCGACAGCCATTGCGCAGTGGCGCCGGATTCGGTCAGCGCGACGATCGCGCGCGGTTCGACCTGCGCGGACAGGAACATCGCCGCCATCGCCACGGCCTGGTCGGTGCGCTCGAACGTGCGCATGCCGGGCTTGTAGCGCTCGGTCGTGTCGAACTGGTGTTCAGCGCCCAGGCACACGCGCCGCATCGCCGCCACGGCCTTGTCCGGATGCTTGCCCGCCGCGGTTTCCTGCGACAGCATCACCGCGTCGGTGCCATCGAGCACGGCGTTGGCCACGTCGAGCACTTCGGCGCGCGTGGGAATCGGCGATTCGACCATCGATTGCATCATCTGCGTGGCAGTGATCACCGCCTTGTTGCGCGACAGCGCCTCGCGGATGATCTTTTTCTGGATGCCGGGCAGTTCGGCGTCGCCGATTTCCACGCCGAGGTCGCCGCGCGCGACCATGACCGCGTCGGAGGCATCGATGATTTCGCCCAGCGCCGCGATCGCCTCGGCGCGCTCGATTTTGGCCACCAGCGCCGCGTTGCCGCCCGCGGCGCGCAGCAGCTTGCGGCTTTCGATCATGTCGGCGGCGGACTTGGCGAAGGACACGGCGAGGAAATCCGCGCCGAGTTCCGCGGCGAGGCGGATGTCAAGCTTGTCCTTCTCGGCCAGCGCGGCCAGCGACAGGCCGCCGCCGAGGCGATTGATGCCCTTGCGATCGGACAAGGCGCCGCCGACCTTTACCGTGGTGCGGATCGTGGTGCCGTCGATGCGTTCGACGCCGAGCGCGATCAGGCCGTCGTCGAGCAGCAACGTGTCGCCGGCCTTCACGTCCTTGTACAAACCCAGATAACTCACGCCGACGCGATGCGCGTCGCCGGGCGCGGCGTTCGCGTCGCATTCCAGTGCAAACGGCTGGCCGGGTTCGAGCATGACCGGGGCGGAGGCGAATTTCGCGATGCGGATCTTGGGTCCCTGCAGGTCGGCGAGTACGCCGACTTCGCGGCCGAGTTTCGCCGCGGCGGCGCGCACCGCCTCGCAGCGCTTGCGATGATCCTCGGCGGCACCGTGCGACAGGTTCAGGCGCACCACGTCGGCACCTTCGGCAAGCACTTTTTCCAGCATGCCGGGCGCGTCGGTGGCCGGCCCCAGTGTGGCGATGATCTTGGTGCGGCGAAGTTGCGAATCCATGCGGCAATCCGGTGCAAGCGACAGCGCTAAACTACCACAGCACCCGTTGCAAGGAACGACGCATGAGCGATATCGACGAAGGCAAGGTGCTGGAACTGGCCGGCGCGCGCGGCAAACCATTTGCCTGGCTGCTGATCCTCACCCTCATTTCGCTCGCGGGTGCAATCGTCGCGCTGGCCAGCAGTCCCGCACATTGGCCAGGCGCCACGCCCAACCAGGCGCGCACCATCGGCACTGCGATCATCGGCGTCGTCGCCGTGCTGATGGCGTTTTTCCTGTGGGGACTGCGCCGTGCGCGGGTGCGCGTGGACCAGGGCGAGCTGATCATCCATACCGGCGTCGGCACCAAGCACGTCGCACTGGCGAACCTGCGCGCACACGGATTGCAGCTCGTGAACTTCAACACCCACCCCGAACTGCGCCCCGTCATCAAGCTCTGGGGTACCGGTTTGCCGGGGTTTGCCGGCGGCTGGTTCCGCTTGCGCAACGGTGACAAGGCCGTGTGCCTGCTGCTCGACCGCCACGGGATTTCGTATCTGCGCAGCGATGCGGACAAGTTGACGCTGCTGCTGTCGCTGGCGGAGCCGGAGAAGCTGCGGGCAATGCTGGAACGCTGAAGACATGGGCTGTCGTTCCGGCACGCAATGACGAAACAATTCAGCCGGCCCTAGCCTTCAGCGCCGCCACCGCCGGCAGCTCCTTGCCTTCGAGGAATTCCAGGAACGCGCCGCCACCGGTGGAGATATAGGAGATGTCTTTTTCCACCCCGTATTTTTCCACCGCCGCGATGGTGTCGCCGCCGCCGGCGATGGAAAACGCCTTCGATTTGGCAATAGCGTGCGCCAGGATCTGCGTGCCTTTGCCAAATGCATCGAACTCGAACACGCCGACCGGACCGTTCCAGACCACGGTGCCGGATTGGGCGACGAGCGCGGCGTAGCGCGCGGCGGTATCAGGCCCGATGTCGAGGATCATGTCGCCGGATGCGACATTTTCCACTTTTTTCACCGTGGCCGGCGCGGCCGCGGAAAACTCCGGCGCGACGACGACGTCGGTCGGCACCGGAACCTCGGCGCCACGCGCCTTGGCGGCGGCCATGATTTTCTCCGCGGTCGGGATCAATTCGGTCTCGACCAGCGACTTGCCGACGTTGAATCCGGCCGCGGCGATGAAGGTATTGGCAATGCCACCGCCGACGATGAGCTGGTCCACTTTCGCGATCAGGCTTTCCAGCAAAGCCAGTTTGGTCGATACCTTGGATCCGGCCACGATGGCGAGCAAGGGCCGCGCCGGGTGTTCGAGCGCCTTGGCCAGCGCGTCGAGCTCGGCCATCAGCAACGGTCCGCCACAGGCGATCTTGGCCGCGCGGATCGCGCCATGCGTGGACGCCTGCGCGCGGTGCGCGGTGCCGAACGCGTCCATCACGTAGATGTCGCACAGCGCGGCATACTTCGCCGACAGCTCGGGCGAATCCTTGCCCTCGCCGATGTTCATGCGGCAGTTTTCCAGCAGCACGACCTCACCGGGTGCGACATCCACGCCATCCAGATATTCCCGCATCAGGCGCACCGGCTTGCCCAGCGCGTGACTCAACCAATCGGCAACCGGCTGGAGCGATTCGGATCGCTCGAACACGCCTTCCTTCGGCCGACCCAGGTGCGAGAGGATCATCACGCGTGCGCCAGCGGTGCGTGCGAGTTGGATCGTCGGCAGCGCGGCATCCAGGCGCTGTGTGGCGGTAATGCGGCCATCCTGCAGGGGTACGTTCAGATCCTCGCGGATCAGCACGCGTTTGCCGGCAAGGTCGAGATCGGTCATGCGCACGATGGACATGCGTCGCTCCATGGGAATCGTCGAAGTGCGCATTGTAACTGCGCGTCCGGATCGACGACGCACGTTCCCTTGCACCGGTGCAACGCATCGGCCACCATTGCCGCACGATGCACCCGATCGCCTTTATCCAGGATCTGGCCGTGATCATGCTCGCCGCGGGCGTCGTCACCGTGCTGTTCCACCTGCTGCGCCAGCCGGTGGTGCTCGGCTACATTGCCGCCGGCGTGCTGATCGGCCCGCACACGCCGCCCTACACGCTGGTCACCGACGAGCAGAGCATCCGCACGGTCGCCGAACTTGGCCTGATCTTCCTGCTGTTCGCGCTGGGCCTGGAGTTCTCGCTGCGCCATCTGCGCCGCGTCGGTGCCACCGCCGTGGTCGCCGCCCTGACCGGCATCGTTACCATGCTGTGGCTGGGCTACGAGCTGGGCCTGGCTTTCGGCTGGCGTGCGATGGACGCGCTGTTCCTCGGCGCGATGCTGTCGATCTCCTCGACCACGATCACGATCAAGGCCATCGACGAGCTCGGCCTGAAAACGCAGGCCTTCGCGCACATCGTCTTCGCCATCCTGATCGTCGAGGACGTGCTCGCCATCGCGATGATCGCCCTGCTGTCCAGCGTCGCCGCGACCGGTACGGTGGCCACCGGCGAAGCGCTGGCCACGCTCGGCGGACTGACCGTGTTCCTGGTGGCATCGCTGGTGATCGGGGTCCTGGCCGTGCCGCGGCTGCTCGATTACGTGGCCCGCTTCCACCGCGACGAAATGCTGCTGGTCGGCGTGCTGGGCCTGCTGTTCGGCTTCTGCCTGTTGGTAACCTGGCTCGGCTACAGCGTCGCGCTGGGGGCCTTCGTGATCGGAGTGATCGTGGCCGAGGCGCGCAGCCTGGCCCGCATCGAACGCCTGATTGCGCCGCTGCGCGACATGTTCAGCGCGGTGTTCTTCGTCGCGGTCGGCCTGCAACTCGACCCGCACGCGCTGGTCGACCATGCCGGGCCGATCGCGGCCATCTGCGCGGTCCTGGTCGTTGGCAAGATCCTGTCACGCTGGACGGGTGCGTTCGCCACCGGCCAGAGCGGGCGCGTGTCGTTGCGGGTCGGCATGAGCCTGGCCCAGATCGGCGAATTCTCCTTCATCATCGCCGCACTCGGTGCTTCGCTCGGAGTGACGAGCGGATTCCTCTACCCGGTCGTGGTCGCCGTATCCGCCATCACGACGCTGTTCACACCGTACCTGATCCGCGCCTCCGATCCGCTCGCCCGGCGCTTGCGCGTCGCCCTGCCGTATGCGTTGCGCCGCATCTTCCACTTGTATACCCAATGGCTGCAAGGGCTGCGCCTGCAGGGCGACCGCGCCGTCATTGCCGCGATGGTGCGGCGGATCCTGTTGCAAACCTTCGTCAATCTGTGCCTGGTTGCGGCGATTTTCGGCGGCATCGCCTGGCTGGCACGCACGCGCGCGGCCGACATCGCCGCGATGTTGCCGCACCGGCCCACGGCAAATGCCTTGCTGTGGGGCGCGGCATTGGTGCTGTCGCTGCCGTTCCTGATCGCCGCCTACCGCAAGCTCAAGGCGCTGGCGATGCTGCTTGCCGAGGTGGGCGTGCATGCCGGCCGCCATACCGAGCGCGCGCGGCGCGTGGTCGGCGCGGTACTGCCAGCCGTTTCAATCGTGGCAATGTTGCTCCTCGTCAGCGCGCTGTCTTCGAGCATCTTGCCGCCCGCCGAGCTGCTGGTCGCCGTGCTGGCGATGGGCGGCTTGATCCTGGTGTTGCTGTGGCGCATCCTGGTCAAGCTGCATTCACGCTTGCAGATCGCGCTGATCGAAACGTTCCAGTCGGACAAGAACGAGCACTAGCATCCGCGCGGCAGCGATAGTGATACGGTGCACCCGCCCCGACGGGCGCACCGCATTTCTACAAGCATCAGTTCACGGTCACGCGCGTGGCGCTGACCACGCCTTTCACGCCACCCAGCACCGTCGTTCCGTCCGGCGCATATTGGGTGAGCGAAAACGAGCCGGTAAACGAATTGCCCGTCGTGGCGACTGTCACCTGTTCCTGGATATTGGTTGGCCCGACGAACACGGTCGGCTTGCCCGTGGCGGGGTCGAAATCCCACGACAATGCCCAGTGATTGAGGCTGAAGCTCGACCAATTCTGCTGTTCCCAGACGCCCTCGCAGAAGCTGCCCGTTGCCGGCGGCCGCCCGGAATTCATCAGTTCGGTGCGGTCGATATGCCAGGTCTGGAACCCGGCGTCGATGGGCGTGCCGTCAGGTGGTCCGTTCGTGCCATTGCCCTGCGCCGTAAACGCGAATCGCCACATGCCAACGATCGATGGCGCCAAGCCGAAGGGGAAGCCACCAAACTGATTGGACGCCTTCGGCCCGCCCGTCGCGGGAACAGCGCCCGCGGCCATTGCCGCGATTTCCGCGCTCGGCAGGGTCGGTGCCGCCCACGCCATGTTGGAGGCTCCCTTCAGACTCGGCACCGAACAGGCGTTGGCCCGTGTTGCCAGTCCTGTCTGCAGCAGGCATGCCGATATCGCAAGCTTGATTGCCATTTTTCTCGTATTCATTGCGCATCTCCTGAATTGCCGAGTTGAATCGTGCAAACACAGGCGGCGGGTTTCGCCCGCACGGGTGCGTTCGCCCCGTGACAGGAGAACTTCCTGTCTGTCGGACAAATTCGGGATTGGCGCGCGCAAATTACACGGGTGCGCGCAAGCGCTCCGGCGCTGCGGGAGCGAAAAGGAGTTGCGGAATCGGCAACGCCCGCGTGCGCGGGCCCGCACGGTGCTGCGTTACTTCGCGTTGACGAACGCGAGGGTCATGTCCAGCATGCGGTTGGAGAAACCCCACTCGTTGTCGTACCAGCTCAGCACCTTGACCAGCGTGCCGCCCATGACGCGCGTCTGCGTCGCGTCGTAGATCGACGACAGTGGATTGTGGTTGAAGTCCACCGATACCAGCGGCTGGGTGTTGACGCCGAGAATACCCTTGAGCCTGCCGTGGCTGGCTTCGGTTACCGCTGCGTCGATCTCGTCCTTGCTCGTCGGACGACTGGCGACGAAAGACAGATCGACCACCGAGACATTGATCGTCGGCACGCGCATGGCAAAACCGTCGAGCTTGCCGTTGAGCGCCGGCAACACGAGGCCGACCGCGGCGGCGGCGCCGGTCTTGGTCGGGATCTGGCTCATCGTCGCGCTGCGCGCGCGGCGCAGGTCCTTGTGATAGACGTCGGTGAGCACCTGATCGTTGGTGTAGGCGTGGATCGTGGTCATCAGGCCATGCACGATGCCGATCTTCTCGTGCAGTACCTTGGCCAGAGGCGCGAGGCAATTGGTCGTGCACGAGGCATTGGAGATGACCGTGTGCGTGGATTTGAGCAGCTCATGGTTGACGCCCATGACAAAGGTGCCATCCACGTCCTTCTCGCCCGGCGCGGAGATGATCACCTTCCTTGCGCCCGCGGCGATGTGCGCGCCGGCCTTGGCCTTGCTGGTGAACAGGCCCGTGGACTCGATCGCGACGTCCACGCCAAGATCCTTCCACGGCAGCTTGGCCGGATCGCGCTCGGCGCAGACCTTGATGCGATCGCCGTTGACGACGAGATCGCCGCCATCGACGCTGACCTCGCCGGGAAACCGGCCGTGCGCAGTGTCGTACTGCGTCAGGTGGGCGTTGGTTTCGGCATCCCCGAGATCGTTGACGGCGACGATCTGGATCTCATGCGTGCGCCTGGCTTCGTACAACGCACGCAGGATGTTGCGGCCGATGCGGCCATAACCATTGATCGCGACTTTCACCGTCATGGGATTGGCTCCGAATACACAAGGGAATGCGTATTGTAGCGCAAGCCACTTCGGAGCCGCGCTCCGGACAACTTGCGGAGCGCAGTGCGGCTTGCTTACAGCTCGCCTTGCGGCGGCGACACGCGAATCGCGTCGAGCGCTCCCTCCGGCTCGACCGCAAGCGGTCTGGCCGGATCGAGCGAAAACGCAATGGCCACGGTCGTGTCGCTGGCAACGGCCGTGCCATCGACCTTGCGCGGCTCGAACGTCCATGTTTTCACCGCTGCGAGTGCCGCATCGGCAAGATCGGTCCTGGCCATCGGCATCACACTGTTTACTTTGGCACTGACGACTTTGCCATCTGCGCCGACGCGCATCTTGATATACACCACGCCTTGCGCTTTCGCGACAATGGCCGATTGCGGATATGCAATGCGTGTCACACGCCGATAACTGACATCGGTGATGCGCGGCGAGCTACCCGCATCCCGCGGCGTTTTCCCGCTTGCAACCTGAATCTGCTTTCCATCAGCAATCGGCGACTTCGCGTCGCGGAAAGTGAACTGCGCCGCGAAGCCTTCGGTGTTGGCGTTTTTACCGCTACCAACCTTGATCGCTGCCGGCTCACCCTCACGCATCTTTACGCTTGGATGTCCGACGACCTTGCCGTCGAGAGTGAGCGTCGTATCGATCTGGTAGCCCTGCCCGAGCGTTTCATGTGCCGAGCCATCAATTTGCCAAACCTGACCACCCCGGCCGATTTCCAGACTGAACGGATCCGCCATTGCCAAGCCGAAATGCATGTCGGCGAGCTTTGCAGGATGCGCGACGTCGCTCGCGGGAACCAACACTGATTTGGTCTCGCTTCGCAACAACTCGGCATCAGTGGGCGCACCTTCGACCGACAGCACCAACTCCACGGCGGCGGATGATTTCACATCAACTGGTCTTGAAGCAGACTCCTTGGCCGGCTGCGCCGCCCACACGGCGAAACTCATTGTCGCAACGATGGCGGCAACACACGCGCCACCGAGCCAGCGGCGTGTGCGACCGGGCAATGGTTTCTTCAACATGGCAATTCTCTCCTTCAACGGGTGGCTGGACTGCCAATGGCAGCCGGCCGGCAGTCCGAGGTCGGCGAGTTGCGTCTTCAACATCGCGTCGGCGTAGGACCTTCGCGCTTGCGGAAAGCGGGCAATGACGCTCGCATCGCAAGCCAGTTCCTGATCGAAGCGGAACCGCGATGCGGCAATGTGGAAAAGCGGGTTGAACCAGTGCAGGCAGCGCAGCACCGCCGCGAACGCATTGAGTTGGGCGTCGCCGCGCGCCAGGTGCGCACGTTCGTGGGCGAGGATCAGTTCGCGTTGCGTGCGGTCGTAGCGCTGTTCGAAATCCGTGGGCAATACGATACGCGGCCGCCATGCTCCGACCAGCGCCGGACACCCAGCCGTCGTTTGCGCGCGAAACGTGCGGTCCGCGTTCAGGGACAGGCCGCCCAGCGTGCGCAGGTAACGGCGCTGCTGGCGCAAGAAAAGCGCAGCACAGACAACCATGCCCAGCAGCCAGACGGCGCCGAGCCACGGTATCGGATCGAAGCCCGTCACCCCCGCTGCCGCATGCTGAAGCGTCGTAATCGCCGCGGGCTTCGTGGCAACCACGGTCATGGGTAGCGCGACGGATGCCACCGGCGCCGGCAATAGCGCGACCACGGCGGCCAATGGCACCAACGTCCACAGCGCGTACGCGGCCTGTGCGCCGAAGCGCACACGCAGTGGCTTGCGCAGAAGCAGGACAACGACGATTGCCGCGCTCGCCGCGAGCGTGGAAAGGACCAGTATGCGCAAGACCTCAGCGATCATGATCGATCTCCCCGATCAAGCGCTTGAGTTCGGCGATGTCCTTCTTGCTCAACTTGCGCCGTTCGGAAAAATGCGCGACCAGCGGCGCGACGCGGCCGTCGAACAGGCGGTCGAGCAGGCTCTTGCTGGCCGCATGCACGTAATCCGCACGCGCCAGCAGAGGCCGATACAAATAGCGCCGACCATCGCGCTGCGCCGCGATCGCGCGCTTTTTGAGCAGGCGATTGAGCAGTGTCTTCACCGTTGGCTCTTGCCAGTCGGTGCTGTCGGCGAGCGCTGCGACGACCTCGTCCGCACCGAGCGGATGCCGCTCCCACAACACCTGCATCACCTGGCTTTCCGCATCGCTGATCGACATGTCGATTCCAATTACGTCTGTAATCATTCGTTTAGATTACACGTGTAATTGTCAATGTCAAGCGGCAACGCGAGATGCGCGGCGGACAACTCTCAGTTCAGGGATTTCACCGCCGCGACCACGGCATCGACGGTGATGCCGAAGTACTTGAACAGCGCCTCGGCGGGCGCGGAAGCGCCGAAGGTATCGATGCCGACGACATGGCCGTCAAGCCCCACATACTTGCGCCAGAAGTCGGTGACACCCGCTTCGATGGCGACGCGCTTGCGGCAGGTTGGTGGCAGCACACCGTCGCGATAGGCCTGCGGCTGGCGATCGAACCGGTTCGTGCATGGCATGGATACCACGCGCGCGCCGATGCCCTCGCCTTCCAGCGTCGCGGCGGCTTGCATCGCCAGATCGACTTCGGAGCCGGTGGCAATCAGCACGGCATCCACCTTCCCGTCCTTCGCCTCGCGCAACACGTAGCCGCCGAATTCGATCGCGGTCACCTGCTCGACGGTGCGTGGCTGGTGCGCCAGATTCTGGCGCGAGAACACCAGGCACGATGGGCCTTCGCGGCACTCGATCGCCATCTTCCACGCCACCGCGCTTTCCACCGCGTCGCAGGGGCGCCACACGGTGTTCTTCGGAATCAGGCGCAAACTCGCCAGATGCTCGACCGGCTGGTGCGTGGGACCATCTTCGCCAAGACCGATCGAATCGTGCGTGTAGACGTGGATCGCGTGCGCCGGGATCAGCGCCGACATGCGCACGGCATTGCGCGCGTAGTCGGAAAACACCAGGAACGTGGCGTCGTAGGGAATGAAGCCACCATGCAGCGCAAGTCCGTTGCTGATCGCGCTCATGCCGAATTCGCGCACGCCGTAGTAGACGTAGTTCGCGCTCGCGTCCGAGGAATTGACGTCCTTGCTGCCTTTCCAGATCGTCAGGTTCGATCCCGCCAGGTCCGCCGAGCCGCCGATCAGTTCCGGCAACAGCGGGCCGTAGGCATCCAGCGCCATCTGCGAGGCTTTGCGCGAAGCAACCACCGGGCCTTCGGCCTGCAACTCGGCGACATAGGTATTCGCCTTGGCGTCGAAATCTGCGGGCAAATCACCCGCCAAGCGACGCTCGAACTCGGCTGCCAACTGCGGATGCTGCGTTTTATACTTTGCGAACAGCGCATTCCACGCCGCTTCGCGTTGCGCACCTTGCTTCTTCGCATCCCAACCGGCGTAAATATCGGCGGGAATCTCGAACGGCGGATGATTCCAGCCCAACTGCGCACGCGCCGCGGCGACCTCGTCCTTGCCCAGCGCCGCGCCGTGACTGGATTCCTTGCCCTGCTTGTTCGGCGCGCCGAAACCGATGATGGTCTTGCAGCAGACCAGGGTCGGCTTGTCCGGGTCGATCGCGGCGGAAACCAGCGCCGCCTTGATCGCCTCGGGATTATGGCCGTCGATGTCGCGCAAGACTTCCCAGCCGTAGGCCTCGAAGCGCTTGGGTGTGTCGTCGGTGAACCAGCCGTGCACCTCGCCGTCGATGGAGATGCCGTTGTCGTCGTAGACCGCGATCAACTTGCCGAGCTTGAGCGTGCCGGCGAGCGAGGCGGCCTCGTGCGAGATGCCTTCCATCAGGCAACCGTCGCCGAGGAAAACGTAGGTGTAATGATCGACGATGGCGAGGTCCGGCTTGTTGAAGCGTGCGGCAAGAACTTTCTCCGCCAGCGCCATGCCGACGGCATTGGCCAGACCTTGTCCGAGCGGGCCCGTGGTGGTTTCGATGCCGGGAAATTCGCTGGCCTCCGGATGACCCGCCGTCTTGGAATGCAGTTGCCGGAATCGCTTGATCTCGTCGATTGGGAAATCGTAACCAGTCAGATGCAACAGCGAGTACAGCAGCATCGAGCCATGGCCGTTGCTGAGCACGAAGCGGTCGCGATTGCTCCACGTCGGGTTCGCCGGATTGTGGCGCAGGAAATCGCTCCACAGCACCTGCGCGATGTCGGCCATGCCCATCGGCATGCCCGGATGCCCGGAATTGGCGGCCTGCACCGCGTCCATGGACAGCGCGCGAATGGCGTTGGCGAGTTCTCTGCGGCTCGGCATGATCTTTCCCGAAGTGAGTCGCGGGCCGGACGGCGCCGCGCGCGCATTTTCGCCGATTCGACCCGGAATGTCGCGCAAAAAAATCCCCCGGCGCGAGGCCGGGGGAGATGGATGTCGAATCACCTTGCGATTATGATCGCTACTGCGCGCAGACGACGTACCCGGTGATGGTGATTGTTCCGGCGTTTCCCCAGTTCATCGCCGATACTGTCCAGGAATTGTTGGTAGCGCCGCTCGGGTAACTTTCCGTCAGGTCGAGGAATTTAGCGGCCGCCGCACCGCCGGCTGAAAGACCACCGCCAATCGCTTTCTGGCCAGCCGCGCAGGTAATCGTGAGCGTACACGTGCCATTGTTCGCGCCACACGACGCCGTGCCGGAACTCGTGACGAACGACGCCGATCCCGCAATTGATCCAGTCGGACCCGTTGCGCCTGTCGGACCCGTAGCGCCCGTGGGACCAGGTACCGTCGATGCGGCACCGGTGGCGCCCGTCGGGCCTTGTAAGCCAGTTGCGCCAGCGGGACCCGCTGGACCGGTCGCACCCGTTGCGCCTGCGGCACCGGCGGGACCCGTCGCACCTACTGCGCCTGTGTTGC
>JAFEFP010000047.1 GCA_018240545.1 Pseudomonadota bacterium | reverse complement strand
GTCATCGCCTCGCCCCAGTAGGCCATGGCGAAGTCCGGCTGCAGCTTCTCGGCCTGCTCGAACGCCTTGGCCGCCGAGGTGTACTCGAACAGGTGCAACAGCAGCAGTCCGCGCATGAACGCGGTCTGGGCCGCGTCGGATTTTGCCGATGTCGGGAAGCTCGCCGTGCCCAATCCCTCGATGGTCTGCGGCGCGCTGCCGCGTTGCGCATGCGCGGGCGAGGTGATCGCCAATGTCGCGATGAGAATGAAAAACCGCAAGGCACTTTTCATGATTTTTCTCCGGATTCGATCTGCTCGGGAACATACGGCAAGCCCATCTTCGCAAGCACGGCCTTGAAACGCGGATCGTTGCGGATCGGATCGAAAGCGTGCATCCACAACAGTTGCGGGATCACGGCCGTGCCGTCGTCTATCGGGGCCTCGAGCACGGCGATCGCGCGCTCGCGCTCACCCAACTGCACCAGCCAGTGCGCGTGCACGAATGCGTCGCGGCGCTGGACGGCAGCCGCGGGAGATTCCAGTACCTGCACCGCACGCGCGCGCTGGGCAGGATCGGCGATGCCGCGTATGAGTTGCGCCGGGACTGCGGAGTCCTGCCCGCTGAGCGCGGCTGCGGCACGCGCTTGCGCCTGCGCCTGCGCATAACGGTGCAAGGAAAGGTAGATATTCAACGCGGCGCGATGCACGAACAGACTTTCCGGATGCGCCGCCACGATCCGCCCGATCTGCGTGTCCGCCGTCGCAACGTCGTCGAGGCCCAGTTGGAACCGCAGCTGCACGCGGATCGCGCCGCTGATGCCGGAAAGCGGATCGCGCGCCAGCGCGCGATCGAACACGGCCAACGCCGGCCCGAGTTGACCGACCGAATTCAAAAATTGCGCGTACTGGTTCAAGACTTCGGCATCGCCGGGCGCAATCGCAAGCGCCTGCCGGAAGGCGTGGTCCGCTTCGGCCCAGCGCATCTGGTTGCTGTAGACCATGCCCTGCGCGACGTGGGCCAAGGCGACGTTCGGATCGAGCGCGAGCGTGCGCCGCGCGGATTCCAGCGAATCGGCGTAGGCCTGCCGCGGCGCGGTCGGCCCGTAGCCCGGCAGCAGCGCCTGCGCTTCGGCCAGCGCGGCCCACGCTTGCGCGTATTGCGGGTCCAGCGCCACCGCCTGCTGGAATGTGCCGACGGCTTCACTTACCGCACGCGCGGCCAGCAAGGTCAAACCGCGCAGGTAGAAATCGTGCGCGTGCGGATCGACGGCCTGCGGCGCCGCGCCCGACCATTGCACCTGCAACTTGTCCGCTATGGCTTTCGAGATCTCATCCTCGACGGCGAAGATGCTGGTGAGCTTGCGGTCGTATTTTTCCGACCACAGGTGGTAGCCGCTGCGGGTGTCGATCAGCTGCGCGGTGATGCGCACCGCGTCGCCGGATTGCTGCACGCTGCCTTCCAGCACCGTCGCCACATCCAGCACTTCGCCGACCTTTCGCAAATCCTCGGCCTTGCCCTTGAACGCGAACGCCGACGTGCGCGCGGCGACTTTCAGGTTCGGCACCTGCGCCAGCGCGTCGAGGATTTCCTCGGTGATGCCATCGCTGAAATAGTCGTTCTTCGCGTCGCCACTCATGTTGACGAACGGCAGCACGGCGATGGATTTGGCCGGGATCGGTGCGGTTTTTCCAGCCGCCACGGCAGCTGCTGTAGCAGTCGTCGCAGTGCGCGGCGTTCTTGCCATGCGCCACAGCAAGCCGCCGCCGATCGCGAGCAACAAGGCAAGGATCACCAGTTCGGTGCTGCTGACCTTCTGCGCGCCGCGCTCACCGTGATACCAGGCGAGCACCAGTGTCACGAAGAATCCGAGCACCAGTGCAAGGATCAGCAGACGTTCAAGCGCATCCGACCAGTCGAAACGCTGCGCCACCACATCGAGCACCTGGATCAGCGCGAAGGCGAACGCGACATACGCCAGCGACCACTGCACGAGCTTGCGTTGCTTGAGGTGGCCGAAGAATTCGTTCACGGTATCGCCTGCGCCAACCAGCGAATGTCGAATTGCGTGCTCGCCAATGCCGCAACGAGTTTGCGATCTGCAGTCAGGAATGGCGCGCCCAATTGCGCTGCCGCCGCAACGTAACAGGCATCGTACGTGGTAACGTCGTGTTCGAATGCAATGTGCAGCGCCGGAGCAGCCAGCGCTTGCGTGGGAATCACGGTCAGATCCAAGCGCCGCAGATCATCCAGATGCCCTGCCGCGGCGCTTGCTGGATAGCCGTGCCGACGCCATTTCCAGAACACGTTTGCGCATTCGATGAAAAACAAGCCCGGGACGAACAACTCCGCTTGCGGATTCGACGCAAACGTCGCGAAAAGCGAATGCGCCTCGGCAGAAAGATTTTCGGGAACGAACAGCTTGACCGCGACGCTCGCGTCCACTACCGCGCGCAGCGGCCGCGCTGTCACCGACGGCGACCCGCACGGACCAAGGTGGCGGCATCCTTCCAACCAGCCGGCAGGGCGATGGCACGCGCCTGCTTGCCGACGCGCTCAAGCACCGCCGCCACTTCGCCGCGAGCCTGGCGGGCACGTATCCCGTGGTCAAGCAATTGCACCACTTCCGCGGTGAGCGAGCGACCCTCGTCATCTGCGATCTTCTGGATGCGCCGGTACAGCGTTTCAGGAACATTGCGGACGTGGAGTGTGGGCATGGCGGCGAACCTCGGAAGCGAACGTGATCAAATGTGTGATCAGCCTAATGGACATGGTTGCACATTGCAACCAAAGCCCACGCGCCGTACGCCAGCACCTGCTCCACCAGCTTGCGTTGCCTGAAGCGCTGCAGGAAATCGTTCACTTCATCGCCTGCGCGTCGGTCGTGGTTGGCAAGCCGACCTTTTTGCAGAAGGCGGCGAAACGTGAATCATCGTGGAAATGCAGGATGAAGGGATCGGTGAGCAGCCTGCCGATGCCCGGATCGCGATTCGCCCATGCGCGATCCAGCCACATGAAGGTGTTGTCGGCATCGCCGCGCAGCGCATACACCTGCGCGATCTGGTACGACGACGCATCCGTTTGTTCCGCGATCAACTTCTGCAACGCGGCGTCGGCTGCAGCCCGATCCTTGCCGCGCTGCAGCGCGAAGGCGAGCGCGACATCCCGCCAGGCTCCGTTCGGTGGCTCAAGCTGCGCCGAGGTCAGCGCGGCCTTGTCCTCGCCGCGCAGGATTTGGATGATGACGAGACCCGTGGGATAAAACGCGCCATCAGGGAAGAGTTCGACCGCTTTATGCGCAGCTTGCTCGGCTTCGTCCAGTCGACCGACTGCGGCAAGGCTCCAGCCCAGCCAGTACCACTCGGCACCGTTGCGCGGATCGCTGGCGATGGCCTGGCGTATCAGCGAAATCGCCTGCTGAGTACGTCCGAGCGTGCGGAATATGCCGGCCAGCGAGAATTGCGCCGTGCCATCGCCCGGCGCGAGTTCCAGCGCACGCCGGTATTCGGCCTCCGCGCCGTTCCAATCGAAATCCGCCCACTCCAGCAACAGGCCGCGCGCGCCATGCGCGTTCGCATCGTTGGGATCCAGTTGCAAGGCCGTGTCGGCTGAGGCACGCGCCTTGGCAAGGGCCTGCCGCTGGTGTTCGCCGCCAAGGTACGTCGCGCCAAGTCGAGACCATGTCAAAGACATCTCCGCGTACGCGCGCGCGTAGCGCGGATCAGCCGCCACGGCTTGTTCAAAAGACTCGATTGCCTTGCGGGAGTCGTCCGGATTGGGCGAACGGGACAGGAAACGTCCGCGCGAATACGCGTTCCACGCATCGAGACTGCCGCCGGGCGGACGATCGGATTGCGGGGCGCCCGCATCGTTGGCCAGCAAGCGGGCCTTGAGCGCGCCGGCGACCTGTTGCGTGATGTCGTCCTGCAGCGCGAACAGATCCTTGTACGGCCGGTCATATTGATGCGCCCACAGCGTGCTGCCATCGACCGAATTCACCATGGTCGCACTGATGCGCACCACGTCCCCGGCATGCTGGACGCTGCCTTCGAGCAGGTGGGCCACGCCCAGGGCCTGCCCAATCGCCGCGCTCGACAACTTCGAATCGCGAAACTGGAACGAGGAACCACGCCCAATCACCTTCAGTCCCGCAAACTGCGACAAGGCGTTGATCAAACTGTCGGAAAGACCATCCGAAAAATATTGCTGATCCTTTTCGCCGCTTTCGTTGGTGAGCGGCAGCACAGCGATGGATTTCTCCGGAATGGCCGCAATGGCACCGGCGCCCGTCGCGGCATCCTTGTGCGACACGAATCGGTCGGTCAGCAGCAGCACCACGGCGAGCGCCAGCACCGCAATGATTGCGAAATCCAGCTTGCGCGCATTCGTATGCCGCTGCGGTGCATCGACCGTGACCGCGCTTTCGCGCTTGAATCCCTGCGGCGTGAATTCGTAGAACCATGCGAACGCGATCCAGAACGGAAACCCGATTGCCGCAGCGATCAGGAACCAGCGCGTGCTCCAGTCCGGCAATCCGACTGCGGGGCTGAGTTGCGAAATGCCCTGGGCGAGCGCCCACACCACTCCCGCGTACAAGATCGCCGCGCGCGGCACGTTGCGGCGGCGCAGTTCGGACAGGAAGTTCATGGCTGCGACTTCGGCAACGGCGGGAACTTGATTGCCACCGCCGGTGGCCAGGGCAAGCCGGATTGCGCAAGTCGCGCCTTGAAGTTGGGCGTGGCGTCGAGGTCGAACGGCGCGCCGCAGTCGCAATACGTCACCGCGTTGGCCAGCAGCAAGCCGCCCGCAGGACGCGCGTCGAGCGCCGCGGCGGCGCGATTGGCCTCGTCGCGCGTGCCGTACAGCGCGGCTTCGACCAGCTTGGTGATGGCGTGTGCCCGGATTTTCGGTGGCGGCGCAGCGCCCGCCTCGACCCAGGCGCGGGCCTGCGCAAGACTGTCGCCGGCAAGGCGAAACACCATCAGCGCACTCAGATAAATGCTGTCGTTCGGCTCCGGCACAGATGCAAGCTCGCGTTTGGCTGCGTCCATGCGCCCCAGCATCGCCAGCGCAACCGCCTCCGTGACCCCGCCGGCCTGCACGCCCGGATCGCGCTTGCGAAAATCGGCAAGGATCGACAGCATTCGCTGCGGTTGCACGTCGGCGCGCGCCACCTGAGTCCGCGTGTTCCAGTTGATGCCATTCAATGGGTCGCATTCGGCAGCCCGCTTCAGCACAGGTTCGAGGCGGTCGCCAAAGCCGAACGCACTGGCGAACACCGGCATCCAGTTCGGCGCGCTGCAACCGGGTTGCGTCAGCGCGTTGGCGATGCGATTCGCCAGTCCGCGCCAATCGTCGCTGAGCATCTGGCGCTCGGCCAGGGCCAGCTCGCGCTGCTGCGCGTCCGGGCTGGTCGCGGCCGCGCGCTCGAGCGTCTGCAAGGCCGCGCGCTGCGCGACCAATCTTTCCGCTTGATTGGGCCGGTCGTCGATCAGGGTGTGTTCGTACAAATCGGCCTTGGCGTAGTGGGCGAACGAGAAGTTCGGTTCCAGCGCGATGGCCTGATCGAATTCGGCGTTGGCGTGGCGCAGTCCATCGAGCAGGTCGATCGACGGATCGCCGTGCGCCTGGATGTAGAGCTTCCAGCCTTTCTGGTAGGCGATGAAGGCATCGACGTTCTCGACGCCCGCGGCGCGCATGCGCGTACGCTGGCGGTCGTCAAGCAGCACATTCAACGCGCCGGCGACCTGCTCGGCGATGTCCAGCTGCACCGCCAGCGTGTCCTTGACGGTGCGATCGTAGGTCTGCGACCACAGGTGGATGCCGTCCGAGGCACGGATCAACTGCGCGGTGATGCGCGCGCGTTCGCCTTCCCGGCGCACGCTGCCTTCCAGCACGTTGGCGACGCCGAGTTTCTCGCCGATGTCGCGCAAGTCCTCGCTCTTGCCCTTGAACTGGAACGACGAGGTGCGGCCGACGACGCGCAGCGCGTCGATGCGTGCAAGCGAGTTGAGGATTTCCTCGGAGACGCCGTCGGAAAAAAATCCGTTCTCCGCGTCGGCGGACATGTTGACGAACGGCAGCACCGCGATGGAGGCGTCGCTGGTTTTCGTCGTGGATGGATTTGCCGTTACGGCAGCCTGCTTCGCCTGAGCGGAGCCGGCCTGCTCGTGTCGCGGCGCCAGCACGAACTTGTCGAACGCGAAATAACCCAGCGCAAACACCAGCACGACGATGATCGCGCGGTCGAGGCGGCGGCCGGTTTGCGGCGCGACGGATTCGCCTGCCGGCACATCGGCATCGCGGCGCAGGCCCTGCGGCGTCAACTCGAACAGCCACGCCAACGCCAGTGCGGGCAGAAAGCCGATCGCGAGCAGGATCACGATCGTGCGTGGCAGCCAGTCCGGCGCGCCAAACATCGGCAGCACCGTGCTCGCCACCTGCGTGATCAACCAGGCGCCGACCAGATACAACCCGGCCATGCGCAGCACATTGCGGCGGCGCAGTTCGGCGAACAAGTTCACGGCTTTTCCTTCGCAAGACGCCGTAACGGATCGCGCATGTACGACGCGAAATACACCGTCAGGTTGCTGACATCCGTCGCGATGTCGGTGATGCGCAGGTTCAGCAGCGCAGTAAATCGTGGATCCTGTCTCAGGACGGCGGCACTTGCGGCGATCGTTGCCGGATCGAGCCCCGTCGTGCAGGGATAGTCGAGCGACTGCGCGATGCCCGCGTAATCGCCCACGACCACGACGTGATCGCCGCACTTGTCCTGCAGCGCCTGCTGAACCTGGTAGGAAAATGCCATGCGGAACGCCTTGCGGTATTCCGACTCCTGCCCATGACGATCGATCTGGTCGATCTGCGGCTGGGTATAGACATCCATCGCGAGCGCGCGCAGGGACTGATCGCGTATCAGGCCGATCTCACCGGTCGAAGTCAGCTCGTCGTAGGTGGCGCGGCGCCGCGAATTGCCGTTGAACTGCGTGGCACGATAGGCGGCGATCAGCAGGGCCTCGTCGGCAAGCGGCGTCTTGCCGGTCAACGCATCGGCAGCGCGTTTCGCGTTGACCAGCACTTGTTCGTTGTAGCCGATCTGCGCTTCATAATTCCATGCCTCAACGCGCAAATCGGCCTTGAGGCGCTCGGTGAAAATCGCCGCTTTTTGGTTCGTCTCACGATCCGCATTCCAGTTAGAGGCCTGCACGCCGATGAATACGCCGGCCACGACGACGACCAATTCGATGGCGACGGCGGTCCAGTCCTGGCGACGCAGATGGGCGATTACACGACGCAGCATGCGGGCGCTCCGTAAATGATTGAGCGCGCTCGCGCGAATATGCGTTTCCGCAGACGCAACGAAAAATCTGGCATGGGCTGACGCCGTCGGATGTCCGGACAGGCTCAGCATAACAAATTCCTGAACGGCTTCTGCTCGCGCCGCAGCATGCCGTCAACAGCCGCAACGCCGCGTCGTTCTACCGCAGCAAACGCTTCACCACGCCACCGGAGAACGATGATGAAACGCCATGCCAGGATGCTGCTCCTGATTGCCGTTGCGATGACCCCGCTGTTCGCCACGGGTTGCGTGTACTACCCGGCCCGGGTCTATCCGGCACGCGTCTATTACCCCGCCGCGGTCTGGGTGCCGGCGCACTGGTCGGGCAGTGTATGGGTCGGCGGTCGCTGGCGCTGAAACCCGTGCGCATGAAAAACGGGCGCGGGGAGCAAACCCCGCGCCCTCTCGTTCACGGCGCGGACACGCCCTTGTGCGGCGGCGCATCCTTCACGTAGCGATCGAACCACGTGAGCATCTCGCAGGCGAGCTGTTCGTTGGATCCCATCGCCGTGTGCCAATGCGGCTCGTGCGGCAGCATGACCAGGCGCGTCGTGCCGCCGTTGCCGCGCACAGCCCGGTAGAGCTTGCGTGCCTGGATCGGCTCGGTGCCCGGATTGGCGACATCCTCGCCGTGGTCGAGCAGCAGCGGCAGCCTGATCTTGTCCGCGAAGAAGAACGGCGAGGCCTCGATGTACACTTTTTGCGCCTCCCAGATCGAGCGCCGCTCGTTCTGGAAGCCGAACGGCGTTGTACGAGCCGCTGGTGGCAATGTCGAGCAGCGGCTTGGGCGGCTGCTCGTACGCGGCCCATGCCGGCCATGCCGTGCACGGCACGACGGCCGCCAGTACGGCGACTCGGAAAAGATCGGAACGGAACTTGCGAGTCATGGCGTTTTCTCCCCAGAGGGGGGCGGGTATCGCAGACTCGCGGAGCTTGCATCCATCGCAATGCGCGTGATCGACGGGCGCGCATCCGGGTTGGGGCTGGCGGATTTGCGCTAAACTGCCCAACGCGTGCACCAATGGGGTCGTTCGTGGGCAGTGCGCCCTCTGACATCACGGGACTGTTGCGGGCATGGAGGGCCGGCGACGAAGCCGCGCTCGCGCAACTCACCGAGCGCGTGTATGTCGAGTTGCATCGCATGGCACGCGCCTACCTGCGCAGTGAGCGCCGCGCCGACACACTGCAGACAACCGGTTTGGTCAACGAGGCCTACCTGCGCCTTGCCGACGCGAGCGTCGTCGATTGGCGCGATCGCGCCCAGTTCTTCGCCCTCGCCGCGCAAATCATGCGCCGCATCCTCGTGGATGCCGCGCGCGCACGCGGGGCGGACAAGCGCGGTGGCGGCGCACCCGTGTTGGCTCTCGACGCGGCTGCCAGCGTGGCGGAGACGCACGACCCGTCGGTCCTCGCGCTCGACGAAGCCCTGACCGCGCTCGCGCAAGCCGCGCCGCGCCAGGCAAAGGTCGTCGAACTGCGCTACTTCGGCGGCTTGAACGAGGACGAGATCGCGGCGCTGCTGGCGGTCTCCACCCGCACCGTCAGGCGCGACTGGGACATCGCCAAGGCGTGGCTGGCGCGCGAACTGACGCCGGTTTGACGGACACTGGCAAAAGACATGGGCCCGGAACATTTTCAACGGATCGCCGAGTTGTACCACGCCGTTCGCGCGTGCAATGCCGAGGAACGCGCGGCGCGGCTCGATCGCGCCGACCCGGACGTGCGCCACGAGGTGGAGTCGCTGCTCGCCCATGGCGATGACGACACTTTCCTCGAAGAGCCGGTCGTCGGGGACGCGCTGTCCCTGCTCGCGAAGCGCGCGCCCCCGGGGTTGGAGGAAGGCATGCGCCTCGGGCCTTACCGCATCGAGCGCCTGCTCGATGCGGGCGGGATGGGCCAAGTCTACCGGGCTGTCGACACGCGCCTGGGACGCGCCGTCGCGATCAAGGTCGTGCACGAGCAATTCAACGCCCGTTTCCAGCGCGAGGCGCGCATGATCGCCGCGCTCAACCATTCCAACATCTGCGCGCTCCATGACGTCGGGCCCAATTACATGGTGATGGAGTTGCTCGACGGCGAAACACTCGCGGCGCGCATCCAGAAAGGCCCGATTCTGCCTGCCACGGCGATCGACTACGCCGGGCAAATCCTTGCCGCGCTCGCGCAAGCGCACGCGCAGGGAATCGTCCACCGGGACTTGAAGCCCGGCAACATCATGATCACGAATTCCGGAATCAAGGTCCTGGACTTCGGCTTGGCGACAAGCGCCGGGGACGACCCGCTCACCGCGACAGACGCTGCCATGGGCACGCCCGGCTATATGTCGCCGGAACAGCGCCGCGGCCGGACGGAGGATTCGCGCACCGACATCTATGCGTTCGGCTGCGTGCTGCACGAAATGCTGACCGGCAGCCGCCGGAGCCTGCACCGCATCCGCCCGCGCAAACTCGAAGCCATCCTTGCGCGCTGCCTCGACGTGGATCCCGCGAGGCGTTGGCAGACGGTCGCCGACGTGCAACGCGAGCTGTCGGCGTTGGCCACCGGCGCGGGCTGGCGGGGCTCGATCGCGGCCGTCGTCCGCCCGATCATTGCATCGCGCGCGCGGATGGCCGCCGCGGCGTGCGCCCTCGTGGCCGTCGCCGCCTTGATCGGATGGCTGGTGGTCGCGCGTCCGGCGCGCACGCTCACGGACAAGGACACGATCGTGCTGGCCGAATTCGCCAACCGCACCGGCGACCCGGTTTTCGACGGCACCCTGCGCCAGGGGCTCCTGGTGCAACTCGAGCAATCCCCGTTCCTGAGCATCGTCCCGGACTCCCGCATCCGCCAAGCCCTGGCCTTGATGGACCAGAAGTCCGATGCCGGACTGACGCCGGCCATCGCGGCGGACCTGTGCCAGCGCGTGGGCAGCGCCGCGGTGGTCGCCGGATCGATAGCGCAAGTGGGAACGCCGTACCAGCTGACCATCCGCGCCATGAATTGCGCGAACGGCGAAACCCTCGCCAGCGCAGAAGCCACGGCCACCGACAAAGACCATGTCCTGAACGCATTGGGCGTGGCCTCGACCAGCATCCGCGCGAAGCTGGGCGAGTCCCTGAGCAGCGTGCAGAAGTTCAATATCCCGCTGGAGCAGGCCACCACGGCGTCGCTGCCGGCATTGAAGGCGTACAGCGAAGGCATGCGCGCCTTGTGGGCGAACGGCGATCCCACCGCTGCCATCCCGTTGTTCCAGCACGCCAGCGAGCTCGATCCGCAGTTCGCGCTGGCTTTCGGCATGCTCGCAATCGAGTACGCCTTCGTGGGCGATTCGCGCGTGGCTGCCGATTACGCCGCAAAATCCTACGCCTTGCGCGACAAGGTCAGCGAGCCCGAAAAATACTTCATCACCGCCCGTTACGGCCGGTCCGGCAACGGCGACATCGAAATGGCCATCCAAGCTTGCCTGGCGTGGATCCAGGCTTACCCGCGCGAACCCATGCCGCGCATGCAGTTGGCCGGCGCGATCTATCCGGTGATCGGCGAATTCGAAAAAGCGGTGGCGCAGGGCGTCGAGGCGGTCAGGCTGGCGCCGACCAACCCGATCGCCTACGCGCTGCTGATGAGCGATTACATCGCGCTGAACCGCATCGCCGAGGCGCGGGCCAGCTACGAACAAGCACGCAAGCACGGGCTCCAGTCCGCCTTGTATCCGCTCAACCTCTACCAGCTTGCATTCCTACGGCAAGACACGACGGCAATGGCCACGCAAGTCGCCGCATCCCGGGGCTTGGCCGGAGCGGAAAACCAGTTGCTTGCCGCCACGGCCGAGACGGCGGCGTATCACGGCCAGATCGAACTGGCCCGGCGCTTGACGGGCGACGCCATGGATGCGGCGCAGCGCGCGGGCGAACAGGAACCCGCTGCAACGTATCAGGCGATGTCGGCCGTGCGCGAGGCCCTGGCCGGCAACCTGCAGGAAGCCCAACAACGCGCCCGTGATGCCCTGCAGCGCGCGCCGGCCCGCGACGTGCAATATGGCGCCGCGCTGGTCTTCGCGCTGGTCGGAGACGATCGGCGTGCCGCGGCGCTGGCCGATGAATTGGCCAGCCAATACCCGCAAGACACGCTCGTGCAGTTCAACTATCTGCCCACGGTGCGCGCGAAGCTCGCGCTGGACCGGGGCGATGCCGCTGCCGCCCTGGATATCCTGCGGGTTGCCACACCCTACGAATTGGGTGTGACGAGGCACAGCGCGCTGGGCTGGACTTCGCTGTATCCGATCTTCATGCGCGGCGAGGCGCACCTGGCGGCGCACCAGGATCCGCAGGCTGCCGCCGAGTTCCGCAAGATCCTGGAGCATCCCGGAATTGCATTGAACCATCCGATCGGTCCCGTGGCGCGCCTGCGCATGGCCGCAGCGCTGGCCAACGCCGGCGACCGCGCCGGGTCCGCTGCGGCTTACGCGGCGTTTTTCGCGCTATGGAAGGATGCCGATCCCGGCCTGCCTGTGCTCAAGCAGGCCCGGGCCGACTTTGCCCGCATACGCTGAGCGGCGCGCTTTCCCCGAAATGCACACGCCCGACCGGCCATGTCCGGATCGGGAGCCCTTTTGCGCCTGCACGAAGGAAGGCCGGGTCCGGCCTTTCCGGTTCCGGCCAGATCCCCTGCCCGGGCCGCTGCAAAACGGGTTCCTTCCCGCGGAGGCAATTCATGCAAAAGCATCACCAGTCATTCCAGGTCATGGCGGCCATCATTGCCGCCGCGTGCGCCACGCTTGCCGCACCGAGCCACGCCGCACCGATACCCGGCGAGTTCGATCCCAACCCCGCGCAATACGTGCCAAAGCCCGCCCGCACGACACAGATTCGCTACTCCATAACCGACCTTGGCACCCTGCCCGGGGGCACGTTCAGTCAGGCCGCCGCCATTTCCCTCACGGGCCTGGTCGCCGGCGGATCGAACAGCACCGACGGTTTCGAACATGCCGTGCTCTGGTTCGGCGGCAAGTCCATGGACATCGGACCCAGCGGCATGAACAGCGATGCGTTCGGCGTGAACGCGTTCGGCGTGACTGCCGGCCAAACGGAGACCGGAAGCGACGACCCCTATGCCGAGAATTTTTGCGGCTACTTCACCGGCCTGCAATGCCGCCCGTTCCTCTGGCAAGGCGGCACGCGCAAACTGCTGCCGCTGTTGGGCGGCAACAATGGCTCGACGGGAGACAATGTGAATATCTTCGGCCAAGTCGCCGGCGTGGCGGAAACCGCGCAGATCGACCCGGACTGCCCCAATGCCGTGTCGGCCGTAGGCACGGGTCCGCAGCAGCTCTACTTCAAGCCCGTGATCTGGGGTCCACAGCCGAACACCGTACGCGAACTGCGCACGCTTCCAGGCGACGACGTCGGCATCGCATTCTGGGTCAACGACCTGGGCCAGGCGGTCGGCGTCACGGGCACCTGCGCCAATACCAGCCTGCCGCCGCTCGCCGTCGGGCCCCATGCCGTACTTTGGGAACGCGACGGCACTCCCGTGGACCTGGGCAACCTGGGCGGGCTCGGCGATCCCGAGCGCCCCGGCATCGGCAATGTCGCCCACGCGATCAACGAGCGCGGGCAGGTAGTCGGCGTATCCGCGCTTGCCGACAACACGGCGACCCACGGTTTCCTCTGGACGCGCAAGGGCAAGATGATCTCGCTGGATCCGCTTCCGGATCATTCCCAGAGCGGCGCGATCGCCATCAACAACTTGGGCGTCACGGTCGGCGTGTCTTTC
>JAFEFP010000046.1 GCA_018240545.1 Pseudomonadota bacterium | reverse complement strand
TCCAAGGGCGGATTCTTCGTCAAGCGGCCACCTGCCGGCGGCGATCGCGATGCGGTCCTCGCCGAGGGCATCGCCTGCTACCGCCTGTTCATGAACGGCATGCTCGACATCACCGACAACCTGGTCGACGGCAAGGTCGTGCATCCGCAAAATTGCGTGCGCCACGATGCGGACGATCCGTACCTCGTCGTCGCCGCGGACAAGGGCACGGCCTCGTTCTCCGACATCGCCAACGCGATTTCCGCCGAACACGGTTTCTGGCTCGGCGATGCGTTCGCCTCGGGTGGTTCGGTCGGCTATGACCACAAGGGCATGGGCATCACCGCCAGGGGCGGCTGGGAATCGGTCAAGCGCCATTTCCGCGCGCTGGGTCGCGATTGCCAGAGCGAAGACTTCACCTGCGTGGGCATCGGCGACATGTCCGGCGACGTGTTCGGCAATGGCATGCTGTTGTCGCGGCACACGCGTTTGCTGGCCGCGTTCGATCACCGACACATCTTCCTCGACCCGAATCCGGACGCGGCGAATACGTTCGTCGAACGCGAGCGCCTGTTCAAGCTGCCGCGTTCGTCCTGGGCCGACTACGACGCCAGGCTGATCAGCCAGGGCGGCGGCGTGTTTCCGCTGAGTGCGAAATCGATTCCGGTGTCGCCCGAGGTTCGCGCCGCACTCGGCATCGGCGACGGCGTGCAATCGCTGTCGCCGAACGACCTCAAGCGCGCCATCCTCAAGGCGCCAGTCGACCTGCTCTGGAACGGCGGCATCGGCACCTACGTAAAGGCCGAGACCGAAACCAATGCCGAGGTCGGCGACCGCGCGAACAATGCGATCCGCATCAACGGCAAGGAATTGCGCTGCAAGCTGGTCGGCGAAGGCGGCAATCTCGGTTTCACCCAGCGCGGTCGCATCGAGGCCGCATTGAACGGTGTGCTGCTCAACACCGACTTCATCGACAATTCGGCGGGCGTGGATACCTCCGACCACGAGGTCAACATCAAGATCCTGCTCGGCGACGCGGTGCGACGCGGCGAGTTGACCTACGACACGCGCAACGCCGAAATCGCGGCCATGACCGACGAGGTCGCGCGCCTGGTCCTGCTCGACAACTATCGCCAGAACCAGGCGATCAGCCTGATGGAACGCATGTCGGTGGCGCGCATCGGTGCCAAGCAGCATTTCATCCGCACCCTGGAAAGCCAGGGCCTGCTCGATCGCCAGATCGAATACCTGCCCAGCGACGCGGAGTTTGCCGAGCGCAAGGCGCGCGGGCTCGGCCTGACGCGCCCGGAACTGTCGATCCTGCTGTCGTATTCCAAGATCGTGCTGTTCCAGCAGTTGCTCGAATCCGACGTGCCGGAAGACGCCTACCTGTCCAAGGAATTGCGTCGCTATTTTCCGACGCCACTGCAGGACAAATACGCGCCGCACATGGAGCGCCATCGCCTCAAGCGCGAGATCATCGCCACCGCGGTGACCAACTCGATGGTCAACCGCATGGGCGCCACGTTCGTGTTGCGCATGGGCGAGGACACCGGCAAGACGCCGGCGCAGGTGGCGCGCGCCTACAATATCGCCCGCGAAGTGTTCGATGCGCGCGCGATGTGGGCGGGTATCGAGGCGCTGGACGGCAAGGTCAACGGCAACGCGCAGATCGACGCCTTGCTCGTGATCTGGAACGCGCTGCGCGGATCCACGCGCTGGATCCTCAATCACACCCACGCGACCCTGGACATCGCTGCCGCGGTCGATCGCTACCACCAGGGCATGCGCGACCTGCGCGGACACCTGGTCGAGGCGATCACGCCGCGCGAGCGCGCGCGCTACGACGCGGACAAGCAGCGCTGGCTCGACGCCGGTTTTCCGGACGGCCTCGCGGCGGATCTTGCCGTGCTGCCGACGCCGGGTTCGGGTCTGGACATCATCCACGTCGCCGCCCAGCACAAGCTGCAGGTGGAGCGTGCCGCCGAGGTCTACTTCGCGCTCGGCGAGGCGCTGCACCTGTCCTGGCTCATGGACAAGATCGAGGGCTTGCCGGTCGAGTCGCGCTGGCACGCGCACGCGCGCGGCAGCTTGCGCGACGAGCTCTACAGCCAGCACCGTGCGTTGACCGTGCAGGTCATCGAGGACGGTGGCAAGGGCGCCGCAGGCAAGGTGCCCGGCAATGGTTCGGATCTGGTCGAAGCCTGGCTCAACCGCGACGATCCGGCGCTCAAGTTCACCCTGAGCATGTTCGCCGACATGCGCAGCCAACTGGTCGCCGATTACCCGATCGTGTCGGTGGCCGTGCGCCGGCTCGCGCAGCTGGTGCAAGCGGGCGGATGAGCGCGGCATGACTGCCGCCGTTGCCTTCGTTGCCGGCAAGACCGAGGAAGCGCAGGCCGCACTCGGGGACTTGCGGGTGCGCTACGGCGAGGTTCCGGTGGAACGGGCCGAGGTGATCGTGGCGCTCGGCGGCGATGGCTTCATGCTGCGCACGCTGCACCGTTATCTCGCGCTGGACAAGCCGGTATTCGGCATGAAACTCGGCACGGTCGGATTCCTGATGAACCAGTTTCGTGCCGAGGACTTGCGTGAACGGCTGGCGCGCGCCCAGCCCACGCCGTTGCGCCCGCTGGTGATGGAGACGGTTGGCGAATCCGGCGCCGCGACCACCGCGCTCGCCTTCAACGAAGTCTCGTTGCTGCGCCAGACCAAGCAGGCGGCGCATATTCGCGTCAGCCTCAATGGGGTCGTGAAGATCGACGAGTTGATGTGCGACGGCGTGCTGGTGTGCACGTCGGCGGGCTCGACCGCCTACAACCTTTCCGCGCATGGGCCGATCCTGCCGCTCGGGGCCGACGTGCTGGCGATGACGCCGATCAGCCCGTTCCGGCCGCGGCGCTGGCGTGGCGCCATCCTGCGCGCCGGCACCGAGGTGAAGTTCGAGATCCTCGACCCGTACAAGCGTCCGGTCAGCGCCACTGCCGATTCGCACGAGGTGCGCGACGTGGTCGAGGTGACGATCCGCGAATCGCGGGAGAAAACGGTGACGTTGTTGTTCGATCCGGAGCACAATCTCGAGGATCGCATCCTCAACGAGCAGTTCGCGTATTGAGACAGCGATCCGCGGTTCCCGCTTCACAACCTGTCACGGGGAGGAACGATGCGAAATTTCATGCGAAGCCCAACCCGGATGGCCATTGCGTTCGCGTTGGGTTGTGGCGCTGCCGGAGCCGCACAAATCGATCCGGCGCTGCTGGCGCAGGCACAGCGTTCCGGTCGCGCGGATACGCTGATCGTTCTCGATGCGGCGGTTCCGACCGCGCTGTTGCGCCAGGACGGAAACTACCTTGCCCGCCGGCGCAACCTCGTGGATGCGCTGCGCGCCACGGCCGAGGTGTCGCAGGAACCGCTGCGCCGCTGGCTGGATGACAACGGCGTCACCTATCGCAGCTTCTGGATCGTCAACATGATCCAGGCCCAGCTGACGTCGGCGCAGATCGATGAGCTGGCCGCGCGCGAGGATGTGGCGAGGCTGGTGAACAACCTGCCGCATGCATTGCGCCTGCCGGATTCGCCGACGATGCCCATGCGGCCCGAGATGATCGAAACGGCGGAGTGGGGCGTGGCGAAGATCCGCGCGCCCGAGGTCTGGGCATTGGGCATCACCGGCCAGGGCGTGGTTGTCGCCGGGCAGGATACGGGTATCCGTTGGACCCACAATGCGTTGAAACCGCACTATCGCGGCTGGAATGGCGTCAGCGCCGACCATAACTTCAACTGGCACGATGCGATCCACGATTCCGTCGGCAATGTTTGTGGAAACGACTCGATACAACCGTGCGACGACAATGGCCACGGCTCGCACACGGTCGGCACGATGGTCGGCGACGATGGCTTGGGCAACCAGGTCGGCGTGGCGCCGGGCGCGAAATGGATCGGTTGCCGCAACATGGATGCTACGGCCGGCACGCCGGCGCGTTACAACGAATGCGCGCAATGGCTGCTGGCGCCCACCGACCTCGCCGGCGCCAATCCCGATCCGGCCAAGGCGCCGGATATCGTCAGCAATTCCTGGGGTTGTGATGCATCCGAAGGGTGCACGGCGGGCAACGAAGTCAAGACCGCAATCGACAATCTGGTCGCCGGTGGCATCCTGTTTGTCGCGGCGGCAGGCAACGCCGGAGCGGGGTGCGATACCATCCTCAACCAGCCCGCGATACTGGACAGCGCTTTCACCATCGGCGCAACGACCAGCACGGACGCCATGTCCAGTTTTTCCAGTCGTGGTCCGGTGACGGGCGCCAATCGCGTGAAACCCGACGTGGTCGCGCCCGGGTCAAGCGTGCGTTCGGTGACGAACAGCAGCGATACGGCTTACGCGATCATGAGCGGAACCAGCATGGCGACACCACACGTGACCGGTGCGGCGGCGCTGGTTATGGCCGTCAACCCCGCGCTGAAAGGCAATCCGCAGCGCGTGATGGACATCCTGCGCCAGACCGCGGTTCCGATTGCCAGCACGCAGGTTTGCGGCGGCATTCCGGCGACTACATTCCCCAATCCCGTGCAAGGTTATGGTCGTATCGATGCCCTTGCCGCCGTGATTCTGGCCGACACGATCTTCAAGAACGGGTTCGAGTGATCCGTCGCGCGGCGACGATGGCGCTACACTGCGCGGATGAGCGAGACGGCTGACAAGAACGCGGACAAACTCATCGTCGCGATCTCCTCGCGCGCGCTGTTCGACCTGGGCGAAAGCCACGAATTGTTCGAGCGCAAGGGCCTGGACGCCTACCGCGAATTCCAGATGGCGCGCGAGAACGATTTGCTCGCGCCGGGCATCGCGTTTCCGCTGGTGCGCAAGCTGCTACGCCTGAACGATAACGTGGCGGAGCCGCGCGTGGAGGTGATCCTGCTGTCGCGCAATTCCGCCGATACCGGACTGCGCATTTTCAATTCCATCGAGCACTACGGCCTGCAGATCGCACGCGCGGTGTTCACCGGCGGCGCATCGACTTCGCCTTACGTGAACTCGTTCGGCGCGCAGTTGTTCCTCTCGGCCAATCCTGAGAGCGTTGCCGCCGCGCTTGCGGCGGGCATCGCGGCGGCAACGATCCTGCCATCCAAGGCACCGGCGACGGCGTCGGACCAGTTGCGCATCGCTTTCGATGGCGACGCGGTCATCTTCGGCGACGAATCCGAGCGCGTCTCGCAGGAGCAGGGCATCGAGGCTTTCCATCGCAATGAAGTGGAGAACGCGGACAAGCCGTTGTCCGGCGGGCCATTCCGCGGGTTTCTCGCCGCACTGCACCGCCTGCAGGCTGCGTTCCCGGCGGGCGAAGACTCGCCGATCCGCACCGCGCTCGTCACCGCGCGCTCGGCGCCGGCGCACAAGCGCGTGATCCTGACCCTGCGCAGCTGGGGCGTACGCCTCGACGAAGCACTGTTCCTCGGCGGACGCGACAAGGGTCCGTTCCTGCAGACATTCGGCGCCGACATCTTCTTCGACGATTCGCACGCGAACGTCGAATCCGCTCGCCAGCATGTGGCCACGGGGCACGTGCCGCATGGCATCGCCAACCGGAAAGCGTGAGGCTTTGCGCTCAACGCGCGGCCGGGGTCGGTTGCCTTTTGATCTATGCGTTCACGCAAGAGCGCGCTAGAACGGTCCGAGCGCGACGACCTTCGCCAGCAGCGCACGCTTGAACACTGCGTGCAGCGGTTTGTGCCAGAGCACGATGACCGGATCGATTTCGGTCTTTTCAAAGCCCGCCGCCAGCGCCACCGCAAGCGCGCGCGGGTTGCCGCAATGGCCGAAAAAGGCATCGCAGCTGTTGGCGTATTTGCGGAAGGCGTACTTGAGCAGGTGAAACCAGATGCCGCCGCTGGATTGCACCGCCGCGCGCTCGTCGGCGCGCATGCGCCGCAACGTCTCGCCGCTGGTGCAGGAGCCGCCGGACAGGTACACGTCGCCGAACGGCCGCATGTGCGAGTAGCCGGCCAGGTGCTGCGCGCCGTGCGCGTCGCGGTAGAGACACACGAGATGGCGCGGCTCGCCGGGTGGTCCCTCGCCGAACTTGCGCTGGAACAGCGGCCCGACCAGGAAATCAGCGCGGTCGATTTCCGTAATGGTCAAAAAGCCGTGCAGGGCGCTCGGCAGAATCTCGCGCGGGTCGAACAGTTCGCCGATGTCGCTGGAAGGCATTGCAGATATCCACACAGGTGTCGACGGGATGCTAGAGAGCGCGTGTCGTCTCGTCAAATTCAAGGGGCCTGAAGAAGCAGCGCACGCAAGGAGTCCGGCGACTTCCAATGATGGCCGCAGATGTAGCGCGGCAGGTTCCAGCGATCGCTGGATTCGTCAACGGGCGTCGCGCCGTCGCCGAATGCGGCCCGCATGCCGTGTTCGGCCCGTCGGTGCGGAAGGTAGTCGGCGCGCAGGTAAGCGTTGACGTGCCCGTAGGGATAGCAGAACAACGTCGTGCGCGCGGGTGCGATGACGTCGTCGATGAGGCGCGCTGCCTGCGCAATTTGCGCATCGGCCCGGGCGAAGTTGTCAACGGCGTGGAATGTGCCGCGCTCCATGCCGTCGATGCCGGGAAGCGGAATCGCGGCATGGTTGTGGTCGAAGCTGTGGTTTTCGATCGCGATGCGACCGGATGCGAGCGCCGGTTTCCACCACGCATCGCTCATCCAGCCTTGGCCGGCAAGGCAGTGGCGGTCCAGGAACGCCCGTGCCTCGCGCGAGGCGATCACGAAGCACGTCAGGTGCAGATGCGGTTGCGCCTGTGCGCCGCGCTCGGCGATGAAATCGGCCATGAGATTGGCGAGACTGCGTTGCGGGCCATGCGCGGGGTGTTCGACATCGAACCAGTCCAGATTGGAGCCATCGTCGCAGGTCAGCGCCACGCAGCGCGACAGGTCGCGATCAGCCGCGCCAAGCAGTTGATCGACCACCCAGTGCACGGGCACGACGCGCAGGCCCAACTCGTCGATCAGGCGCAGGTCGGCGGCGAACGCGACGTGGTCGTTGTTCGCGTAAGCGTTGCCGGCGATATTGACGGCGTGGTAAGCGAGGACAGGGACTCGGAACACTTGATTCTGCGGGACTTTCGGATGGCGGACCGCTAGAATACGCGGCCTTGCCACCGATCCGCAAAACCCGGAGTTTTCCATGCCCGCCGCCGCGCTCAATCCCGTCGATCTGTACGATGTCCGCTCGCTGCTCAGCGAGGAAGAGCGCATGGTGCAGGACACCGTGGCGCGCTTTACCGACGAGCGCGTGCTGCCGGTCATCGGCGAGTGTTTCGACAAGAGCCGGTTTCCGGTCGAGCTGATTCCGGAAATGGCCGGCCTCGGCCTGCTCGGCGCGACCCTGCCGCACGAATACGGCTGCGCGGGCATGAATGGCGTCAGCTACGGCCTGATCTGCCAGGAACTCGAGCGCGGCGATTCCGGCATCCGCAGCTTCGCTTCGGTGCAATCCTCTTTGTGCATGTATCCGATCCATGCCTACGGCAGCGAAGCGCAGCGCAAGCAGTGGCTGCCGCAGATGGCGGCCGGCAAGGTCATCGGCTGTTTCGGCCTGACCGAACCGCATGGCGGCTCGGATCCTGCGAACATGAAGACGCACGCGAAAAAGGACGGCGGCGACTGGGTCATCAACGGCGCCAAGATGTGGATCACGAACGGCAATCTCGCCAACATTGCCATCGTCTGGGCGCAGACCGATGACGGCATCCAGGGCTTCATCGTGCCGACGGATATCAAGGGCTTCACGGCGCAGGAAATCCACAAGAAGATGAGCCTGCGCGCCTCGGTCACGTCCGCGCTGTTCTTCGACAACGTGCGCGTGCCGGAGGCGAACCGCCTGCCGAACGTGAAGGGCCTGAAAGGTCCGCTTGGCTGTCTCACCCAGGCGCGCTACGGCATCACCTGGGGTCCGATCGGCGCGGCGATTGCCTGCTTCACGGAAACCACCGAATACGCCAAGCAAAGAATCCTTTTCAAGCGTCCGCTCGCCGCCAATCAAGCGGTGCAGCTCAAGCTCGCCGACATGGCGCGACGGATCACGCTGGCGCAGTTGCTGTCGCTGCAACTTGGCCGTCTCAAGGACGCCGGCACCATGCAGCCGACGCAGGTTTCGCTGGCCAAGTGGAACAACTGCCGCATGGCCATCGACATCGCGCGCGAATGCCGCGACATCCTCGGCGGCGCCGGCATCACGACCGAGCACAGCCCGATCCGGCACGCGTTGAACCTGGAATCCGTCATCACCTACGAAGGCACCGAAACGGTGCATCAGCTGGTGGTGGGAAGGGAAGTGACGGGCATCAATGCGTTCTGACCATCCCAACATGGATCAGCCACGTATCGAAACCGAACGCCTGATCCTGCGCCTGCCGCGCATCGAGGACTTCGACGGCTACGCCGAACTGCATGCCGACGAGGAAGCCGCGCGCCACATCGGCGGCGCGCTGCCGCGCGCGGCGGCGTGGCGCAAGTTCCTGCAGATGCCCGGCGCCTGGATGATGCAGGGCTTCGCGATGTTTTCCGTGTGCGCCAGGGCGAACGGCGAGTGGCTGGGATTCTGCGGACCGTGGTATCCGGAAGGCTGGCCCGGCACGGAAGTCGGCTGGGCGTTCCGGCGCAGCGCCTGGGGCAAGGGATTCGCGCGCGAGGCGGCGGTTGCCACCATCGACTGGGCATTCGCGAACCTGGGATGGGCCGACGTGATCCATTCGATCAGCCCGGAAAACGCTCCCTCGCAGGCGCTGGCCCGGCGGCTTGGTTCGCGCATCCTGCGTCGCACGCATCTGCCGCCGCCCTTCGAGGAGACCGAGGTCGACGTCTGGGGCCAGTCGCGCGGGGAATGGTTCGCGCAAAAGGCCCGATAACCACCCTCACCCCGACCCTCTCCCGCCAGCGGGAGAGGGGGAGAAAAGCATGAACGCAGTCGCCAATCTGATTCCCGCCCGCCACAAGAACGTCAATCGCGCCGAAGTGTGCGATCAGAACTTCCTCGAGTTCGTGCAGGGCTGGTCCGGCCCGGTCTCGCAGGCGCCGTTGGCCGATGCGCCGGTGCTTACGGGCAGTTTGTGCAGCGTCCGCGATTTCGTCGAATTGTTCGATTCGCAGCTGATCTCGCGGCACCTGGATCTGATGGCGCGCGTGCTGCGCGTGCAGAACAAGGTCTTCTACACGATCGGTTCGAGCGGGCACGAAGGCAATGCCATGGTCGCGCGCCTGACCCGGTACACCGATCCGGCGTTCCTGCATTACCGCAGCGGCGCGTTCATGGCCGAGCGCTTCCGCAAGTTGCCCGGCACTGATGGAAAACGATTGGACCCGATCATGGATTCGGCATTGTCCTTCGCTGCGAGCAAGGACGATCCGGCCTCTGGCGGTCGGCACAAGGTGTGGGGCAGCAAACCGCTTTGGGTGTTGCCGCAGACCTCCACCATCGCCTCGCACCTGCCCAAGGCCTTCGGCACGGCGGTGGCGATCGAGCAGGCGCGGCGCATCGGCCACAAGCTGCTGATTCCGGAGGATTCCATCGCGATCTGCTCGTTCGGCGACGCCTCGAGCAACCACGCCACCGCGCAGACCGCGTTCAACGCCGCGGGCTGGACGGCCTACCAGAAACTGCCCGCGCCGGTGTTGTTCGTGTGCGAGGACAACGGCATCGGCATCTCGGTGAAGACGCCGAACGACTGGGTCGCCAACAATTTCCGCGACCGCAAAGACCTGGACTACTTTTACGCCGACGGCCTTGATCTCGCCGCGGGTTACGAGGGCGTGGCGCGCGCGATCCACCACTGCCGCACGACGCGGCGGCCGACCTTCCTGCACTTGCGCACCACGCGCATCATGGGCCACGCCGGCACCGATTTCGAGATCGAATGGCGCAGCGTCGAGGAATTGATGGCGGTCGAGGCCACCGATCCGCTGTTGCGCTCCGCCGCCATCGCGCTGCTTGCCGGCGTCTACACGAAGACGCAGTTACTCGAACGCTACGAGGCAATCCGCAAGAAGTGTTTTGCCGCGGCTCAAGAGGCCGATCGCCGGCCCAAGCTGACCGACCTCGCCGAGGTGATGGCGCCGCTCGCGCCGTATCACCCGAACCAGGTTGCGCTGGAAGCGCGGCGCGCGGATTTCGCGGACAAGCGCTTGGCCGTGTTCGGATCGGCGGAAAAGTTGCCGGAAAGACTCCCCGCCCGGCACCTGGCGATCCAGATCAACCAGGCACTGCACGATCTGTTCTGCAAGTACCCCGAGGCCTTGCTCTTCGGCGAGGACGTGGCGCAGAAGGGCGGCGTCTACACGGTCACCAAGGGCTTGCACAAGGCGTTCAAGGGCGCGCGGGTGTTCAACACGCTGCTGGACGAGACCATCATCCTTGGCCTCGCCCAGGGCTTCGCGAATATGGGCATGTTGCCACTGCCCGAAATCCAGTACCTGGCGTATTTCCACAACGCCTGCGACCAGATCCGCGGCGAGGCGGCGTCGCTGCAGTTCTTCAGCAACGGCCAGTACCGCAACCCGATGGTGATGCGGATCGCCAGTCTCGGCTACCAGCGCGGCTTCGGCGGGCATTTCCACAACGACAATTCGGTGACCGCGTTGCGCGATATTCCCGGCTTCGTCGTCGGTTGCCCGTCGCGCGGCGACGACGCGGCCCTGATGTTGCGCACGCTGATGGCGCTGGCCAGGGTCGATGGCCGCGTGTGCGCCTTCCTCGAGCCGATCGCGCTGTACATGACCAAGGACTTGTACGCCGCCGGCGACGGGCAATGGCAGTTCGCTTATCCGCCGCCGGACCAGGCCATGACCCCGGGCGAGGAGCGCGTCTATTCGCCAACGGCGAAGGACCTCGTGATCTTCACTTTCGGCAATGGCGTGCCGATGAGCCTGCGCGCCGCACGCGAAATCGAAGCCAAACGCGGCTGGAAAGTGCGCGTGGTCGACCTGCGCTGGCTGCAACCGCTGAACGAAGCGGCCATCGCCCGCCATGCCGGCGAGTGCGCGCGCATCCTCGTCGTCGACGAAGGCCGGCGTTCGGCCGGCGTGGGCGAGGGCATCATTACTGCTGTCGTCGAGGCAGGCTTTGGCGCCAAGCCGCTCAAGCGCGTGGTCGGCGCAGATACCTACACACCGCTGGCGGGCGCGGCCCTGCTCGTTTTGCCGGGCGATGCGGACATCGTCGCCGCCGCAGGGGCGCTGGCCTGATCGAAGGGGCTTGGAGCCAATTGCCGGATTGCCCTACACTTGGGCCGCGATGAGCCAAACCCACCCCCTGACCATCCTGTTTGCCGACGTCAGCGGCAGCACCAAGCTGTTCGAGACGCGCGGAGATCTCGAAGCGCGACGCCTCGTCGCCGCGATCCTGGGGGCGTTGTCCGAGGTCACCGCGCGCCATGGCGGGCGCGTAATCAAGACCATCGGCGACGAGATCATGTGCACGTATCCCGGACCGATGCAGGGCCTGCTTTGTGCCGTGGACATGCAAAAGCGCATCGCGCATGACGCCAGCTTCGCCATGGACAAACTGGCCGTGCGCATCGGCCTGCACCACGGCGAGACCCTGGTCGAGGAAAACGACGTCTACGGCGATGCGGTCAATACCGCCGCGCGCATGGCTTCGCTGGCCAAGCGCGAGCAGATCATCACCACGGCCAGTACCGTGAACATGCTGACGAACCTGGGCATGTTGCACACGCGTGCGGTCGGGCAGGCGCGGGTGGCCGGCAAGCAGCACCCGATCGACATCGTCGATGTGCAGTGGCAGGAAGACACCTCCAACGTGACCATGGTCCAGCGTGCGATACGGCTGGACGCCGGGGGCAGCACCGGCGTGAAGCTGGTTCTGCGCTATCGCGCCCAGGTGCTTGAACTGGATGCGCTTTCACCGCCGTTCACGTTGGGCCGTGATGCCGCCAGCAGCCTGTGTGTGGATGCCGAATGGGTTTCGCGCAATCACGCCCTGATCGAGTACAAGCGCGGCTATTTCATCATCTCGGACCGTTCGACGAACGGCACCTGGGTCAAACTCGGCGACGACGACGAACTGCGCCTGCACCGCGATGAGGTGCATTTGCGCAAGACCGGCGTGATCAGCCTCGGCCAGTCGATCACGTTGAATCCGGATCACGTCATCCACTTCCAGTGCGGTGAATGAGTCCCGATTGGCGCCCGACCCGGCCGTGCGACCGGGTCGAGCCGGCGTGATTCAATGCTTCTTCGGTGCCGGTCCCTGCACCACCTGTACGAGGTTTTTCGGCTTGAGGTATTTCCGGCAGGCGTCCTGCACCTGCGCTGCGGTCACGTTGAGATAGTACTTGGCCGCGACCATCGGCTGGTCCAGCGGTTCGCCGTGCCAGCTCCAGGACAGCAGCGAGCGGGCAATGCCGTCGACGCTGGCAACGCCCAGCGGGATCGAGCGGATCTGGAACTGGCGCGCATTGTTGAGCTCATCGGCCTTCACCGGCGCGTCCTGCATGGCCTTGAGGTTGGCGAGCACCAGTGCATCCGCCGGCGCGACCTTGTCCGGATCGCTGCCGTAGTAGACGTAGAACACCGAGCGTGAACGCTCGATGTTCAGTCCGGAACTCGCGCCATAGGCATAGCCGTGCTTGACGCGGATGTCGACCATCAGGCGCGAGGCGAAGCCGTTGCCGCCGAGCACGTCGTTGCCCAGTTGCAGCGCATAGCGATCCGGGTTGGCGAGCGTGACGTCGAGCATCTGGCCCATCAGCACTTGGTCCTGCGAGGCGTAGGCATTGGGCACGACCGTGTAACCGGCGGGGTTGAGCGGAACAGGTTTCGGAATCACGTCGGGTTTCGGCCCATTCGCCTTCCAGCCGCCGAAGTATTTCCCGACCGTGGATTTCGCCTCTTCCGGGGTCACGTCGCCGACTACGACAATCGTCGCCAGGTCCGGACGATAGGTCTGCGCGAAATAGGTCTTCGCATCGGCCAGGGTCAGCTTGTCCACGGTCGCCGGCGTGGCTTCACGGGTACCCGGGTCACTGGCCGGCAGCAGCCCCTTGGTCAGTGCCCGGAACATCTTGTACTGCGGCGATTGCATCTCGCCGGCCAGCGTGCGCGACAGGGTCTTCCGTTGCACG
>JAFEFP010000045.1 GCA_018240545.1 Pseudomonadota bacterium | reverse complement strand
CGTGGATATTCCGTACGTCAGGTGGCCGGTCCGCTCGGCAGCCGCGTGAGTTGGCTCAGCTTCAGCGAGGACGATGCCTGGCTCGCGGCGGCGCGCAGCGATGGCACCGCGATCGTTTACGACGTCGCCACCGGTTCGCAGTTGCACGCCGGCCAGATGCAGTCGGGCTTCGACGCCACCCATGTGGACATCGACCATCGCAGCCACCTGCTCGTCCTTTCCGGCCAGATTGCCGGTGGCACCGGGGACGCGCAGATCTGGCACATCCCCCAGGAAAGCCCGATGTTGGGCACCCCCACGAGCTTGATTTCAAGCCCGCCGCGCGATGGTCGCGCCGGCCTGTACTGGCTGAGTGCGGCCCCGCGCGCCGGTCTGCTCGCCAGTGCCAGCATGGATGGCGAAATCCGCCTGTGGCGTTTGCCAAAGGCAATCGTTCTGGACGCCAGGCCACCGCTGCTCGTTTCCAACAACCTCTATGCCGACGGCGACCATGTCGTGGACGTCGATCACGATCGCCTGCGCGTGGTTTCCACGGCGCAGGGCGCAGTCACGCCTTGGTTGCCGTTGCCGCCGCCGATCGCTTTCGCGCAGTTGGTCGATGCCAGCAAAACGCTGGTGGTGGTCGCGCGCACCGGCCTGCACGTGCTCGATGCCGCGACGTTGAAGCCGCGCATCCCCGCCATTGCACTCGACAACACACCGCAACGCATGGTCGTCAGCGCCGATGGCCGCTTTGCCGTGCTGAGCTTCAACCACAACGGCAGCAAGGGTCTTGCGGAACGCATCGAGCGCTACGACCTCGTCAGCGGCAAGCGTACCGATCGCGGCGAGGTCGCGATCAAGGCACCCTTGCGCCAATTGCAGTTATCGGACGATGCTTCGCGCCTGTTCGCCATCGGTCCGGTCGATGGCGCGACCCAGGTGTTCGACGCCACCACACTGCAATTGCTGTTCGCCTATCCGCACGATCCGTCGCAACCGGTGATGTCCGCTGCCTTCAGCCGCGGTGCGCGGTACCTGTGGATGGTTACGCGCAACACCGACGACACCCAGGCCGACAACGCCGACTTGATCCGTGTGGACCTGCACACCGCGCACATCGTCGAGACGCGCCACGTGACGGGCGTGTACCCGGTCGGCATCGCCGTGGTCGGCGACAAGCCCCTGCTCGCCGGACGCGATCGCCTGGTGCTAGATCCCGGGGCGGCGGACGAACATGCGGTTACCGGCCTGCATGGTGGCGAGGCAACGACAATCTTCGCCATCAGTCGCGATGGCCGGCTCGTCGCCCATGCCTTTGGCGCAGGCGTGCAACTGTATTTTGCAACCGACCTGACGCCGATCGGACCGCCGCTGCCAACCCAGACCGGCACGCTGAACAATGTCAGCAACCTGGCATTCAGCGACGACGGACGTCATCTGCTGGCCGAGATCGACCCGCCGCTCATTTCCCATTGGACCCAATGGCCCGTGGCCATCAGCGACAGCCATTTGGATGAACTGCGCGCTGACGCTGCCTTGCTCGAGCCGCGCGATGCCGGTCCGCGCGTGCTGGCCATGGCCGATGCCATCGAACGCCACCGCCTGCGCAGCAGCGACCCCGGCCCGCCACGGGCATTGCAACCGCAACCCGAATTCGCGGTCGAGCGCTGGATCGGCGCCGACCCGATCCCCGCACGCGACCCGGCCGCCGGTCCGCTGCAGATCGATCTGGGTGGCGTCTACAACCGTGCCCCGAGATCGACGATGAACGTCATGAACACGGTGTTGCCGGCGATGAACGACACCCCGTTCGGGCTGCCGCGCCTGGATGGCGTGGACTACGACTGGCGCGGCGAGCTCGAGATGCGCCAGGACGGCGGTGACCTGAGGGTGGGCGTGAAGTACCACTTCACCCCGCGTACGATCGTGCGCGGCCTGCACGTTCCGCCGGTGCCGATCGCCGCCTTCCATGTGCTGCTGTACGCTCCGGAAACCATCGGCGAATCGAGCGAACGCGTTTATGTCAACGTGCGCCTGCATTACCGCGACGGCAGCCAGGCCGTGCTGCCGTTGCGCACCCAGCGCGAAGTCAAGGGTTGGACCGACCACGACCGGCCGACCCCGGTCGGCTGGACCCAGGGCGAGGTCAGTCACGTACTGGGACTGGTGCAACAGATCACGTTCAACAACCCGCGCCTGCCCAATCCGCATCCGGACAAGATCGTGCAAACGCTGGACCTGGAAACGGTCAAACAGCAGTGGAGTACCCCGGTTTTTTGCGCAATTACTGCCGAGCCGGTAATCGCCGGTCGCAGTTCCCGAATGAACCCCAAGGGAATGACCGCAAACGCCCCCGCCAGGGACAAGGCGAAACCCTGAACCATCCTCAACCACGTACGGGAGAGATCGCATGAACAAGCTGGGAACCACCGTATTGCTGCTGGCCGTTGCCATATCGGCTTCCGACGCGCATGCCTGCGGCGAGGTGATGTACCGCATGGGCGGCGCGCTGCGCTACCACGCCTTCATCACCCGCCATCCGGCGCAGATCCTGCTTTACAACGGCGCCGCCGCCGACGTGCGCCACGCGCAGACCAACGACATGCAGGAATTCGACAACAACCTGCAGAAGGCCGGGCACACCGTCACGATCGTCAGCTCGCCAGACGCCCTCGGCAAGGCGCTGGCCACGCACCATTACGACGTGATCATCACCTACGCCGGCGACCTTGCCGCGATCCAGCCGCAACTGGCGAACATCTCGCATGAGCCGGCATTGATCCCTGTGTTTCCGCGCAATGTCGAAGACGCCACGCTCAAGGAATATCCGCTGGCGCTGAACGAGAACGCGAACATCAACCAGTTTCTGAAGGCCATCGAGGAAACGATGAAGTCGCGCGGCAGCTGATCGCCGCGCAGAAGGAAGGCTGGAGACTTCTTCGCGCGCCGCGCGGGGCATGTTTTTGCACAACGACAGAACGGGAATACACCTATGCGCGTTCAGAACGTGGCAGCCGCCTTGATCCTGAGCATTCTGGCGACTCAGGCTCGTGCCCAAGTGCAACCGACCGCACCGTCGGGAGGGGACGCCGGGGCGAACCCCGCGGGACACGGCAGCGTTTCCCTCGCATTCTTCGATACCGCCATCGACGGCTTCTGGCTGCGCTCGAACATAAAGTTGCCATACGGGGCAGTGCACATGCTGGGAACCGGCCTGGACGCCAGCTACAACTTCGGCGACGCCTGGACGATTTACGGCGGCGTGCGCTATTTCACCGGCCGCTCGGGCGGTCCGTTGCCCAATTGCCCGACCAGCGCGCCACCACAATGCGCGGGCCAGCCGCAGCTGGCCACGCCGCACCCGGAATCGCCATTCCTTGACGACGGCAAGTATCACGGTGCATGGCAGGACTGGAACGTCGGGGTTGCCTGGCACGCCAATATCGGCAACTACTACATCACGCCGTCGGCCACCGCGTATATCCCCACCCACGACTATCCGACCTATGGCAACGCCGTGGTGGGGCAGGACCTGCACCAGTTGCTCCTCGATGTTACCTTGTCGCACCAGTTCGACTTCACCAACTTCTACTACAAACTGGGTTACGGCTACGCGTTCAGCCAGCATGTGCTCGGCACAAACACCGGCTATCAGCGCTTCGACGGCGAGTTGGGCTGGTTTGTCAACGAGAAGTTCTCGGTGCGCGGCTTCGTGACCGGGCGCGCCGGTTTCGGCTTCAGGGGCGACCTTGCTCCGCCGCCCGTGCCCTTCCCCGAATTCTGGTATGAACGGCAGCGTACGGCCCAACACGACTACCATGCCTACGGTTTCGGCTTCGATTACGGATTCGGCGACCGTTACACCGCATCATTCAATATCCAGCACGAGTACTGGGGCGATACCGTCTACGATTTCAAGTATGCTCTGGAAGCCCGCTTGACGCGCAGTTTCTGAAATCGACTGCGCGCGGGCGGGATTCCTGACGGATGTCGCGACATACAGCATGTTCGATGTCTTGGTGCAGTGGTGGTGGCTGGCAGTCGATGCGTTCTCCACGCATGCGGTCGGTCCCGCGCTGGCGTTCCTGCATCTGGGCAATGCGATCGGCGAACCCGAAGACATCGCCGACGCGCTGCTGACGGCCGCGCTGCAAATCGCGATCATCGCCTGCGTCTTCCGACCGCTGGAGTTTTTCGCACCGGCGGAAAACTGGCAGGACCGCAAACTGACCCGGGTCGATTGGCGTTCCACGCTGGCGCTGATGCTTGGCGTGAGCCCGCTGTTCGCCTTTCTCGTGCTGTCGCCATTCGCGCAGGCGTTCAGCCACGCCGCCGCATGGGCCGGCCTGCCGGACGAGGGGTTGCTGCATTATTTTCCGCACATCGAGGCGCATCCGTATCTCGCGTTCGGCCTCTACTACGCCGCCAATGACCTCGCGTATTACTGGATGCACCGCGCCCAGCATGCGATCCCCTGGTGGTGGGCACTGCACAGCATGCACCACAGCCAGCGCCAGGTGAATTGCTGGGGCAATGCGCGCGTGAGCTGGCTCGACGTCGTGATCGAATCGTGCCTGCTGGCCACGGTGGGCCTGGTCATGGGCGTGAATGCCGGACAATTCGCCGTGCTGGTAATGCTCGCCGAACTCGTGCAGAACCTCGCGCACACGAACACGCGGATCGGCTTTGGCAAAGTCGTGGATCGGCTGATCATCACGCCGCGCTTTCATCGCCTGCACCACATGCTGGTGGACCCGTCACGCCCGGGCCTGCACGACTGCAACTACGGCCAGGTCCTGGCTATCTGGGACAACCTGTTCGGCACCGCGCTGTACAACGAACCGCCCCGCCCCAATGGCGTGGGCGATCCCACCGTGGATGCCGACAACGGTCGCGGCGTGCTCGCAATGCAGTGGTACACGCTGCGCCGCTTCTGGGGCGCGTTCACGAGCCGCGCAGGCTGGAAACCGCAGGAGGCGACGTTCGACACGAATTATCGGCCGGTGCCGCTTGTCCGATCCGGCGGTGCCCATTGAACCGCCGTGCGTTTTCCGTGCCGGGAAGTCGCGGGATTAACGCTGGCCGACACTGTTCGGGTTCCGCGGGCGGTAATTCCCGCCGCCAAGTCCGGAATGTATCATTGGATGCAGGACAGATCAGGGGCTTCATCGTCCATGCAGGAGATGCCGCCATGCCGTATTCCTACGATTTCAGCCGTTCGGTCACCAATCTCGACATGCGCGCCGAGCAATCCGGCATATTTACCGCCGGCATCGCGCGGCTGGAGCTGAAGGAAGAAAACCTGCGCCGGTTCAACGAAGCCCTTGCCCACGTGAATCCGGCGCTGCCGGCTTACAGCGCCGACCAGGTGGCCGGTGCGGCGCGGCGCGTTCTGCGTGCTGCGGCGAAGCGGCAGGAAACGCCGTTCATCCGCGTGCGCATGCGACGTGCGGGCGAAATCCATGCCGCCGCGCTGGATACGCATTGGCAGTCCGGACCGACCGTGGTGTCGATCATGGATGCGATCGTCGCCTATATGGATGATCCGGAACATGCGCTGATCGCGCGCGACACGCCGGTCATCGGCCAGCTCGACATCGCCATCCTGGTCGATGCGGCGATGGATGCGCTGCGTACGGAACTCGACGACTACGCCGATTTCTGCCGTTTCCGCCGCACCGAAGCCGAACGACTGGGCGTCGCCGCGAGCGCCTTGCAGGTGACGCGCGAACATTGGCAACGCGAACGCGAACAGGAAGCCTTGCTCGACCAGCACCTGCGCCGCGTGCGCGGCTCCCGCTACGGCACGCAGGAAACCGAATCCGGCGCATTCCGGGTCCGTTGAAGCGCACGGGTGCGGGCCGATCCGGTCCGCGCTATGCTCAGGCCATCGCGGAGCAAGTCCGGAATGGAGACCGCGGCATGGCGAAGTTCGATTCGACGCAATGGAGCATCGTCCTCCGGGCCGGCGGTACGGGTGCGGATGCGCGTGGCGCGCTCGATACGTTGTGCCGGACGTATCGGCCGCCCGTGCTGGCCTTTGTCCGCGGCCGCGGTTTTCCCGCCGAAGCCGCCGAAGACCTGACCCAGGCGTTTTTCGCCGATTTCATCGAACGCTCGGCACACGCCGACGCCGATCCGGAACGCGGCCGCTTCCGCTCGTTCCTGCTGGTGGCGCTCAAGCGTTTCCTGATCAACGCCAATGCGCAGAAACGAGCGCAAAAACGCGGCGGCGCCGCGGAAATCGAGACGTTGCAGGAAAACAGCCAGCCCGGCGCGGACGCCGTTGTCGAAACCGACACCCCGGAGCGTGCCTTCGAGCGCAACTGGGCATTGGCCGTACTGGAAAACGCCATGCGCCGCTTGCGCGAGGAAGCCCGTGCCGCCGGCAAGGCCCAGTTGTTCGAACGCTTGCGCGAATTCCTCGCCGAGTCCCCGGATGAGGCCGACTACGAACGCGCGGCACACGACTTGGGCCTGCGCCGCAACACGCTGGCCGTCGCGGTGCACCGGCTGCGCCATCGCCTGCGCGAACTGGTCCGCGCCGAATTGGCGCAAACCACCGCAAGCCGGGCCGAACTGGAACTCGAGCTGCGTGAACTTCGCGGCACGCTCGCCAGCGTCTTGGACTGAACCTGTAATCGTTGCCGCCGTTTTCGTAATTGTCCGGAAACGCCGGGGTAAGTTCCGCCATGGAGACATCGTCAACTTCGCAGGACCGCTTCGCCGCCACGCGCTGGTCGCAGGTGCTGCGCGCCGCCGACAGCGCCGCGCAAACCGGCAATGCCCTGACCGAGCTGGCACGGCGTTATTGCTACCCGATTTATGCCTATGTCCGCCGCTGTGGCCATGCGCCGGTCATCGCGGGTGAGATTGCCGGCGTGTTCCTGCACAAGGTGAGCGCAAACACCGGCAATGCGCCGGCGCAGCGGCACTTCCGGCATTATCTGCTCGTTCGCCTCAACGAATTTCTTGGCGCTGACTGGGCTGCGCTCGCGTCCGCGTCCGGCAGCCCGGTGATGCTGGTACCGACGGACCTGGAAACGCGCTACCAGCGCGACGCCGCTGGCGCGGCCACGCCCGAGCTTGCCTACGAACGCGCCTTCGCGCTCGAAGTCCTCGCCCTGGCCCTGCAACGCTTGCAGGGCGAAGCCGAACAAACCGGCCACCTGCCGATGTACCAGGCGCTGCAGGTGTACCTTGCGCAGGAACCGGCGCCGGGCGAACTCGATGCCATCGGAGCACGGCTGAATTTGCCGCCATTGGCATTGCTTGTCGCGCTCAAGCGCCTGCGTCACCGCTTTCGCGAACTGGCCGCACAGGAACTGGCCGATACCGTCGCTTCCGGCAGCGATTTGACCATCGAACAGGGCAATTTGCGCAGCGTGCTGCAGCAGCCCCAATGAACGCGCGCAAGGACCAGACCATGCTGCTGAGCCTGCGGGCAGCGGACCCGCTGGCCAGCTTGCGTGCTCCGAATGCCGCCATTGCGGACCTTGCCTTCGGCAGCCTGACCGCCGATGCCAGCGTGTTCGGCGACGGCCACCTGGCGATCTTGCCGGCCGAAGCACTGGAACTGGACCTGACCGATCCGGCCCAGCGTCGGTTCGGCGACTACGAATTGCTCGAGTTGATCGGCCGCGGCGGCATGGGCGTGGTCTATCGTGCCCATCAGGCCAGCCTCGATCGCGAAGTGGCGATCAAGCTGCTTGCTGCCGGACCCTGGGCCTCGCGCGAGTTCATCGAACGCTTTCGCTTCGAGGCGCAGAACGCCGCGCGCATGCAGCATCCAAACATCGTGGCGATTTACGAGGTTGGCGCTGCCGAAGAAATGCATTTCTTTTCGATGCGCCTGGTGCACGGCGGTTCGCTGGCGTCTTTGCTCAAGCGCGAAGGTCGGCTCGATCCACGCCGCGCCGCGCAGCTGCTGCGTACGGTTGCCGAAGCGGTGGATTACGCGCACCGGCTCGGCGTGCTGCACCTGGACCTCAAGCCGGCCAACGTCCTGCTCGACGAAACCGGCGCGCCACACGTGGCCGACTTCGGCCTGGCCCGGCGCCTGGGCAACGACCTGGCTACGACCAATACCGAGGTTTCCGGCACGCCCAGTTACATGGCGCCGGAACAAGCCACGGCCGGTCCGCAGAAGATCACCCCGGCGACCGACATCTGGGGCCTGGGCGCGATCCTGTATGAACTGGTCACCGGCGAGCCGCCCTTCCTCGGCGAATCCCCGCAGGACACGCTCAAGCTGGTCGTGGACGGCCAACTGCGCAGCCCGCGGCTTTCCAGGCCCAACCTGCCGCGCGATCTCGCCGCGATCATCGAAAAATGCATGGTGCACGAAGTCGCCGGCCGGTACGCCAATGCGCGCGAGCTGGCCGACGATCTCGGTCGCTTTCTCGTCGGTTACGAGGTGCGCGCGCGACCCTTGAACATGCTGCAGCGCCAAATCCGATGGGCGCGTCGCGAACCCAGGCTCGCCATCACCGCCCTGCTCGCGCTGCTGACGCTGATCGTCGGCCTGTTGGCGACGACCCAGCAATGGAAGCGCGCGGAAACCGAGCGCCAGCTCGCGCAGAAAAACGAGGCCACCTCGAACACACGCCTGTGGGAAAGCCGGCGCAATGCGGCACTGCGCCTGCAGACCGACGGCCAGGCGTTCGAAGCCTTGCCGGCGCTGATCGACAATGTCGAAGAGCAGGAGAAAGCGGGACTGCCGGCATCGATCGAACGGCGCGAGATCGGCATGATCCTCAGCCAAGGCGTCACGCTGATCGACCGCATGATCATTCCCGACGCCATGCCGATCAGCGCCGCGCTGAGTCCCGACGGGAGCCTGCTGGCGATCGGGTTGAACAATGTCAGCGTGCGCTGGTACGACACCGCTACCTTGACCGAGCGCGGCCGCGTTGACCTGCTCGACCAGCCCACCGCCGATGCCAGCGAGCGCATGCCGACCCTGCTGCGCTTTGTCGATGACCACCGACTGCGCGTGACGCTGGATTGGTTCAGCTACGTGGCCAATCCTGCCAACATCAACACCTTCCTCGTCGATCTGGACAAGGCGCGCATCGTCGCGCCACCGGCGGCATTCGCGGATTTTGCGCAAGCCGACTACAGCGCCGACGGCAAATACGCCTTGCTGTTCCACCACGACGGCTCTGCCCAGCTCTGGCAGGTCGATCCATGGAAGCCGCTGTCGAAAGCCGAGCTCCGCCACAGCAGCGGGGATCCCTGGCTGCTGACGCGCGGCGGCCGCTACGCGGTGCATTTCCGGCAAGGCATGACCGGCTTGACGGTCGAGGATCCGCGCAATCCCGCAGCCGCTCACGAAATCGAGGCTCTCGCCAACAAGCGTTTCACGGCCTGGCAGGAAAGCCATGACGGCAGCCACGTCGCGCTCGGCGACGAGGACGGACATCTGTACCTCGTCGATTTGAAATCACTGGCCGTACGCACGTTTCCCATTCCCGCCGGCAGCGAGGTGACCTGGATCGCCTTCAGCGAAGACGATGCCTGGTGTGCGGTGGCCCGTTCCGGTGGCGATGCTTTCGCGTTCGACGTCGCCACGGGCAACAGCCTGCATGCCGGTCCGCTGCAGCACGATTTCGAACTGCGCAAGATCGCGATCAGCCACCGCAACAATCTGCTCATCGCGTCGGGCGAAGGCAAGACGACGCTCTGGCGCATGCCCGAACAGGGACCGGACGGCGGGGGAACGCAAGCCACGCGCATCACTGCCAATCCGACACGTTCTGCGCGCGCCGGCCTGTACTGGTCCGATGCATCGATGCGCACCGGGCTGTTGGTCACGGCCGACATGAGCGGCGAAGTGCGCCTGTGGCGTCTGCCCACCGATCCGGTCATCGACGCCAAGTCGACGGATCGCCTTACCGACAAGATGCTGTTCGATGGCAACCACGTCGCCGACGTGGATTACGACCGGGTGCGCGTGGCGGCGGTCGGCGCCGGAACATCGACGCCGTGGACGCGGTTGCCGCAACCGGCCAGTTATGCCGAACTCGTGGATGCGGCGAAGACGCTGGTCGTGATTTGCGGCCACGCGCTGCATGTGTTCGATGCGAAGACGATGCGCGAGCGTTACGCGCCGGTGGATCTGCCCGACACACCGGTCAACGTCGCGTTGCGTGCGGATGGTTCCTTCGCCGTGCTGGCGTTTGGCGCGAATCGCCCGAACGGCTTCGCTGAGCAGCTACGCACGATTGACCTCGCGACCGGGAAATTCAGGCCCGGACGCGTCGAGGTCGATGGTCCGATTCGCCTGATGCAGTTTTCCGCGGACGAATCGCGGCTGATGGTCGTCGGTCCGCGCACCGGCGCGACCGAGGTGTTCGATACCGACCTGCGCCGCCTTGGCGGCTATCCGCACGATCCGCAGGCACCGGTTATCTGGGGCAGCTTCACGGCCAACGCATCCGCTGCATGGTTGCTGACGCGCAACGCCGACGGCGACGCCGGAAACGGCCGCCTGATTTTATGGGACGTGGCCGCGAACACGATCCGCGAACAACGCGATTTGCAGGGCGTGTGGCCGATCGGTGTCGTAACCCTGGGCGACAAACCGTTGCTGGCGACCCGCGACAACCTGATCCTCGATCCCGGCGGTCCCGGCGAACGCATCAGTGCAGCGCTGCACGGCGGCGAAGCGACCACCGTCTTTGCCATCTCTGCCGAACAGAGCCTGATCGCCCACTCCTATGGGCGCAATGTGCAGCTTTTCGATGCATCGACCCTCGATGCGATCGGGCCGCCGCTGGCGGTCAACTGGCGCAGCACGGATGCGATCATTCGCTTGTCGTTCGACCCGCAGGATCAACGGCTGCTCGCACGCCTGGGGCTCACCCACCTGCTGGTCGCGTGGCCGGTGCGCGCGGACGAGCGCAGCGTGGCGCAGTTGCGCCGCGACGCAGACCTGCTGGCGCCGGCACCGCGTACGCGGCGCGTGCTAACCATGGTCGATCCCGAACAGCACGCCTACCTGCGCAGCCACGATGCTGGCGCATGGAAGCGAAAGGAACCACGCCCGGCATTTGCCATCGCGCGCGACGTGGCCGGTGCGCCAGTGCCGCAGCGCGATCCGCACGCGAGTCCGCTGCTGCTGGATCTGACCGATTACTACACGATGACACCGTATTCGATCCGCCGGGAGGCCGATGCCGTGCTGCTCAGCACGGTCAACGTGCCCGGCGGCGTGGTCAGACTCGACGGCGTGGACTACGACATCCGCGGCGGCATCGAACTGCGCTCGACGCGGGCCGGCAACCGCGCGCTCGGCACCGACCTGCGCCCGCGCGCCACCGGCATACACGTGCCGGCGGTGCCGATCGCGGCGCTGCATGTGCTGATGGCAACCTCGCTCCCGGTCCCCGAACCCAACGAACGCACTTACGCGAACGTGCGGCTGCATTACCGGGACGGCTCGGAAGCCTTGCTGCCAATCCGCATCCAGCGCGAGGTGCCCGGCATGAGCGACACGGACCGGCCAACACCGATCGGCTGGGCTGCCGACGACCTGGCAGTGATCGGCATGCCACAGGCGCAGGTTTACAGCAACCCGCGCCTGCCCAACCCGCATCCGGAACGGATTATCGCCTCGCTGGACCTGGAAACGGACACATCCGGCGGCTGGTCGGCGCCGATATTCATCGCCATCACGGCAGAGCCCTTCGACAAGCTCAGGGCAGGCTCTGTAATCGCCGCCACGCAATCCTTAACTACACATCCGAATCACTCAGAACGGCAAGCCGGGGCGGCTGCAAAACCCAACGTCCAACCGAGGAACAAACCATGAACAAGCTCACCACAACCGCGTTGTCGTTGATCGTCGCGATCTCCGCGCAGGACGCCCTGGCCTGCGGCGAAGCGATGTACCACATGGGCGCCGCGCTGCACTATCACACGTTTGTCACGCAGCATCCGGCGCAAATCCTGCTGTATTCCGGCACCAACGCAACACAGCGGCATGGCGTAACGGACGACATCCAACAGTTCGATCGGAATCTGGAAAAGGCCGGCCACTCCGTCACCGTCGTCAATTCACCCGACGCGCTCGGCAAGGCCTTGGCCGCGCACCATTACGACGTGATCATCGCCTATGCCGGCGACCTTGCCGCAATCCAGCCGCAGCTTGCGAACATCACGCGCGAGCCCGCGATGATCCCGGTGTTTCCGAACAACGTCGAAGACGCGACGCTGAAGCAGTATCCGTTGGCGCTGAACGAAAACGCCAACATCCACCAGTTCCTGAAGACGATCGAACAGACCATGAAGTCGCGCGGGACGTAATCCTCGCGCCAGGCAATCCGGATGCGTCCTTCACATTGGCGAAGGGCGCCGACAAACGCGGCTTGCTCAGGAAGGTGTATGCGCTCGACGAGCGCCCGACAAGGAGTTTTCGAAATGAGGCATCGGAAAATGACAACCGTATCCAGCATGGCGTTGGCGCTCGCACTTTGCGGTCTTCACAACGTGGCGCATGCCGACGACACAACGCCTGCCGACGATGCACCGACTTCCGAATATGCGGCCGGCCACGGTTCGATCGGCTTCGAATATCAGCACGCCTATTACCACGGCGACTTCGACGGCCCGGCCGGCAAGGACTCCGGCAACGGCAGCTTCTTCAGCTACGCCTTGCAAGGCAGCTACTTCGTCGCCGACGGCTGGGAAGTGCATCTGGGCCTGCCCTACATCGAGTCGATGCTCAGCACCAAGCTCCCCGGCGGCCTGTACGCGCACCCGGTCATTTCGTGCCTGACGCCGCAGGGACCGACGCCCGCGTGCCGACCGACGCTGCGCGACGACGGCAGCTACCACGGCGCGTTCCAGGACTGGACGGCCGGCGTGCGTTACCACTTCGACTACAACGGCATCCAGATCGCACCGCAAGTGGATTTGATCGTGCCCAGCCACAACTATGCGTATTACGGCACCAGCATCGGCGAGCGCAACTCCAAACTCGGCCTTGGCCTCGACCTTGCCCACCAGTTCGATTTTTCGAATTTCTTCTGGCACGCGCACGGCGAGTATTACTTCAACACGCACCATATCGGCTACAACAATGACTACTACACGCTGGGCCTGGACGGGGGCTATTTCTTTTCGCCGCAATGGAGCGCGCGCCTGACCACCGATTTGCGCCTGGGCAACGGCATCACC
>JAFEFP010000044.1 GCA_018240545.1 Pseudomonadota bacterium | reverse complement strand
CATGGCCAAGAACCTGCTGCTCTGGATCGTCATCGCGGTCGTGCTGATCGCCGTGTTCCAGAGTTTCAACCCGCGCTCGACGAGTCCGCGCAACATTTCCTATTCGGATTTCATGCAGCAGGTCGAGAACAACGCCGTGGCCCAAGTCTCGATCAGTGCCAGCATGCCGTCGAACATTACCGGCAAGCGCAAGGACGGCAGTCCGCTGTCGACCACGGCGCCGTTCGACGACAGCCAGATGATCCCGACCCTGCGTTCGCACAACGTCGAGGTGACGCAGGAGCCGGCCGACACCTCCGGCGCGTGGACGCGCGTGCTGGTCGACTGGATCCCGTTCATCATCTTCATCGGCCTGCTGGTGTATTTCATGCGCCAGATGCAGGCAGGCGCCGGCGGGCGCGGGGCGATGAGCTTCGGGCGCTCGCGCGCCAAGCTGCAGGGCGAGGACCAGGTCAAGGTCAATTTCAGCGATGTCGCCGGCTGCGACGAAGCCAAGGAGGAGGTCGGCGAACTGGTCGAATTCCTGCGCGATCCGGGCAAGTTCCAGAAACTCGGCGGGCGCATTCCGCGCGGCGTGCTGATGGTCGGCTCCCCGGGCACTGGCAAGACGCTGCTCGCCAAGGCGATCGCCGGCGAGGCCAAGGTTCCGTTCTTCTCGATCTCGGGTTCCGACTTCGTCGAGATGTTCGTCGGCGTCGGCGCCTCGCGCGTGCGCGACATGTTCGAGCAGGCCAAGAAGCACGCCCCGTGCATCATCTTCATCGACGAGATCGACGCGGTCGGCCGCCATCGCGGCGCGGGCCTGGGCGGCGGTCACGATGAACGCGAGCAAACGCTGAACCAGTTGCTGGTCGAAATGGATGGCTTCGAAGGCAACGAGGGCATCATCGTCATCGCCGCGACGAACCGGCCCGACGTGCTTGACCCCGCGTTGCTGCGTCCGGGCCGTTTCGATCGTCAGGTCGTGGTGCCGTTGCCCGACCTGCGCGGGCGCGAGCAGATCCTGAAAGTGCACATGCGCAAGGTGCCGCTGGCCGACGACGTCGATGCGACGGTGATCGCGCGCGGCACGCCGGGGTTCTCCGGCGCGGACCTGGCCAACCTCGTCAACGAGGCCGCGCTGTTCGCCGCGCGCTTCAATTCGCGCGCGGTGACCATGGACCACTTCGAGCGCGCCAAGGACAAGATCATGATGGGCTCGGAACGCAAGTCCATGATCATGAGCGAGGACGAGAAAAAGCTCACTGCGTATCACGAAGCCGGCCACGCCATCGTCGGGCGCCTCGTGCCCGAGCACGATCCGGTGCACAAGGTGACGATCATTCCGCGTGGTCGCGCGCTGGGCGTGACGCTGTTCCTGCCCGAAGCCGACCGCTACAGCCACAGCCGGACCTATCTCGAAAGCCGCCTTGCCAGCTTGTACGGCGGGCGCGTCGCGGAGGAAATCATCTTCGGCGAGGAAAAAGTCACCACGGGCGCATCCAACGACATCCAGCGCGCGACCGGGCTGGCTCGCGACATGGTGACCAAGTACGGCTTGTCGCCGGAAATGGGGCCCATGACGTACAGTGCCGAAGAAGACGAAGTTTTCCTGGGTCGTTCCGTGACCCAGCACAAGCAGGTATCCGAGGAAACCGCGCGCAAGATCGACGAAGTCGTGCGCGGCGTCATCGATAGTGCCTACAACCGCGCACACAAGCTGCTGACCACAAATATCGACAAGCTGCATGCCATGGCCAGGGCGTTGCTGCAGTACGAAACGATCGACAGTGACCAGATCACGGCGATCATGGATGGCCGGGAGCCCGGCCCACCCAAGGATTGGGGCAAACCGAGCGACTCCAGTCCGGGCGGTACGCCGGACGTCGGCAAGCCGGCCACGCCTCCCATCGGTGGTCCGGCGGCGCAGCACTGACCTCTGCGTAGCGACGCGCGAAAGGGCCGCCTTAGAGCGGCCTTTTTCTTTTCGCGACACGGAACGATCGGCTATGCTTGCCGCATGATGGAACACGCGGAAATTCCGGGCTACCGAATCGTGCGCGAACTTGGTCGCGGCGGCATGGGCACGGTGTACCTTGCCGTGCAGGAGTCGCTCGGCCGCGAGGTTTCCCTGAAACTGCTCACGCCGCAGCTCGCCGTCGATCCGGTGGCCGCCGAGCGGTTTCTGCGCGAAGGCCGCATCGTCGCGAAGTTGGCTGATCGCCACATCGTCAGTGTCTACGATGTCGGCGTGCACGCCGGTCAACCGTATCTGGCGATGGAGTACATGCCCGGCGGTGCGGTCTCGGCGAGCACGCTGTACGAGCCATCCCGTGCGCTGGAAATCGTACGCGAAATCGCGCTGGCGTTGGATCATGCCCATGCCGAAGGCGTGATCCATCGCGACCTGAAGCCGGAAAACATCTTGCGGCGCAAGGATGGCTCGTATGCGCTCGCCGATTTCGGTATCGCTCGCGCGCTGCGCGTCGACGGCACGACCGACCCGACGCTGACCCGGGAAGGCACCACGATCGGCACGCCGTACTACATGAGCCCGGAGCAGTTGCAGGCGCAGCCTCTGGATGGCCGTTCGGACTTGTATTCTCTCGGTGTAGTGCTTTATCAGTTGCTTACGAATCAATTGCCTTACCGCGGCACGGGCGATATGCCGGTCGGCATGCAGCACATTCATGCGCCGGTGCCGCGCCTGCCGGAGGTACTGGGCCGCTATCAGCCGCTTGTCGACACGATGTTGGCGAAATCGCCCGATCGACGTCCGGCCTCCGGTGCGGAAGTTGCGAAACGGATCGAGGCGATACAGACAAGCCCGGGTTTGTCGGCAGTGACGCGGACGATGGATGCGCCGCCGCCAGCCGGACGCAAGCGCTGGCTTCTGGTTGCCGGACTGATTCTCGCGGCGGGTGCCATCGCCGCGTATGTCGCGACGACGCGGCAGACGCCGCATCGCGTCGTCGCCGGCGACACGGCAGCTGGCACGGCGAGCACGACGAACGCGGCGACGGTGGAGCCGGAACCGAGCGTCGCCGTGCTGCCGCTGGTCAATGCCAGCAAGGATCCCGACCAGCAATTCTTCTCCGACGGTCTTTCGGAAAACCTGATCGACACGCTGTCGCGGTTCGACGGGCTGAAGGTGATCGGCCGCACCTCCGCGTTCCAGTTCCGCGAAAGCAAGGACGACAGCGCGACGATCGGTCGCAAATTGGGTGTGTCCTTCCTGCTCAGCGGCAGTGTTCAACGCGCGGGCGACCTGGTGCGCATCAGCGCCTCGCTGGTCAAGGCCGCCGACGGCAGCACGCTGTGGGCACAGCACTACGACCGCCCATACCAGAACCTGTTCGCCCTGCAGGACGAGATCGCATCGGCGGTTACCGGCGCCTTGCGGGTGAAGCTGTTGTCGCCAGAGGCGGCCGCGAAGCAGGACGACCGGCCGCCCGGCGGCAACCTCGATGCCTACAATGCCTACCTGCAGGGCATGAAGTATTGGCACGAGGAGAAATTCCCCGAAGCCGTCAAATACCTGGGCAAGGCCGTGCAACTCGACCCGGACTATGCGATGGCGTTGGCGCAAATGTCCGGGGCGTTGGGCACCGTCGCCACATTCTCCGAATACTCCGGTCCACCCGCAGCGGATCGCAGACACATGGACGAAGCGCGCCTTGCGGTGAACAAGGCGCTGCAACTGGCCCCCGAACTGGGGGCGGCCCACGCGACCCGCGCCTACCTGCAGTTCTACACGTTCGACTACCAGGGCGCCCTGGCCGAATGCAGCCGTGCCGTGCAATTGGCGCCGGACGACGGCACGGTCCTCAACGGCTGCGCTTATACGCTGGCCGGCATCGGAAAACTGCATGAGGCGATCCAACTGAGGGAGCACCTGCTCTCGATCGAACCGCTCTACCTCAACAATTACCATCAATACGCGCGATTGCTGGTGGCGACTGGCCGGCTGGACGAGGCGGAAAAGTACCTCGATACCTCCGAAAGCCTGCCGCAAATGAACCAGAAATGGCGCCCTAGAATCGTACTCACGCGCATGCTCGCCGCCCTGGCGCGCGGCGACGCGGATGCCGCCATGAAAATCGCCGCGCAAATGCCCGCCGATCACCGCGATCTGTACACGGCGCTGGCTGCCCAGGCCGGATCGGATCGCGCGGCGGCCGACGCCGCGCTGGCGAACGTCCTCGCGGACAAGGCCAAGGCAAGCGCCAATCCATACCTGGTCGCGCAGATTTATGCGCTGCGCGGCGATGCCGACCACGTCATGGAAGGGCTGCAGCACGCCTCGGTCGAAGACCTTCTTTTCCTGCTGTTCGACCCTGTCGTCCTGAGCGTGCGCGACGATCCGCGTTTCATTGCCTTTTGCAAGAACACCGGCCTGCCGCCACCGAGCGAAAGCGAGGCGCTGAGCATCGACCAGATCCGCGCGGCCGTATCGGCGAAAGGCTGACATGTTCGACACCGTTCCCGTGCTCGACTGCGCCGGCCGCGAGCTTCGTCTGGATCGCCCGCGCGTCTGCGGCATCCTCAATCTGACCGACGATTCGTTTTCCGGCGACGGATTGCGTGGCGACGTGGATGCCGCCGTCGCGCAAGGCGTGGCGATGGCGGAGCAGGGCGCGGACCTGCTCGATGTTGGCGCGGAATCGACACGACCCGGTGCGGGAGAAATTCCCGCCGAGGACGAAATTGCACGCGTCGTGCCGGTAATCGAAGCGCTCGCAAAGCGCGTCGAGGTGCCGATCTCGATCGACACAAGCAAGCCCGAGGTAATGCGCGCGGCGGTTGGCGCCGGCGCCGGCATGATCAATGATGTCTGCGCGCTGCGCCGCGAGGGCGCGCTCGATGCCGCGGCGGAATTGAAGGTGCCGGTGGTGCTGATGCACATGCTCGGCGAACCGCGCACGATGCAGGATGATCCGCGCTACGACGATGTCGTGTCCGACGTGCGGCGTTTTCTCGCCGAGCGCATCTTCGCCTGCGAGATGTCCGGCATCGACAAGAAACGCATTCTCGCCGACCCGGGTTTCGGCTTCGGCAAGACGCTGGAACACAATCTGACGCTGCTGGGAAACCTTGACCAACTTGCCGCACTGGGCGTGCCGCTGCTGGTCGGTTTGTCGCGCAAGGCCATGGTCGGCACGCTGACCGGGCGCGCGAAGCACGCCGACCGCGCCGTCGGTTCCGCGGCAGCGGCGATGATCGCGGTGATGAAAGGCGCGGCCATCGTGCGCGTGCACGATGTGGCCGCGACGCGCGACGCATTGGCGGTGTGGGAGGCGGTCGCGAAGGGGATTGCGCCGCCGAAGCAGGCGCAGAAACCGTTCGGGTCGCAGCGGTTTGAGGAAGATTGAAATTAGCCCGTTCGCCCTGAGCCCCTCGACTACGCTCGGGACAGGCTACGCGCCGCAGGCGCGAAGTCGAAGGGCTCAGCGCTTGGTGTGAATATTTGTGTTTCGACTTCGCGAAGCTGCGCTCCGCTACGCTCAACACGAACGGTTTTCTAATTTGCCGGTGCTTTGAGCACCGCGTTGTCCCAGCCCAATTTCGGCTCAAAACGCTTGCCGTATTTGCCGGCAAGCTCGGCCAACTGCGCCTTGATCTTGTCCGCGCCTTCGCTGCGGATGTGCTGGATCGGGCCGCCGCGGAACGGCGCGAATCCGGTGCCGAAGATGACCCCGGCGTCGAGCAGGTCGGCATCGTCGACGACGCCATCGTGCAGGCAGGACACCGACTCGTTGAGCATCGGCAGGATCATGCGTTCGGTGATGTCGGCCGGCGCCTGGTACTTGGGATCGACCTCGGGCTTCACCGGCTTGCCGTTTTCCCACTTGTACAGGCCTTCGCCGGTCTTCTTGCCCTTCTTGCCGGCGGCGATCAGCGCATCGAGTCCATCGGGAATCGCAAGACCAAGGAAGGTGCCGACCTCCTTGCCGACCGAGGCGCAGACATCCAGGCCCACGGTGTCGGCGAGTTCGATCGGCCCCATCGGCATGCCGAATTTCTTCGCCGCCTTGTCGAGCACGGGGCCGGGCACGCCTTCCTTGAACAGGCGCATGGCTTCGAGCAGGTAGGGCATCAGTATCCGGTTGACGAGGAATCCCGGCGTGCCTTTCACCGGCACGGGCAGTTTGTCGATCGCCTTGCAGAAAGCGAGCGCGTGTTTTTCGTTCGCGGGATCGAGGTGATCCTGGCGCACGATTTCCACCAAGGGCATCTGCGCGACGGGATTGAAATAATGCAGGCCGAGGAATCGCTTGTCGTTGCCGACCGCGGTGCGTAATTCGTCGAGCGGAATGCTCGATGTGTTCGTCGCGAGCAAGGCGCCGGGTTTCATTGAAGGCTCGGTCTTCTTGTACAAGTCCTGCTTGGCTTCGAGATTTTCGTAAATGGCCTCGATGACGAGGTCGGCATCGGCGATGCCCTTGCCGTCGACATCCGCTTTCAATCGATCGGATGCCGGCTTGATGCGGTCGGGCGTCTTCAGGCGCCTGGCGAACAAGTCCTGCGCACGATCCAGTGCCGGCTGGATGAACTTCATCTCGCGATCCTGCAAGGTCACGGTGAAGCCGCGCAGCGCGCACCAGGCGGCAATGTCGCCGCCCATGACGCCGGCGCCGACGACGTGCACATGCTGGATGTCGGCGTCGCTGCCGGCGCCGAGGCCTTTGAGGCGTTCCTGCAGAAAGTAGACGCGGATGAGGTTGCGGCAGGTCGGGGTCGCGGCGAGCTTGGCGACCGCACGCGCTTCGATCTTCAGGCGCTGGGTGACGCTCGATCCGCCGCGGCGCCAGACCTCGATCAGGGCGAATGGCGCCGGATACTGGTCGGGCCGCGCCTTGGCCGCGGTCTGCTTGCGCACGATGGGGGCAAGGATCTGCCGCACCGGCCAGAGGTTCGTCGCCCACGCGCGCAGGCGCTGGGCGAAGGGGCGCGGATGCGGATGGCGGATCTGCTCCTTGGCGGCATCCAGCAGCAGTTCGGGCGAGGTCAGTGCGTCGACCATGCCGAGCGCGCGCGCGGCCTCGGCGCCGAGTGCCTTGCCGGTAAGCATCACGGGCAGGGCCTGCGGCGCGCCGATCAGGCGCGGCAGGCGCGCGGTGCCGCCCCAGCCGGGAATGATGCCGAGCATGACCTCGGGGAAACCGATCTTCGTCTTCGGATCGCGCGTGGCTACCCGGTAGCGGCAAGCCAGCGAAAGTTCGGTACCGCCGCCCATGCAGTAGCCGTGGATCGCCGCCACCGTCGGGCAGCGCAGGCGCGCGAAGTTCTGGAACACGCGCTGGCCGTATTCGATACTGCCGAGCACGCCGCCGGGTTGCGTCTCGAAACTCTCGAATTCATGCACATCGGCGCCGGCGATGAAACCGTTCGCCTTGCCGGAGCGGATCACCACGCCCCTGGGCGGCTCGAACGACAGCCGCTCGGTGATCTGGGCCAGTTCGTCGAGCACGGCCCGGCTGATGGCGTTGACCGAGGCGCCGGCGCGGTCGAAGGTGAGCACGACAATGCCTTCGGCGTCGCTTTCTGCTTTCCAGTGGGCGAAGCGCAGACCTTCGAACATGGCGGCCTCAAGCGGGCGGCGGGCGGGATCGCTATAATCCGCGCAAGCCGCACCTGCGGTCAATCGGGCCGTTCGCCTTGCAGCCGCATCCATCCATCAACGATAGCGCCGCGGCCGAAGTCTTCGTCACCCCGGCGCTGTTCGACCGCATCGTGGAGTCGTCGCGCAACCTCATCGCGATCCGTACCGCGAACACGCCCGACGTAATCGCGCAATTCCGGGTGCTCGCCTTGCGTACCGGACAGTCAGTGTACTACTGGCAGGACGAGGCCGGGATCACCAGCTTGCGCGAGCGCGACCTGCGCGTACCCGGCTCCAAGCGTGCGACCGACGCGCTGCGCTACATCCTGCAAAGCCCGCAGTTCGGGATCTACCTGTTTTCCGATTTCGCGGAGCACCTGCGTCCGCCAAATACGGGTTTGTTGCGCCAGATCGCGCGCTCGCGCGTTGTCGCCGGGCGCAAGGTGGTGTTTGTCGGCGAAACGATCGCGATGCCCGAGGGCATGGACGCCCTGGTCGAAGTCATTTCGCACCAGCCGGTCGCGGGCACGCGCCCGCGCCTGCGCGACGGACGCTGGGTTACCTGATGTCGGCGCCTGCCACCAATCCCGGTTCGGTACTGATCGTCACCACCCATCGCGACGACCGTCGCGTCCTGTTCGACACACTTGATGCGCAGAACTTCGAGGCCGTATACACGGCCAAGGACCTGGCGCAGGCGCTGGCCTTCCTCAAGCAGGATCCGCAAATCGACGTGGTGGTGATGGAATTCGTCGGCGAGGCGCGCGAGGCGGTCGCGTTCTGCACCCAGCTCAAGGGTGATGCGCGCCTGGCCCAGGTGCCGGTGATCGGCATTGCATCGGCCGACGCGGCGCAGCGGCACTGGGACTGGTCGCGTGCGCCCCCCGGCGTGGTGGATTGGTTGCGCAGCCCGGTCGATGCGAGCGAAGTCCTGGCGCGCGTGCGTCGCGTGCTCGGGACGGTGGGGACAGGTGGCAACGAGCGCAGCAGCGGTGGGGACCGCTACCAGTTCGCCTTTGAGGACAGTCTCGACGAAATCGTGCTGTCGGATCCAAACACCGGCGCCGTGACGGATGCCAATGCGACGTTCGAACAACGCTCCGGATTTTCGCGGGCGCAGGTGATCGGACAGCCGCTGGATGCGCTCGATGCGGGCCGCGACCGCAACCAGCGGGCCGCCTTGATGGCGACCCTCGCGCGCGAGGGGAGCGTGCGCTTCGTGTGCCAGCGGCGGCGCGGCGACGGCGGGTCGGATTCCGTCCAGGGCTTCATGCGCCTGGCGGTACAGGAAGGAAAGCTGGTGCACGTGTCCGCGTTCCGCGAAGCGGCCGGTGGCGGGGATGTCGCGCGCTATCAGTCCGCGCTGGGCATGATCGCCGCGGCATCCGAATGCGGTGGTGGCGACGAGGGGCTGGGCGAAGTCGTCAAGCTCGTGAGCGGCTGGCTCAATCCGGATTTTGTCATGCTGGTGTCGGCACGGCCCGAGGAAAATGCCGAGGCGCAACCGCTGCATGCCTATTTTCGGGAAAGCCTGCCCGCCGAAGCGCCCGATCCGCTGAAACAATCGCTGCTCAAGCGCGTGCTCGGTGGCGAGCTGGTTTTTCACGGCGACAATGCGTGGCAACACGCGGACCAGGACGCCTTCCTGGAATTCTTCCGCTATGCGGCGTTCATCGGTCTGCCGCTGCGCGATGAGCGTCGCAGTACGCTCGGGGCGCTGCTGATCGCGCGGCGCGGGGCGCTGGTATCGGATCCGCTGCTGGTCGACACCCTGCGCGCCGTCGCGGCGCGTCTGGCGCTGGAACTCGAGTTGCGCCGCGCGCGTGAACAAGGGCGCGCCAAGGGCCTGCAGGACGCGCTCACCGGCTTGCCGAACCGGTTGCTGTTCAACGATCGCCTGGAAACCACGATCAAGGAAGCGCACCGTACCGGGGAGATGTTTGCCGTGCTGTTCGTGGATCTGGACCGCTTCAAGAGCATCAACGACTCGCTCGGCCACGGTGTCGGCGACGAGGTCCTGATCGCCGTGTCCAAGCGCCTGCGCGGCAGCGTGCGCGCGTCCGATACGGTGGCCCGCTACGCAGGCGACGAGTTCACCATGATCCTGCGTCACATCGTGCAGCGCGACGACGTGATGCGCATTGCCGAGAAGATCGTGCGCGTGATGGAGGTGCCGCTGACCCTGGCCGACGGCAGCGAGTTGCACATCACCGCCAGCATCGGCGTAAGTTTCTATCCGGACGATGCGGCCAATGCCGAACGCCTGCTCAAGCACGCCGATGTGGCGATGTACAGCGCCAAGGGCATGGGTCGCAACAATTTCCAGACCTACGTCGCCGTGCCCGAGGAATCGCACCAGCAGCGCCTGGCCCTGGAATCCAAGTTGCGCCTGGCCGAGAAAAACGGCGAGTTGCGCGTGTACTACCAGCCGCAAGTCGCGACCGGCAGCGAGGACATCTCGGGCATGGAGGCGCTGATCCGCTGGGAACACCCGGAACTGGGCATGATCAGCCCGGGTTTCTTCATCCCGCTGGCCGAGGAAAACGGCCTGATCGTGCCGATCGGAGAGTGGGTCCTGCGCACGGCCTGCGCGGACGCGCGCCGCTGGCAGGACCGCTTCGCGCTGGATTTGCGCGTCAGCGTCAACCTGTCCGCGCTGCAATTGCGCCAGCAGAATCTCGTCGAGGTGGTTGCGCAGGTGCTGCGCGACACCGGCCTGGAAGCCAACCTGCTGGACCTGGAAGTCACCGAGAGCATCAACGTCAAGAACATTCCGAACCTGCTCGAGACCCTGCAGGGCCTGCGCGACCTCGGCTGCCACATCGCGATCGACGATTTCGGCACCGGCCAATCCTCGCTCGACTACATCAAGCGCTTTCCCGCCGACCGCATCAAGATCGATCAGACCTTTGTGCGCAATATCGGCGTGGATCCGGATGACGAGGCGATCGTGCGTGCCACCATCGGCATGGCGCACAACCTGGGCCGTGCCGTGGTCGCCGAGGGGGTGGAGATCGAGCAGCACCTGGATTTCCTGCGCAGCGAGGGTTGCGAGGAACTGCAAGGCTATTTGTTCTGCCGGCCGCTGCCGGCGGCCAGTTTCGAGAATCTGCTGACCGAGCGCGAGCGCGTGTTTCAGGGCGTCCAGGCTGGCGAAACGGCCGCCTGAACATGCCGCGCGCAGGCCCGGTGAACTTGTCGCCCCCCGTTTTGTCTATGAGCCCGGCGTGACCGGGACGCCAGTACAGGAGTAAAGCCCGGATGGGCGACAACGAGTCGGACCTGGCCCTGGTCGAAAGGGTGCAAAAGGGAGAACAGCGCGCTTTCGACCTGCTGGTGCGCAAGTACCAGCACAAGGTGATCGGCGTGATTTCGCGCTATGTCTCGGACTGGAGTGAATGCCAGGACGTGGCGCAGGAAGCGTTCATGCGCGCCTGGCGCGCCATGGCCGCGTTTCGTGGCGACAGCCAGTTTTATACGTGGATGTACAAGATCGCAACCAACACGGCCAAGAATCACCTTGTCGCACAGGGCCGGCGCCCGCCGGCCGACGACATCGGCATCGACGACGCCGTGCTGCTCGACGGCGGCATGCGCCTGAAGGATCGCGCCACGCCCGAGCACGAGCTGATGCGCCAGGAAATTGAACAAACCGTGTTCGCCACGGTCGAACAATTGCCCGAGGACCTGAAGACCGCCATCACCTTGCGCGAGGTCGACGGCTTGAGCTACGAGGAAATCGCCGAAAAGATGGATTGTCCGATCGGCACCGTGCGTTCCCGCATTTTCCGGGCGCGCGACGCGATCGACCAGAAACTGCGCCCGCTGCTGGCGGACGCCAAGGTGAACGAACCATGAGCCAGGCACTGCGCGAACAACTTTCCGCCCTGATGGACGGCGAACTGCCCAGGGACCAGATGCGCTTCCTGCTGCGCGGCATCGACGCCGACGCGGAACTGGCGCAGCGCTGGTCGCGGTATCAGCTGGCCAGCGCCGTACTCCGCCGCCAGGCGGCATTCGTTCCGGTCGAGGCCGGGTTCGCCGAGCGCGTGATGCAACGCGTGTCGCAGCAGGTGCCGGGACCGGGCCATGGGCTGCGTGTGCTGCGCTGGGCCGGCGGCGGTGCCATCGCCGCGGCGGTGGCCGTGGTCGCATTGCTCGGTACGCGGCCGGCGATCCAGCCGCCAACGCCATCGGCCACGCTGGCGTCGCTTCCGGCGGCGACCATGCAACGGCCGCAGGGCGTTTTCATGCCGATCGCGCCGGGTTTCGACTATGCGCAGCCGGCCAGTTTCGACACGAGCGTGATATCCCTGCCGCGTTATCGCTACGAGCAGCGCTGGCGCTACGCGGACGGCGTTGCGCCAAATCCCCAGACGCCCTTTGTGCTGCTGATCCAGCCGCCACGGGCACCGGCCACGCCGCAACCGTCGCGTTGACCCGAAAACCCGTGCGCCTTCGGCGGCATGCGGCCGCGGTGGGCGTCTGCCACGAATTGCCTGAACAGAAGGACGTTTCCATGTACAAGATCGCCATGCACAAGATCGCCATCGGCAAGATCGGCGCATTGTTCGCGCTGATCCTGCTCAGCGCCGGCGCGTATGCGCAGCAATTGCCCGATTTCACCCAGCTGGTGCAGAAGAACGCGCCGGCCGTGGTCAACATCAAGGCCACGCACACGGGCAGCGACGACACCCAGAATGGGCAGATCGACCCGCAGGACGTGCCGGAGATCTTCCGCCGCTTTTTCGGTCCCCAGGGCCCGGGCGGCGGGCATCCCCGCTTCGATGGTACGCGCGTGTCGATGGGCTCTGGTTTCATCATCTCCAGCGACGGCTACGTGTTGACCAACAACCATGTCGTCGACGGCGCCGACCAGATCGTGGTGCGCCTGTCCGACCGCCGCGAACTGGATGCCAAGGTGATCGGCACGGACACGGATTCCGACATCGCCCTGCTCAAGGTGAATGCGACCGGCCTGCCGACCGTGGCGATCGGCGATTCGAGCAAACTCAAGCCCGGCCAGTGGGTCGTCGCGATCGGCTCGCCGTTCGGGTTCGACCATTCCGTCACGCACGGCATCGTCAGCTATGTCGGCCGCGGTTTTGGCGGCGCCGATCAGCAGTACGTGCCGTTCATCCAGACCGACGTGCCGATCAATCGTGGCAATTCCGGCGGTCCGCTGTTCAACATGGACGGGCAGGTTGTCGGCATCAATTCGCAGATCGTCAGCAATACCGGCAGTTCGGTCGGCATTTCGCTGGCGATTCCGATCGACATCGCGATGAATACCGTCCAACAGCTCAAGCAGTACGGCCACGTCTCGCGCGGCATGATCGGCGTGCAGATCCAGAACATGGATCGCGCCATGGCGCAAAGCCTGGGCCTGCCGAGTGCCGAAGGGGCACTGGTCGCCAGTGTCACGCCGGGCAGCGGTGCGGACAAGGCGGGGGTGCAGGTGCAGGACGTGATCCTCGCCTTCGACGGCCATGCCATCGACCAGTCCTCCGACCTGCCGCCGCTGGTCGGGAACACCAAGCCGGGCAGCAAGGCGGAATTGAAGATCTTCCGCAACGGCAAGACGATCGCCGTGCCGGTCACCGTCGGCGAGCTGCCGCAGGACAAGAATGAAATCGCCGGTACGCGCGGCGCGCAGGCGAAATCCGCCAATGCCCTGGGCATCGTGGTCGACGACCTGACGGCCGAGCAGCGCAAGCAACTGGGCATCAAGGACGGCGAGGGCGTGGTCATCACCAACGTGCGCGGTGCCGCCGCGCAGCGCAGTGGGCTGCAGCCGGGCGACGTGGTCACGATGGTCGGGCGCAAGGCGATCAAGTCCGCCGCCGACTTCAACGCGGCGGTCAAGGACGTCAAGCCGGGCG
>JAFEFP010000043.1 GCA_018240545.1 Pseudomonadota bacterium | reverse complement strand
CGGTGTCCCGATGAGTTACCAAGTCCTCGCCCGCAAGTGGCGGCCCAAGAAGTTTTCCGAGCTGGTCGGCCAGGAGCACGTCGTGCGCGCGTTGTCCAATGCGCTCGACTCGCAGCGCATGCACCATGCCTTCCTGTTCACCGGCACGCGCGGCATCGGCAAGACCACGATCGCGCGCATTTTCGCCAAGGCGCTGAACTGCGAGCGCGGGCAATCGTCCAATCCCTGTGGCGAGTGCGCGACGTGCCGGGACATCGATGCCGGTCGCTTCATGGACATGATCGAGATCGATGCGGCCAGCAATACCGGCGTCGACGATGTGCGCCAGTTGATCGAGAACGCACAGTATTCGCCGGCGCGCGGCCGCTTCAAGGTCTACCTCATCGACGAAGTGCACATGCTCAGCAAGTCGGCCTTCAATGCCTTGCTCAAGACGCTGGAGGAACCGCCCGCGCACGTGAAGTTCCTGCTCGCGACGACCGATCCCGAAAAACTGCCGGTGACGGTGCTGTCGCGCTGCCTGAAGTTCAACCTCAAGCGCCTGTTGCCGGACCAGATCGTGCACCAGATGCGGCACATCCTCGAGGCCGAGCGGATCGCCTTCGACGCCGGGGCGCTGGAAGAACTCGCGCGCGGCGCGGACGGTTCGCTGCGCGACGGGCTGTCGCTGCTCGACCAGGCCATTGCCCATGGCGCGGGCACGGTGAGCGCGGCCGAGGTGCGCCAGATGCTCGGCACGCTCGAGCGCGGCGAGGTGTTCGCGCTGATCGAATCCGTGCACGCAGGCGATGGCGCGAAACTGCTGGCACAGATCGAGCACCTGGCCGAATTTGCGCCGGATTTCGCCGGCGTGCTCGACGACCTCGCCGCGGCGCTGCATCGCGTCCAGATCGCACAAATCATCGGTGCGGCGGACAGCGATGCGCGCATCGCCGCGCTCGCCGAAGCGCTGACAGCCGAGGAAACGCAGCTCTACTACCAGATTGCGACCACCGGCCGGCGCGACCTGCCGATCGCGCCGACAACTCGCGCGGGTTTTGAGATGACGTTGCTGCGCATGCTGGCGTTCCGGCCGGCGGATGCGAAACCCGGCAACCCGACGACACTCGCAAATTCCGCCGCACCCGCTGCGCGTTCGCCGGCCGCGGTACCCCGGGCCGGGGCCGCGCGACCCGCATCACCGCCACTGGCGGGGCGCGAAGCACCTGCGGCGAATGCCGCCGCGCAACAGGCCGCCACGGCGGGCGACTGGCCGGCATTGATTGCCGCTGCCGGTGTGCGCGGGCCGGCCGGACAACTTGCGCAACACGCGGCCCTGCTCGGTGTCGAAGGCGATATCGTGCGGCTGGAACTCACGTCCGACCACGAGCACCTGCGCGCGCCGATGCTGGTGGCGCAGCTGCAGGAAAGTCTTGGCAGGGCGTTGGGCGCAGCGATCACGCTGCGCTTCGAAAAAGCGTTGGCGGCACCGCGGCAGACGCCAGCCGACATTGCGCGTGGCCAGCGCAGCGCGCGCCAACAGGCTGCCGCAGCGGCGATGGATGCGGATCCCGTCGTGCAAGGCATGATCCGCGATTTCGGTGCACGCGTGATTCCCGAATCGATCAAGGCAACGGAGAAGTGACATGCGCGGACCCATGGCGCAAATCATGCAACAGGCCCAGCGCATGCAGGAGAACCTGCAGCGCGCGCAGGAAGAACTGGCCAGACTCGAAGTCACCGGCCAATCCGGCGGTGGCATGGTCAACGTGACCATGAACGGCCGCCACGAAGTACGGCGCGTCGCGATCGACCGCAAGCTTTTCGCCGACGATCCGGAAATGGCCGAGGATCTGGTCGCCGCCGCGATCAACGACGCGGTGAACAAGGTCGCCGCCGCGAGCCAGCAGCGCATGGGCGAGGTGGCGGGCGGGATGGGGTTGCCGCCTGGATTCAAACTGCCATTCTGATTTGCAGATCGTCATTCCGGCATGGAGTGCCGGAATCCAGATGCCAGGGACGGCAACGTGTCGGTACTACGGGGATCCTGTTGGCATCCATGGCGTCTGGATGCCGGCAATCCCTGCCGGCATGACGGGCCGAGAATCGATGTCCTCATCAAACCTGCTCAACGAACTCATCGAAGCCCTGCGCTGCCTGCCGGGCGTCGGTGCCAAGACCGCGCAGCGCATGGCCTTCCATGTGCTCGAGCGCGACCGTGCCGGCGCGCGACAGTTGGCGGAGAAACTCGGCGCCGCGGTGGAACGCATCGGCAACTGCACGCGCTGCCGCACGTTCAGCGAAGAAGCCGTGTGCGCGTTGTGCGCCAGTCCTGCCCGCGACGCCGCCCTGTTGTGCGTCGTAGAAACCCCCGCCGATCAACTGGCCATCGAACAGGCGACCGGATACCGTGGGCGCTATTTCGTCCTGCTCGGGCGCTTGTCGCCGCTGGACGGCATGGGTCCGCAGGAAATCGGGCTTGATCAGCTCGCGGCGCGCCTGGCCGAAGGCGAGGTGCGCGAATTGATCGTCGCCACGAATCCGACCGTCGAGGGCGAGGCCACCGCGCACATGCTCCGCCAGATTGCGCGCGCGGCGGGCGTGCGTGCCACGCGCCTGGCGCATGGCGTGCCGCTGGGCGGCGAGCTGGAATACATCGATCGCGGCACGTTGGCGCACGCCTTCGGATCGCGGCAAATCCTGGAGGACTGAATCCCATGGGCGACACCCTGTTCGACAAGATCATCCGCCGCGAGATTCCCGCGAACATCGTCTACGAGGACGAGGAAATCCTTGCGTTCCGCGACATCGCGCCACAGGCGCCGGCGCATGTGCTGTTCATTCCGAAAAAGGCGATTGCCACCCTGAACGATGCCACGGATGCGGATGCGGCCTTGTTGGGACGACTGATGCTGGCGGCCGCGCGCTGGGCCAAGTCGCAGGGATTGGCCGATGATGGCTATCGCGTCGTCATGAACTGCAATGAGAAAGGCGGGCAGACCGTATTCCATATCCACTTGCACCTGCTCGCGGGCAGGCAGATGCACTGGCCACCTGGCTAGACCCCATCTCCGCCACGCTCGGCGTCGGGGAGAGGGCTTTTGCGGCAGTTGTCCTGGCGCCGCAAGACCTTTCCTCAGGGCTTGGGTGGCGGCGCCGGCCTCACGATCACCACGGGCGGCGTCCACCAGCCGCCCCAGTACGGCCCCCACGGGCCCCAGAACGGATCGTAGTAGTACGGCCAGGCGGAGTAGTTGTCGCGGCGTTCGCGCAGTGGCCACAGGTAGATGTTGTCGGCATCGACCCTGGCGTAGGTGTAGTCGTAGTCGCCAACCTTGTGGCGTTCGCTGCCGGCGAGCGCGCCGGTCACCGTGATCTCGCGGTTTTTCCGGTACAGCTCCGGATCGTAGAAGCCCTTGCCGCAGGCGATGAAGCGCCCGCTGCTTTGCGAACGCGGGCGCGGGCGCGCGTCGGCATACAGTTCGCGTGACAGCACCTCGAAGCAGGTCGTGTCGACCTTGGGTTCGACCTTGACGATGCTGCCGCCCCAGCGCACGCGTTCGCCATGCGCGTCCTGCTGCGCGGCTAGCTGCGGCGTGAGTGTGCTGAAATTCTGGCCGGCCAGTTGCGCGGGCACGCTCGCGCAACCGGCCAGTGCGAGTGCGGCGATGGCGGTGGTGGCTAACAGGGTTTGGCGCATCGGAATCTCCTGGACGTGCACGATGTCATGACGATTGTCGCGCCATTCACGTCGCAACGGGAAGGCGCAACGCCCGAACAGATCGCGCAAAGGTTCGTATCTGTTCAGGTGCAGGCAACGCACAGGCGTAGCGCAGGCCGACATAGGCGGCAAGCGCGCGTTGCACCGCCGCATCCCCGGGCAGGAGCAAGGCCATGCGTGCGGCCAGGGTCAGCGGGCCATCCGTGGCGTCCGGCGAGGCGCCAGCCCGGGCGAGTTTGCGGCGCAGGAGCTGATAGGCTGAATCCAGCCGATCGCCGGCCCGCGGCGATGCACGCAACACCCACCAGGCGAACAATCCCAGCAGCACGCTTGCGGCCAGGACCATCGCCGCCATCAATTGCGGGTAGTCGGCTTGGTTGATGCCGAATGGCGTGAGCAGGCTCTGCTGTCGCAGCGCGTTGAACTGGACGATTGCGTCGTTCCAGAGCTGGTTGACCAAGTCCAGACGATTGCGCCATTCCATCAGCCAGCGTGCCTGGTACCACGGTGCGCTGGCGCCGGCCGCGGCGCCCGCGCCGATCTGTACGCGCTGCGGGCTGACCGCCGCGGTCGGGTCCACCCGCACCCAGCCGTGGCCTTCGAGCCAGACCTCGGACCAGGCGTGCGCGTCGGACTGGCGCACCACCCAGTAAGCGCCGAGCCGGTTGAAGTAGCCACCCTGGTATCCGGTAACCACGCGCGCGGGAATGCCGGCGGCGCGCATCAGGAACGTGAAGGCGGAAGCGTAGTGTTCGCAGAATCCGCGCTGGGTGTCGAACAGGAAATCGTCGACCGAATTGCGCCCGAGCAGGGGCGCGTTGAGCGTGTACGTGAATTTCTCGTGGAACTGGTCGAGCGCGGCGCGGATGATCAGGTTGGCATTGCCGTTGAACTCGTCGTGCCAGCGTTGCGCGAGCGCCCGGGCTTGCGGGTCGAATCCCGGCGGCAATTGCAGGGCCACGCGGCGGTGCAACGGATTGAGCGTCGGCTCGAGCTCGTAGGCGGGCGCAGAGACCATGCGATAACGCGTCGGGTCGTCCACGCGCGCGCGGCTGACCAGACTCATGTCGGCGCCACGCACGGCGCCGGCGGGCGCGCCCAGTGGCACGTCCAGCGCCAGCAGCCAGTGGCGCGCGGACGGCTGGAGCGTAACTTCGTAACCGATGCGGGGGCCGAGCACCCGGACCTCGCCGTCGTCACGCGGCGCGGCCAGCCACTCGGGCCGCGACCACGCGCTGCCGTCGAAATACCAAAGCACCGGGCCGCGCCAGTACAGGTCCTGGCGCCGCGGCGGGGTGCCGTCGAAGACGACGCGGAACGCCGGGCTGTCGTCGATCAGCAGTTCCTGCATCGTACCCGGCGCCATGCGTTCGCCCAGGCCCGTGCGCGCCGTGGTATCGCTTGGGGCGCCCCACAACGGCGATGCCAGGCGCGGGAAGAACACGAACACACACATGGCCAGCGGCAGCGCACCGACGAGGGCGAACGCGGCCGTGCGCACATCCGCTGCCAGCTGCGTGCGTGGCGATTCGAGTGCGCGCAGCGCGGCGAACAGGACGACGAGCACGCAACACAACACGAGGGTGATGGCAAGGCCGGTATCGAACAGCAAGGCGCTCATCAGCACGAAGGCCGAGAAGCAGATCGCCGCGCGCGCATCGCGGCGGTTTTCGGTTTCCAGCAGCTTGAGCGCGAGCATGGCGCAGGCCAGCGCGCTGCCGGGCTCGCGTCCGAACAGGTTGCCGTAGTGGAGCACGATCAGGACCGGGAACAGCAGCACCAGCGGCAGTTTGACCCATGCCGGCAAGCGCTTGCCGCCGCGGCCGCGCTGCAGCCAGCGCAGCGCGATCAGGGCCAGGACCAATCCCGAGATCAGCCACGGCAAGTGTGCCAGATGCGGCAACACGGCGGCCAGGACACCGGCCGCAGTGAGGCGGAATTGCAGTGGCGACAAAGCCGGCGCGGCGGGTCTCACGGTGCGCCTCCCGGCGCCAGCGCGAGCGCGCGCAGGCAGGCGTGGCGATGTTCCGCGCCGAGTCCGGCCTCGACGAGCGCATCCGGAAGCAGCAATCGGTATGGCTGGCGCGTCGCTTCGGCCAGGTACACCCAGGCAGCCAGCCGCGACAGACGCGCCTCGTGCGCGAGGCCGCGCTGCGCGGCGTAATCGAGTACGACTTCGCCTCCACGCGGTCTCTCGAATTCCTTCACCAGCAGCTCGCCGCGGCGTGCGCTGGCCTTCCAGGCGATGTTGCGCGGCGGATCGCCGCTCTGGTACTCGCGCAACGTCGCCAACTCGTCGCCGCCGCGGTCGGCAGGCTGCCGGGCATGCGCCGCCAGCCGCGGCAGCGGCGGTGGGTGGTTCTCGCGGCGCGGGTACACCAGCGCCGCGAAGTCGGGGTTCAGCCAGCTCCAGACCTCGAACAGGCCGAACGGATATTGGCTGGACAGACGCAGCCGTCCCGGGCGCAACCAGCCGCGCTGCGGCGCCGGGATCCGCAGGCAGACGCCATCTCCGGTCGCGAGATCGAAGTCCGCGCGTGCGTCTTCGCCGTGCAGGTGCAGGCTGCGCCGCGGCCGCGCCGCGATGTCGAAATGAAATTCGAGCTCGAGCATTTCACCCGCATGGCAGGGTTTCGCGCGCAGCCCGTTCACCTGCAATCGATTCAGCGCCGCGAAAGCGGCGAACACGCTCTGGTAGGCGGTCGCCGCGAACAGGCAGGTCAGCAGCAACGCCGGGTTGTTGTTGTAGTTCAACGCGCCGAGCAGCATCACCAGCAGCAAGGCCGAAAGCATCAGGCCGAAGCGGGTCGGCAGCACATAAATGCGGCGGCGGTCGAGGCGGATCGGCAGGACTTCGACGCGTTTGTACCGGGTCAGTGCGGGCAGCCGGCGCTCGGCGAACTCGAACAACCGGGTCCGGAACGAAGCCGCATTCGCGCTGGCAGCAGTATTCATCGGCGGCCTGCGGCGGGCATTTACCGGCAGCCTGGCGCGGTCGTCCCCAGGTCGAACCAATCCTTGACGCGGTTGCGCGCCGCGTCGCCGGCGTCCGCGCGCAGCGTGAACTCGTTGGTCGACGGCGAGTACGCGTAGGCCGAACCCCACTGCGCGACCTGCGCCACGATTTCGCGCACGGCGTGCAGCGCATGGTCGATGTCGGCCTGGGTGGTGCTGGGGTGGAACGACAACCGCACCCATCCCGGTTTTTCCGACAGGTCGCCATGGTCGATGCGCTCGGTGATCGAGTGCGAACGCGACGGATCCACGTGCAGCAGGTAGTGGCCGTAGGTGCCGGCGCAGGAACAGCCGCCACGCGCCTGCACGCCGAAGCGGTCGTTGAGCAGGCGCACGATCAGGTTGTAGTGGATTCCGGTCACATAGAACGAAAAGATCGCGAGCCGGTCGCGGTGCGTGCGCGCGAGCAGGTTGACACCCGGGATTGCCTGCAGGGCGTCCATCACGTACGGGACGATCTCGCGTTCGCGCCGCTGCATCTGCGCCACGCCCATCTGGTCCTTGAGTCGAATGGCCAGCGCGGCCTTGATCGTCTGCAGGAATCCCGGCGTGCCGGCATCTTCGCGCGCCTCGATGTCCTCCAGAAACGAGTATTCGCCCCAGGGATTGGTCCAGTTCACGGTGCCACCGCCCGAATCGTCCGGAACCGTGTTGCGGTACAGGTGGCGGTTGAAGATCAGCACGCCCGAAGCGCCCGGCCCGCCGAGGAACTTGTGCGGCGACCACAACACCGCGTCGAGCCTTTCTTCCGGATCGGCCGGATGCATGTCGATGTCCACGTAGGGCGCCGACGCGGCGAAGTCGATGAAGGCTACGCCGCCGGCGCGGTGCATCAGGCGCGCCAGCGCAGGATAGGGCGTGCACACGCCGGTCACGTTCGAGCAGGCCGTGAAGGCGCCGATTTTCAGCGGTCGCCTGGCGTACTGCCGCAGCAAGCCCTCCAGCGCCGCCGGATCCACCAGTCCCTGTGCATCGGGCGGCACCACGACCACGTCGGCAATGGATTCCAGCCACGAGGTCTGGTTGGAGTGGTGTTCCATGTGGGTAATGAATACCACCGGGCGCTCGTCCTGCGGGATGTCCACGAAGCGGCGCAGGCCTTGCGGTGCCTTCAGCCCGAGGATGCGCTGGAACTTGTTGACGACACCGGTCATGCCGCTGCCGGCCGTGATGATCAGGTCGTCAGGTCCCGCATTCGCATGCGCCTTGAGGATGGCGTGCGCCTCATGGTAGGCGAGCGTCATTGCCCGGCCGGTTTCGCTGCTCTCCGAATGGGTGTTGCCGACATACGGGCCGAAGCACTCCAGCAGGCGCCGCTCGATCGGGCCGTACAGGCGCCCGCTCGCGGTCCAGTCGGCATACACGATGCGCTGCTCGCCAAAGGGCGATGCGAATTTCTGCTCCTGGCCGACGGTATCGGCGCGAAAGCGGGAAAAATGCCGTTCGAGGGATTCCATGGCGATGCGATCGATGTGGATGGGCTTTGCGCTCATGGCCGTACCGGTACCCTGGCGAGCAAATCCGCCGCCAGATCGTCGCGACTGGCATTGCTTGACGCGGCCGGAATCAGCCGGTGCGCGGCGGCGCCGGGAAAAACGGCCTGCACATCCTCGGGCACGCAGTAGCCGCGGCCGGCGAGCACGGCACACGCACGGGCAGCACTGAGCAGGGCCAGGCCCGCGCGCGGTGACAGGCCGACGCGGATCTGCGCGTGCGCGCGGCTGGCGGCGAGCAGGGCCTGCACGTAGTCGATCAGCGCGGGGCTGGCCAGCACCGCCGCCGTCGCCGCGCGCAGCTGCAGGACCTGGGCACCGGTCAGGCACGGTCGCAACTGGGCCAGCAATTCGCGCCGGTCGCTGGCCGCGAGCAGGGCGCGTTCGGCGGCGGGATCCGGATAATCCAGGCCGATGCGCAGCATGAAGCGGTCGAGCTGCGAGTCCGGCAACGGATAGGTTCCGGCCAGTTCCACCGGGTTCTGCGTGGCGACGACGAAAAACGGACTCGGCAGCCTGCGCGTGGCGCCATCGACCGTGATCTGCTGTTCGGCCATGGCCTCGAGCAGGGCGCTTTGCGTCTTGGGCGTGGCGCGGTTGATCTCGTCGGCCAGCACCAGCTGCGCGAACAGTGGCCCGGGGTGGAAACGGAACGCGCCGCTCTCGCGCTCGTACACACTCACGCCGATAATGTCCGACGGCAGCATGTCGGACGTGAACTGGACGCGCTGGAACGAAAGATCCAGGGTCGCGGCCAGGGCATGTGCCAGCGTGGTTTTACCCACGCCGGGCAGGTCCTCGATCAGCAAGTGGCCGCCGGCGAGGATGCAGGCGAAAGCCAGGCGCACCGGCGCGGATTTGCCAAGGACGACCTGGTTGACTTGCGCCTGCGCGCGTTCGAGCGCAGTGGCGAGGGCGGGATCGAGCGCGACCGCGGACGTTGGAACGGGTGCGAGGCGGGTATTCATGATGGCGAGTATAGGCAATCCGGACGCGGGCGGCGTTCCGTGGCGCGAGCGGCAGTGGCGAGCGGCATTCTGGGCGGTCTGGACGGTGCTGCTCGTTGCGAAGATCGTCCTGGCCGCGCAGCTTGCGCCGTTCGGCGATGAAGCCTGGTACTGGCAGGAAAGCCGCCATCTGGCTGCCGGCTACAGCGATCTGCCGGCGTTGACGGCGTGGCTGATTGCGGCCGGCGAGACGATATTCGGCCACGGCGTGCTGGCCATGCGCGCGCCATTCCTCGCGCTGGGCGCATTGCTGCCGCTCGTGATCGTGCGCATCGGCAACCGGATTTTCGGCGAAGGCCATGGTTGGCGCGCCGGTTTGCTGGCGCTGGGCCTGCCGTTGCTCGGCACGCTCGGGATTTTCGCGCTGCCCGATGTGCCGCTCACGTTTGCCAGCGCCTTGGCGCTGGACGCGATCGAAAGGGCATCGCGCACGCGCGCGCGGCGCGACTGGGCGCTGCTGGGGTTTGCGCTGGCGCTGGCGTGGCTTGCGCATTACCGTGCCGCGATGTTGCTGGCGGCCGGGTTCGCGTTTCTTGCATTGATCCCGCGCGGCCGCGCGCTGTGGCGCGATCCGGGACTTTGGCTCGCGCTCGTGGTCATGTTGCTTGGCGTCCTGCCCACGCTGTTCTTCAATGCGACGCATGCGTGGGTCGCGCTGGACTTCCAGCTCGTCCAGCGCAATCCGTGGCGCTTTCACGCCGACGCGCTGGTGCAGCCGCTGGAACAGGCGCTGGTGTGCACTCCGTTCGTCTACCTGATGTTGCTGTGGGCGCTGTGGCGGACGTGGCAGCGCCGTGGCGAAGGCGCGCCGTGGGATTTGTTCGCCGGCTGCGCGGCGGTGCCGATTCTTGCGTACTTCGTGCTCGGCCTGTTCGCCGACGACACGCGTTTCCGCGCGCATTGGCCACTGCCCGGATACCTGCCGCTGCTGATCGCGTTGCCTGCGTTGCTGCGGCAATCCCGCATCGCGGGCGGGTTCCGCATCGCCGCCTTTGCGGTGCTCGCGCTCGGCAGCCTGGCGGCGTTCGCGTACCTCGGCATGGCCGCCATTCCCGGAGGCGCGGACGCATTGGCGCGGATGAAGGCCTTCCCGCAGCAGTTCGTTGGCTGGCGCGAAGCGGCGGCGCAAACGCGCGCTTTGTTGGCGCAGCCGCAGTTCGACCATTCGCTGCTCGTCGCGGACAACTTCATGCTGGCCGCCGAACTGGATTTCGCGCTCGACGGTTCGCGTCCGGTCTTTACGCTCGATCATCCGCTCAACGCCAAGCACGGACGCGCGCCGCAATTGGCCATCTGGCAACGCGACGAGTCCGGCCTGCGGGCGCTGGCCGGGCAAGCCGTGTTGCTCGTGGTCGAACCCGGCGCGCGGCGCGCGCGCGAGCGTGCGGCCTGGCTCGACACATTGTGTTCGCGCGTGACGCGCCTGACTGCGGTCGCGCGACTCGATGCCTACGACGGTCGCAAACGCTATCGCTGGTATGCCGGCACCGTGGCATCGGCGGGAACGGTCGAATCCGATCCGGCCTGCGTCGCCGCGCAGCCCTGATTCACGGGACCTCGATTTCCAATGTGCGCAGCAACCGGCACAGCGCGATCAGCGGCAGGCCGATCAGCGCGGTGGGATCGTCCGACTCGATGCGCTCGAACAAGGCGATGCCAAGGCCTTCGCATTGGAAACTGCCGGCGCAGTCCAGCGGTTGCTCGCGCGCGATGTAGCGCTCGATCAGTTCGCGCTCCAGCGCGCGGAAATGCACGGTGGTGGTGTCGTGTTGAAGATGATGCGCAAATGCGCGCGGGTCGCCGCCCGCGCGTGCATCCACGACGCAGACGCTGGTGTGAAAATCCACCTGCTGGCCGGAGCAGGCGATCAGTTGCGCGCGTGCGCGTTCCACCGTTCCCGGCTTGCCGAGCGGCGAGAAGAACGATCCCTTGACGTTGGCGACCTGATCCGCGCCGATCACGACCGTGCCGGGATGGCGTCGCGCCACGTCGCGCGCCTTGTCGAAGGAAAGCCGCCGTGCCAGGTCGTGCGTGAACTCGTTTGGCAGGGGGTCTTCCGCGACCTGCGGAGCGAGGCAACGGAAATTTGGCGTCAGCCGCGCCAGCAGTTCGCGCCGGTAGGGCGAGGTCGAGGCGAGCACGAGGTCCACGTCGGCCAGCGCGATCATGGCGCGCCCGGTTTCTTCAAGGTTCGCGCCTCGGTTTGCGCGCGCTGCAGGTCGGCGGCGATCCCGGCAAGACGATCCAGTTGCGCCTGCAAGGTGGCGCCGGATTGCTCCAGCGCGCACCGCGCGGCATCAAGCTCGCGCAGGCTGGCCGCAGCGGCGTGCTGCTGGATCCACAGCCGGTGCGCGAGCAGATCCTTGAGCGCGGCTTGCACCTTGGCATCGGCTTGCAGGGCGCTGTCGGCGCGCTCGCTCATCTCCTCCGGCAGCACGGTGAGCATGTCGCGCAGGTGTTGCATGCGCTCGCGGCACTCCTGCAAGCGGCGCTCCAGCGCATCGGCGCCGTCGAGCAAGGCGCCGATGGCTGCGTGCCGGCCGCGCAAGCCTCGCTCGCGCAGCCACAGCGCGCATGACGCCACGATCAGGCCCACGGCGGCGATGACGAGATAGGATTCGATGCGGATTGCCTCGTTGCGAACCCGCAGTTTGCCCAAACCGCGGCATCCGGTAAACCGCCGGCAGGGCGCGAATTCGATTGACTTTGTGCACTGCGGCACCTACCATCCCGCGCGCCATGAACGCGGGTTTGCCGGAAACAGTGGACGCTTGGCGCATGGTGCAGGCGCGACGGTCGTTCCAGGGCAGCTTGCCCCTGGCCTCGCTGCCGCGATTGCGGGGGAGTCTGGCGGCCGCCGAAGGCGCCGTGGATTTCGATCTGGATTTCGGCAAGGACGATCTGGGCGTGGCGCATCTGCGCGTGCGCGCCGATGCGTCGCTGCCGCTGACCTGCCAGCGCACCCTGCAGGTCTTCCATCTGCCGGTGCATGTGGATACGCGGCTCGGCCTGATCGCCCGGGAGGACGACGAGGCGGCGTTGCCCGGGGGCTACGAGCCATTGCTGACCGCCGACGGCGCCGTGCACCTGGCCGAGGTGGTCGAAGACGAATTGATCCTGGCCTTGCCGGTGGTGCCGGTGAAGCCCGGAGCGGAACACCAGGCGCCGGCATTTGCCAGTGCCGCGCAGGACGATGCCGACGGCCCCGACAAACCGTTTGCCGCGCTGCAAAACCTCAAGCACAAGAAAACCTGATCTGGAGTAATGCGTCATGGCCGTTGCCAAAAGCCGAAAGTCCCCGTCCCGCCGCGGCATGCGCCGCGCCCACGATGCGCTGAGCGCCAAGCAGCTGGGCACCGACCCGACTTCGGGCGAAGTGCACGTGCGCCATCACGTCACCAAGGACGGCTACTATCGCGGCCGCAAGGTCATTGCCGACAAGACCACGGTGAAAGACGAGGATTGATTCCTCGCCGCACCTGCACGCAGGGGATAGCGCTCTGATTTACGCACGCATCGCCGGGACCGGCAGTTTCCTGCCGGAGAAGGTGCTCACCAACGCCGATCTGGAAAAGCTCGTCGATACATCGGACGAGTGGATCGCGTCGCGCACCGGCATCCGCCAACGGCACATCGCGGCCGAGGGCCAGACTACCTGCGACCTGGCCGAGGGCGCGGCGCGTGCGGCAATGGCTGCGGCGGGCGTCGAAGCGAGCGAGATCGAACTGCTGATCGTCGGCACGACCACACCGGACATCATTTTTCCCTCCACCGCCTGCCTGCTGCAGCACCGCCTCGGTGCGAACGGCTGCGCCGCATTCGACGTCAACGCGGCCTGTTCCGGTTTCGTCTACGCGTTGTCGGTGGCCGACAAGTTCATCCGTTCCGGTACGGTCAGGACCGCGCTCGTGGTCGGTGCGGAAACGCTCTCGCGCATGCTCGACTGGTCGGATCGCGCCACCTGCGTGTTGTTCGGCGATGGTGCCGGCGCGGTGGTGCTCAAGGCCTCCGCGGAACCCGGGATCCTGTCCACGCACATCCACGCCGACGGCGGCTACAAGGAACTGTTGTGGAATCCGGTCGGCGTTTCGGCGGGGTTCAAGCCGGGCGAAAAGAATGCCGGCGTCAAAGTGCTGATGGCCGGCAGCGAAGTGTTCAAGGTCGCGGTCAAGACCCTGGACCGCGTGGTCGACGAGACGCTTGCCGCGAACGGCCTGGACAAGCACGCCATCGACTGGCTGATACCGCACCAGGCCAACCTGCGCATCATCCAGGCCACGGCCAAGCGCCTGGACCTGCCGATGGATCGCGTCATCGTCACCGTCGACAAGCACGGCAATACCTCGTCGGGTT
>JAFEFP010000042.1 GCA_018240545.1 Pseudomonadota bacterium | reverse complement strand
TCACCTTGACGTTGACGACGACCGTGTCGCCGGGCCCGAAGTCGGGCAGCTTGCGTGAAATTTGCCGGGATTCGAACTGCTGCAGGATGTTCATGATCTTCACCACGTGTTGGTCAGGATTATACGCCGATGTTCCGGCCGATTTGCGGCCGATTTGATTAAAATTTCGTATCTTGTTGATATTCAAGCAGAAGTTTTTCGTCTTCTCGATTCAGCTTTAACTTTCCCAATAGATCGGGCCGGCGCTGCCACGTGCGCCCCAGGGCCTGCTTCCGACGCCAGCGCGCGATGGCGGCATGGTCGCCAGACATCAGCACCGGCGGCACTTCCCCCAGCTCGTGACGCTCGGGCCGGGTATAGTGCGGGCAGTCCAGCGCACCGTCCGAAAACGAGTCCTGCCGGGCCGATTCCGCATCGTTCAAGGCGCCTTCCTGCAGGCGGCCGATCGCATCGATCAGCACTGCCGCCGGCAATTCGCCGCCCGACAGCACGTAGTCACCGATGGACAACTCCTCGTCCACCTCGTGCCGCAGAAACCGCTCGTCCACGCCTTCGTAGCGCCCGCACAACAGGATCACGCGTTCCCGCTGCGCGAGTTCGGCCACCTTGGCCTGATCCAGCCGCGCTCCCTGCGGGCTGAGGTAAATCGTGCGCGCCGATTCCGGCGCCGCCGCCCGCGCCGCGTTCAATGCCGCGCGCAGCGGATCGATCAGCATCACCATGCCCGGTCCGCCGCCGAACGGGCGCTCGTCCACGCGCCGGTACGCATCGGTGGCGTAGTCGCGCGGATTCCACGCATGCACCGCCAGCAAGCCACGTTCTTGCGCCCTGCCGATCACGCCAATCCCGGCGCACTGGGCGACGAAGTCGGGGAATAGCGTGACGACATCCACACGCATTTGAAACTCCTAAAACTCCGGATCCCAGTCCACGGTGATCCGTCCCGCCTGCAAATTCACTTCCTTCACGAACTGCCCGGTCACGTACGGGATCAGGCGTTCGCGTTCACCCTGCACCACCAGCACGTCGTTCGCTCCGGTCGCGAACAGATGGCTGACCTTGCCGAAATCCACGCCATCCGCATTGACCACGGCCAGACCTTCCAGATCCGTCCAGTAATACTCGCCACGTTTGGGCTTGGGCAGTGCCGAACGGGGAACCTGGATCGTCGCGCCCACCAGCCTTGCCGCTGCGTCGCGGTCGTCGCAACCGGGAAGTTTGCCGACGATGCCCTTGCCCTGTTCGTGCCCCTGCGCGGAAGCGACTTCGCTTTCCGTACCTGCCAGCATCAGCCGCCAAGGCCGGTACGAAAAAATTCGCAGGCGCGGTTCGGTAAAGGATTCCAGCTTGACCCAACCATCGACGCCGTGGATGCCGACGATCCGGCCGACCGTCAACTGTCGATCGGCGTTCATGCCTGAACCTTGACGGAGAACTTTTGCAGAACCGTCGCGAGCGAAGGCAGATTGAGAGCCGCCGGAGCGCAGGAACCGGAGTGTACAAACGAGTACATGAGGATTCCGAGCACCGCCGGATCGCGAGCTGCCGAGCGCAGCAGGTTATGCGAAGGTTCTCAAGCCGCTTTGGCCTGCTTGCCGGCCTCCTTCATCAGCCAGCGCACCTTGTCGGACAACTGGGCGCCCTTGGCGACCCACGCCTTGACCTTCTCGGTGTCGAGTTGCAGGCGCACGTCCTTGCCGGCGGCGACGGGATTGTAGAAACCCACGCGCTCGATGTTGCGGCCGTCGCGCGCCTTGCGCTCGTCGGCAACGACGATGTGATAGAACGGACGGCCCTTGGCGCCGCCGCGGGAGAGACGAATCTTGACCATGTTTGTTTACCGTTGAATTTATCGGGTACGTTGTGTCCCCAACCGCGGATGCAATCGCATCGGCGCCCACACATGGGCGAACTGCGGTTCGGGAGCCGCGCATTATAGCGGAAATCCGGGAAATACAAAGCCCCGCAAGGACTTGGGCCGAAGTGGCCCTAGCGCAATACCCGGATTTGCAACTGCGCCCAGGCCCCGCTCGCGGCCAGCGCCGTGATGGTCTGCGCCCCGCTGTCGGCAAAGGCATGCTCGAAGGGTTGAGCGGCGAGGGTCTGGCCTTGCAGCCGGCCATTCACCAGCCACAAGATGCGTTGGTGTTCCGCGCCCAGCGCGCGCAGGCGCAAGGTCGCGGGTTTGTCGCTGTTCGGCGCGCGTGCGATGGCCGCGCCATCGGCAATGCCGTCGATGCGGATCGATTGCAGCGCTTCCATGCCATCGGCGGCGCAGCCGGTTTGCAACGGCGGCAGGCTGCTGGCGCGTCGCAGGTCCGGCGCCAGCCACGGATACGCCAATGCCGGCCAACGCGCGACATCCAATGTCGTGCCTTGCACCACCTCGCAACCCGGACTCAGGCGATGGCCCGTTCGCGCATCGACGCGCACCTGCACCCGTCCTGCACTCCAGACCGTGGCATCGCGCTCGGGCAGCGTCGGCGGGATCACGCCGTTGAGAATCCATGCCGTGTGCTTTTGCTGGCACAGGTCCGGATGTTTCGGATCGAACGCAAGTCCCAGCGGCCAACACACGTCGGCTTGCGTCACGCTGCGTGGCGGCGGTTCCGGCGTAGCCGCAAGCACGTTGCGCGGCAAGCCGTCGATGGCCTCGAACATCAACGGCAGCGCGGTGACGGCGCCGTACTGCCCGGGCAACGGCGTGCCGTCGGGACGCCCGATCCACACACCCACCGTGTAGCGCCGCGTGGTGCCGATGGCCCAGGCGTCGCGATAGCCGTAACTGGTGCCCGTTTTCCACGCCACGCGCGGCCGCGAGCCGGGATCGAAGGTGTCGAGCCGGTAGCCCGGTCGTGGATGGTCTTCGAGGATGGCGCGGACGATCCATGCAGCGCCGTCGGACAACACACGGCGATCCACGACCGGATCGCCCGGCGTGAAGCGCACGCGCCCGGCGACGCCGCCGCGATGGAACGCGGTGTAGGCGCCGGCCAGATCCTCGAGTCGCGCGCCACCGCCGCCGAGGATGATCGACAGGTTCGGTTCGACTCCGCGCGGCAGTCGAATCGTCAAGCCGGCGTTGGCGAGGCGCGCCATGAAACGCGAGGGACCCACGCGATCGAGCAAATCCACCGCTGGCACGTTGAGCGATTGGCGCAGCGCGTCGGCCGCTGCTACCGGCCCGGCGAAGGCCATGTCGAAATTTCCCGGGCGATACGTGCCGAACGATTGCGGCGCATCCACGAGCAGGCTTTCCGAATCGATCAGGCCATCATCCAGGGCGAGACCGTACAGGAAGGGTTTGAGCGTCGACCCCGGCGATCGCCACGCACGCACCATGTCGACATGGCCCAAACGCGCCTCATCGCCGAATGCCCCGGAGCCGATATAGGCGCGTGCTTCGAGCGTTGCATTGTCGACCACAAGCAAGGCGGCGGAGGTGCGTGCCGGCAGGTGGCCGAGGTAGTCGGCGACGCGGGCTTCCAGCGCGCGCTGCAGGTCGGCGTCGATCGTCGTGGTAATGCGGCGTGCGTGCGGTTGGGCCTCGTGCAGGCGTTCGGCCAACAAGGCGGCGTGCAGTGGCGATTGCAGTTCGCGCGCGGCCACGGATTCGATGCGTGCGTCGCGCACGCTGGCGACGCTCCACACGTGCAGCGCGGCCATGCGCGCGAGCACCTTGTCGCGCGCGCCGCGCGCGGCCTGCGGGTCGCGGTCCGGACGCAGCCGCGTCGGCGATTGGGGCAACACCGCGAGCAGCGCGGCCTCGGCGTGCGACAGGCGCGACGCGGGCTTGCCCAGGTACGCCCACGAGGCCGCTTCCACGCCCTCGATGGTGCCGCCGAACGGCGCGTGATTCAGGTACAGCGTGAGGATTTCGCGCTTGGACAAATGCGCTTCGAGCTGGAACGCGCGCAGGATCTGGCGCAACTTGCCGCCGACGCTGCGCGGCTGCGGATCGAGGATGCGCGCGACCTGCATGGTGAGCGTGGAACCACCCGAGACGATGTGGTCGTGGCGCACGAGCTGTGCGAACGCGCGCGCGAGCGCCACCGGATTGACCCCGGGATGCCGGTAGAACCAGCGATCCTCGTAGGTCAGCAAGGCCTGCAGGTACAGTGGCGAAACCTCTTCAAGCGTCACCGGATAACGCCACGCGCCATCGATATCCGGGAACGCGCGCAAGGGCGTGCCATCGCGCGCCAGCACCACCGTGCTGCCGCCGTTGGCATCGGGCAAGGGCAGCGGAAACAGGCGGTCGAGCACGAAGGCGAGCACAAGAATCACTGCGACGCAGATTCCGACGCACTTCACCCAGCGCACGAAATGCGCGCGCACGTTTTTTGCTCGGGAGAAAACTTTCACCCGTCATGCCGGCAGGGAGTGCCGGCATCCAGACTGCACGGATGCCGTCCATGGCAACTGGATTCCGGCAATCCATGCCGGAATGACGTGCATTTTGTCGCCCGTGGATTAATCACGGCTCGACCACCTTCATCGTCGCGGGCTCACTCTTGCCGATGCCGCGCGCCGGGGTCAGGTACATGTCCTCGACCAGCGGCGGCGGCACCAGGTAGGTACCTGGGGAAACCGCACGCACCAGATAAAACACGTGCGCGGCCTGACCCTGGTCGAGCTTGAGTGCGGCGACGTAACGATCGTCGCGGAACTCCTCGTGACGAACTTCGGCGGCCTGTGCGCGATCCGACAGCGTGATGCCATCGATCACCACGCCGGCCCATTGCCTGGCGTCGGTCAGGTTGAAATTCTCGATTTCCAAACCGCCCGGCAACAGATCCGTTATCAGCGCATCAGGCATGGCTTGCCTGGCTTCGAGCGTGAGTCCCACGATCAGCGCATCGCCTTCCTTGAGCGGCGCCGGCGTCCATTCTTTGCCATCCAGCGTGTAAAACGCGCGACGGATGGAAACCTGGCTGTCATCGGGTTTTGGCGCGGTCGCAGGCACGCCAGCGATATCGGTGCTCACGTACAACGGCACATCACCGGTCGGATTCAGGCGCACGCCGGCGCGCAGGTCGGCGACGTCGAAGGCGCGGCTCCAGATGCGATCCGGCGACAGCTCCGTCGACTTCGCACCGATCGCGAGCGAACCGGCGACGACGGTATCGCCGTTGCCGATCAACTCGCGGCCCAAACGCGCAATCGCGATCTGCTCCTGTGTACTGAGCCAGTTCCAGTGATAGCCGAAACGCTTCTGCCCGGCGTCGGCATCGTGTTGCTGCGAGGTGAGCGAACGTGCAAGCTCGATCACGCGCGCGTCGTACCCGGGCTTGGCCAAACCATACTTGTGCGTCAACGCCACCATCAACGCGGTATCGCGCAGATCCGAGCCATAATCGCCGAGATACCACGGCCGATCGACTTTCTTCGCGAACGCCTCCGCAATCGCCTTTTCCGCACGCGGTTCGTCGCCCATCAACTTCAGTGCGATGCCCAGGTGAACCAGCGGCAGCGCCGTGATCGCCTTGGTGCGATCGTTGTCGAACAGCGCACGCAGCGTGCCGAGCGGAGCACGATTCACCCGCGCGAGCACGAAACCCGAGTACGCTTCGTCGGCGAAGCGCATCGCATCGCTGTGCTCGTAGTCGTAATACGGATGGCCGCCCGCGAGCAGATCGTCATTCAGGCGCTTGAGCGCCTTCTGCAACACCTCGTCGGGCACGACGAAACCTTCCTCACGCGCGCTCTCGAGGAAATCGACGACGTAGGGCGTGAGGAACGTCGGCACGTAGCTGTCGCCGCCCCACATCGAGAACAGGCCGGACGGAATCTGCATCGAGGCGATGCGTCCGATCGCGGCGTCGATGCGCTGCTTGCGCTCATCCGGAGTGATGCCGGCGACGTGCAGGTTGTCGGCGGTTTTTTCGTCCAGCAACAGGTTGCCCCAAGCCTTGCTCGTGGTCTGCTCGATGCAACCGTACGGATACTGGAGCAATCCGGCGAGCGCGCTCGCGAATGGCAAGGGTGGCAGGCTGGAAACGGTCAGGCGCGCGGTCACCGAATCCGGCAGCAGGCCGTTCATTGCATCTGCATCGAGCGTGATCGGCGCGAGCTTGTCCAGCGCGCGGGCGCTGCTGCGCAAGATCGCAGGCCACGCGGCACGCACCGGAAGATCGAAATGCCGGTTGACTTTGATGGCATCGCCCGTGGTCGAAGGCGATGTCGCGCTGACATCGATCTTGCCCACGCCGTAACCTTGCTGCGCCGTCAACGGGAAATTGAGCGTGGCCTTGGCCTGGTCGGCGAGCTTGACGCGGCGCTCGCCCTGCGCGATCGCGAGCGGTACGCCGGCACTCACCTTGATCGCAAATTCGCGCTCGGTGCCGGAGAAATTCTGCAAGTCCAGCGTGACTTGCGCCTTGTCGCCGGGCGCGAGCACGCGCGGCGTGGAGATTTCCGCGACCAACGGCGCGCGCACCACGGTTTCGGTGTCGTTCGCGCCATAGCTCGAATCGCCGAACACCAGCGCGGTGACGCGTACGGTGCCGTTGAAGTCCGGCATCTTCAGCGCGACCGTGGCGTTGCCCTGCGCATCGAGCGCGACGGGTCCCGCAAACAGGTCCACGGTCTGCACATGCGCGGTCGGGCGCCGCGCCTGCGGCAGCGCGGCCAGCGCCATGTCGCCGCCGTAACGCAGCCTGGCGGTGGCACCGTCGAAACTCTCGATCACGCGACCATACAAGTCATAGGCATCCACACCCAGGCGGCGTTGGCCGAAGAACCAGCCCAGCGGATCGGGCCGCACGAAGCGCGTGATGTTGAGGATGCCCACGTCCACCGCCGAGACGGTGACGTACGCCTTCTTGCCCGCGAGTGCGGGCGCTCTCACGGTCACCGGCAAATCGATCTCTGGCTTCATCGTCTTTGGCGCGTCGATGGCGACGTCGACCTTGCGCGCGCTGCGATCCATCGGCACGAAGGCCACGCCGACCGCGCGCGCCGGCGTGATCTTGTCCGCCGCCGAGCCGCCACGGAAAACGAGCGCGGTGAGATAGACGTCGTGGCGTTCCCAGTCCTTCGTCACCGGGATCTCGAACGTCGCGCCGGCCTTGGCCTCGATGTCGCGCGTGTACAGCAGGTGGTCGGATTCGACCAGCAATACGCCCGGGCCGTCATGCGGCGGCGTCACCGTCACCTTCAGCGTGTCGCCGGCGCGATAACTCGCCTTGTCGAGCGCGAGCTTGACCTTGTCCGGGCGCGCTTCCTTGCCGCGGTTGTCGTCGTTCCAGCTCCAGCCGGCGAAAAACGGGAATCGCATCGTCAATCCGGTCGCGGGATCGGTCACGTCGAGCCGGTAGTTGCCCCACTCCACCGGCACGTCGACCTTCGCCGTGCCGCCGGCGGGAACATCGAGCGTTTGCGTCTGCGCGTCCTCGTAGTTGATGTTGTAGTCGAAATGCCAGCCGCTATCGTTGTCGTAGGTCCAGTGGTAGGCGCGGTTCTCGCGCACGAGCTTGACGGCGAGCTTGGCCGCCGCAAGCAGGTCGCCTTTCGCGTCGCTGCGGATCAATTCAAAGCCGGCGCGCGCGTTCGCGTTGGCGCCGTCCTTGGGATCGAACAGCGGACGCACGCCGACCAGCGCATCGGCCGGCCAGACCGTGCGCTTGAGCGTGCGCGTCACCGTGCGCCCGCCGGTTTCGTAGACGCTGCCGGAAACGATGGCAGCCACGGGTGCGGCGGGTTTCTTGCCGTCGAGGATCGCGATGTCGGTCGCGAGCCTGCCGTGCTCGTCGAGCGTGGTGTCGACCACGTCCTTTGCCTCTTTCGGTAGATCGAGCGTGGGATCGCCGAAGAAATAATCGGCGTGCACATCCACCGGATGCACGTCGGGAGCGAGCGTGAGTCGCGCGGTGAAGCGATTGCCGGCCGCGGGCGCACCGTACAGGTAATCCGACGCAACGGCGAGCTTGAGCGGTGCGCCGGGCACGATCGTGGCCGCGCTGCTGGAAAGGTCGAGCTTCAGGCGCTCGGGCAGGAATTCCTCGATGCGGAACGCGATGCTCTGCGTCGCATCCTTGGCCGCCGGATCCAGACGGAATTCGACCTGCCACTTGCCGGTCGGCGCATCGACCGGAATCGTGCGCGACCAGTCGAAATAGCCCAGGTCCTTCGATTCGAGTTTGGCCTGCGCGTACGGCCGGCCATCGGGCTGCTTCAGCGTGACAAACAGCGGTTGCGGCTTGATCGGACTGCCGTCGAAATCGCGCAGCAACGCTGAAAGTCGGATCGTTTCGCCGGGCCGGTAGAGATCGCGTCCGGACCAGGCGAACACGTCGAACCATTCCTGCTTGCGCCCGGCGACGGCGAAGTCGGACAAATCCAGCGCCGGCTGGTTGAACGGCAGGATCGACACGTCCTTGCCGCTCTTCGCGCTCAGCACCTGGTCGGCTTTCAGCGTGTAGGCAAGCAGCGCATTGCCGTCGGCATCGGTCTTGCCGGCGACGACGGTATCGCCTTTCGCATCGACGATGGTCAGGTCGACATCGCGCAGTGGCGCGCCGGATTTGAGCGAGGCCGTGTGCACGAACAGCGTGTCCTTGTAGGCGCGCGTGTGCAAGCCGATGTCGCTGACGAAGAAAAAGCTCGTGTCGTACTGGTCGCGCAAGGTGCCGGCCCGGCGCATCGCCGCGAAATACAAACCCGGTTGCGCCAACTCGGCAAGGGTTTGAATGGGCAGATACGAGAGCGTGCGCTCGTTGGGTTTGCCGTCGAGCGTGAAGCGATTGGCGTAGACCGAATCGGCGATTTGCGTCAGTGGTTTGCCCTTGCGTCCGTACCAACCGTATTGCGGATCCAGGTCCCAGCCCGAGCGCTTGCCGCTGCGCTGGTAGGCGGCGAAGAAATTCGACAGCTCGCCATCGCGCACGCGGAAGAATTCCACGTCGACGTCCTTGACGTTGACCGAGACCACGGGCAGGCCGCGCGACTCGCGCGCCGGCAGCACGCTGCCCTGCGAGGCGAAGCCGGCGGCCGGCTCCATTGGCCCGGTGTAGACGTCGCGGTCGATGGCCTTGCCGAGCGTCTTGCCGTCCGCGGCGGCGACGGTTCCCTTGATCGCGACGCGATAGGTCGCGTCAGCCTTGACGTAGGGGAAGCGCAGGGTCTTGCCATCCTCGTCCAGCGCCCAGCTGCCGTTGACCACGCCGCCCCTGGCGTCCTTGACCTCGACCAGGGTGTCGAAGGCCTGCGCACCGGCGAGCCGATGCGAAAAGTCCAGCGCGATCGCGAGTTGTCCCTGGTATTGCTCGGGATGCGCCGACGCGAGCGCGAAGGCCTGGGGCGCCTCGGCCTTGGCCGGCTGTGCAGCCAACGGCACCTTGCCCTGCACCGGCGGCAGCTTGTTTTCGGGCTTGCCGCAGCCGGCAAGCGCGATGGCGAGTGCAGCCGCGACCAGCGCGGCGCGAGACAACGCAGACAGCGAACGCAGCATGATGATCCCCAGGCCAGGCTTGCGCGCCAGTATATCCGGGCAATTGTGGCGGCGCGGTGACGAAACGTGGATGCGTCGCGACCGGCCAATGACCGTTCGCTACTGGTCGAACCCGCGGATGTCGAAGGTGCCGCGAAAGATGCCGTCGGTCGTGCCGGCCGGCGCGCCCTCGGCGATCCAGTCGTAGATCAAGGCGATTTGCTCCGCTGTCAACGCGGCGTACGTCAGCGGCATGCGCGAACCGACACCGGGATTGTCGCAAGCCACCTTCATGAACAACAGGCTCTGTTCCGGATGGTTCGGCACGACATACGTGTAGCCGGAGTACAAGGCGCTGGGGACATTGATCAGATTGACGTACGGCGATGGATCGTCTTGCGGATCCAGATCCAGGCCGCCAGCTGGCAACTGGCTACCCATCGTTGTGGTGTGGCAATCGGTGCACCCATTGGTGTCATTGAAGTGGGTGAAAATCCCTTCGATCGCCGCGCCGAACTGGATGCCGCTATACATCGGCGGCACGTTCTGGATGCTGGTGCAACCGCTGGGTGGCGTGACGCCTGCGGCCGGCAGGGACAACGCCATGCCCGCGGCCGCACTCCCGAGCGTGGCAAGCGCAAGCGACAGACTCGCCGCATGGCGGCGATGCGAGGCGATCGGAGTCGGCATGGCCAATTCAGGCGGTCGGCAGGAATCCGAGCGTGCCGCCGGGGAAACTGCCCAGGTTCGGGAAGGCGGCGGTCAAGCCGGTGCCGCTGACGTTCATCCACTTGGCGAACGTCGCGGCATACTGCTCCACGCTCAGGCCGGGGATGAACTGCCCGCGCGAGAACGCATTCGGATTCGGATTGGTCAAGGTACCGTACGACTGGTTCGGGAACGCGCCATCGATGCCCTTGCCGTTCAAGCCGTTCATGCCTTGCGTGTACAGCCTGCCGCCATTGACCGCGCCGCCGAGCGCAAAATGCACGCCGCCCCAGGCGTGGTCCGCACCTGAACCATTCGACTGCAGGGTGCGCGCGAATTCGGTCATGGTGAACAGGGTCACGTTGTTGGTCAGGGTTTGCGCGGAGATTTCGCTCCAGAACGCATTGACCGCCTGATCGACCTGGTACAGCAGGCCGGCATGGTCGGAGGTGTTGCCCGGCGGATTGTTGGCGTCCGCACTCGACATGAACCCCGAGTGCAGGTCGAAGCCGCCCAGCTGCACGAAGTAGATCTGCCGCGTGGCGTAATTTTGTGCCTTCGACAGCTTGATCATCGCCGCGACCATCTTGAGCTGGTTGCCGAGCGTGGTGTTCGGGAACGTGGTCGATACCGCATACGTGCCGGTGTTGAGATTGGGCTTGAGCGTGGAAAACAGTGCGCGCGCATCGCCGAAGACGTTGCCGTACTCGGCCGCGAAATCGCTCGGATAGGTCGCCGCGAGCAGGTCGTTCAAGGCCGAATCGCGCAGGCTCGAATTGCTGGCACCGCCCGAGCACGGATTGCACATGCCGTTGAGGTTGGTCAGGCCGCTGGAGGATAGCTGATACGGGTTGTTGACGATGTTGCCGATCTCGAAGCGGTTGGCACCGGCGATGGAAATGCACAGCGAGAGTTGCGGATTGCTTGTCTGGTTGGCATCTTGGCCTTGCAGATCGTCCGCGCACAGGCCACCCCAGCCCAGCGCCGTGGTGGTGCTGGTGTTGGCCTGGTGCCACTGGCCGGTCTGGTCCGCATGCGAGAACAACTGCGGCGGTACCGAGGTGCCGGCCTTGTAGTCGGCCATGTTGATCGGTGCCTTGAGCGAGCCGACATTGACCGCAAAGGCAAGCTTGTTGGACTTGTACAGCGAGGCCAGGTTGGTGAGGTTCGGATGCAGGAAATACTTGTTCGTCGCACTGTTGCCGTTGTTGAGGTCGGTGACGATCTGCGCATTGCCGGACGCCGGCTGCGCCAAGCCGAGCCCGTTCGAATTCGTCGAGGAGTTGTACACGCCATTGCGCGCCGCCGCGTACGTATTGAAGCGCGCCGTGTCCCACGGCACCAGCAGGTTCCAGGAATCGTTGCCGCCTTGCAGGTACAGGCACACCAGCGCCTTGTAGCCAGCGGGCAACGACGTCGTGGCCGCCATCGCCGTGCCCATCATGCGCAGTTGCGGGAGCAGGGCCGCGGCGCTGCCGCTGCACGCGAGGCAGGCCATGTTGCGGAGGAATTCGCGACGGGAATTGCGTGATTGGCTCATGGTCGTGGCCTCAGCGCTGCACGGAGTATTCGGGGGACAACATGGTCACGTAGATCGCCGACCACGCCATTTCGGTCGGCGACGTGCCGCCGCTCTTCATCTCGTTGAGCATCGTCGTCAGCCGCGTGTTCATCGCCGCCGACATCGCGCCGTACATCATCGACGCATTGATCGTGCTCACCATGGCGGTCGGATTGGCGGCATTGGCCGTCAGCGACGACAGGTCGATCAGGGGACGATCCACCGGCGGGGCTGCCGGGGTGCCGGTCGTGTAGCCCTGGTAGCCTTGCGCCGTGAACCAGTAGTAGATGTTCGAGCTCGTGTATGTGGTCGAGGTATTGGTGATCTGGAATTCGGGCGAATACAGGCCGTTGTCGGCGAAGGTGCCGGGCTGCTGGTAGTCGGGCAGATAGAAGTTGAACACCGTCGGCGATTCGAGCGGACTCTGGCCGAAGCCGCCCTGAAAGCCGCCGTACGCGATCATCTTGACCTCGCCGTACGCATCCGGCGCCGGCGCCTTGGCGTTGAACGCGCGCCACATCGCGGTCAGGCGCAACACCGGCTCGCGCAGCTTGCCGTAGCTGTCGCCACTTGCCAGTGCCGGTGGGTTGCGCGCCTCGGTATCGGTGAGGATCGCCTTGATCACATCGCCCAGATCATTTCCCGCCGTATCGAATACCGTCGCCACGCGCTGGATGTAAGCGGGCGACGGATTGCTGGTGACGAAGCGCTGGATCAGTTGCCGCGAGATGAAGGGCGCCACGTTCGGGTGCGAGGCGATGGCAACCATTTCCGCGCCGATTTCAATGGAACAATCGGTCGCGGCATTGATCGAGGTCACGCTGCCGACGCCGCTCGGCCCGAGCACGGTCAGCGGCACGCCGAAGACCTCGTCGTCGCCGTTCACGTCGTGCTTCATGTTCGGGTTGTTGGCGCTGAACAACTCCGTGCCCCAGCAGGCCATCGGGTTGTACTGGCCGGCGTAATCGGTTGGCGTGTAGTAGAAGTTGGCCGGGTTGGTCGGCGCATTGGAGTAGGTGAAACCGGTGAAGACTTGCGCCGTGTGAGTGATGATGGTCTGGTCGTAGGTCGGGACCGGCAGGCCGCCGCTGAGCACCGGCGAATGATCCATGTTCAGCATGATCAAACCGACGGAAAAAAGCTGCATCACTTCGCGCGCGTAGTTCTCGTCGGGACTGGTCGAGCACACCTTGTTCGAGCCCGAACCACTGCAGACCGGCGCGACGTTGTGATAGGTGTTCAGGTACTTGCCCATGGTCGGGCTGTAGGTCACATCGTTCAGCAGGGTGCTGTAGTAACCAAAGGCGTCGTTGGCGAGCAGGTCCTGGTAATGCGCCATCGGCACCACGTCCTGGCTGATCGCGCTGGACTGGTCGGAGACCACGAAAATCTGGCTCAGGGCGAAGGCCATGCGCTGGCGCAACTGGTCCGGCGCATAGGCGAACTGCCAATACGTGCGGTTCAGGCGCTGGGTCTGGCCCACGCTCAGCCCCCCATTCGTGCGCGCGAAGACCACTGCCTCGACCGTCGGCTCAGCCAGCGTCACGGGCTTGGCCAGTTGCTCGTCGATCCACTCGCTGTAGCCCTGCGCCATCAGGTAATTGATGTCGGCCGGCGTGGGCCCGAACGTGGCCTGGGTGAGAAAACGCGCGGCATCCGCAGCGCTTGTTGGCGCGTCGGCAGGGATGTCAAACGTGCCCTTGAACAACTGGTCGTGCACGGTCGCATGGACCGACGCCGTGCCCGCCAGCAGGAAGATCGCAACCACCCAAGCCGATGTTTTCATGAACCCACCCCGCAACGTAACCGACCAAGCGCAAGAACCTGCGCGCACAATGCAAGGCCCGAAACTACCCTGCGGCATCACGGCACTTTGTGACCGCCGCCAAAGAACCCGAAAGTCCCGCGTGGCAAGCCAAACGCGCGGAAACCCGCCGCGTTGACAACCGCACATCAGCCACCGCGCCCGCCTGCACCCCTGGCGTCAGGGTCGGCAAAGATTGGACCGCGCACGAAAGGTTTTCAACGCCCGGGCATGCCGCCCGGCGGCAGTCCGCCACCACCCATCCCCTTGAGCGCCCCGCCCATCTGCCGCATCAGGCCCTTGATGCCGCCGTGGGCCATCTTCG
>JAFEFP010000041.1 GCA_018240545.1 Pseudomonadota bacterium | reverse complement strand
TCGTTGGCCTGCGTTCGGTGCAACGTTTACGTCGGCGACAAAGCGATAACCCCGATTCGGCATAGTGAGGATGTAGCGACGCTCGCCGACACTCACTCCGAACGCCTTGCGCAACGACGAGATCGCCTGGGTCAGGTTGTTTTCTTCGACGACCCGTCCGGTCCAGACCGCCGCCAGCAACTCATTTTTCTCGACCACCCGCTCGCGGTGTTCGATCAGATGGATCAAGACGTCCAGCGCCTTGGACGTGAGCGGAACCGACGCACCATTCGGGCTCAGCAGTTCGTGTGAAACGACATCCACGCGAAAGCCCGCAAACTCGTATTGGCGCCGTCCATTGTCCATTGTCACGCGCTTTGCAAGGTGTCAGTACCAGTTGCGCATTCCACGCGGAGCCCCTCGCGAAGAATACAGCAAGAGTTGCCACATCGCTGGCCGCTCGGGTCAAAACAACTTACCGTCATGAAAATAGATCTGTCTCTCACACCATCGGCAGCTTCAGGCCCTTTTCCTTGGCGCATTTGATCGCGATGTCGTAGCCGGCGTCGGCGTGGCGCATGACGCCGGTGCCGGGATCGTTCCACAGCACGCGCGCAATGCGCTTGTCCGCTTCGGCGCTGCCGTCGCAGACGATGACGACGCCGGCGTGTTGTGAATAGCCCATGCCGACGCCGCCGCCGTGGTGGAAGCTCACCCACGTCGCGCCGCTGGCGGTATTGAGCAACGCGTTGAGCAACGGCCAGTCCGACACGGCGTCGGAGCCGTCGCGCATGGATTCGGTTTCACGGTTGGGCGATGCCACGGAACCCGAATCCAGGTGATCGCGTCCGATCGCGACGGGGCCTTTCAACTCGCCCTTGCGCACCATCTCGTTGAACGCGAGGCCGAGTTTGTCGCGCAATCCCAATCCGACCCAGCAAATGCGCGAGGGCAGACCCTGGAAGCGGATTCGCTTTTCCGCCATGTCGATCCAGTGGTGCAGGTGTGGATCATCGGGGATCAATTCCTTCACCTTCGCATCGGTCTTGAGGATGTCTTCGGAATCACCACTCAACGCAACCCAGCGGAACGGACCAATGCCGCGACAGAACAGCGGACGAACATACGCTGGCACGAAACCGGGAAAGTCGAACGCGCCTTTGCAACCTTCGTCGAAGGCCATCTGGCGGATGTTGTTGCCGTAGTCGAAGGTCGGAACGCCCTGCTTCTGGAACGCGAGCATCGCCTCGACATGGATCTTCATGGACTGCTTGGCCGCATCGCGCGTGCCATCCGGGTCACGCTGGCGGCGCTCGAACCATTGCTCGACCGTCCAACCGATCGGCAGGTAACCGTTCACCGGATCGTGCGCGGAAGTCTGGTCCGTCACCGCGTCGGGCCTGACGCCGCGTTCGACCATCTCCGGCAGGATTTCCGCCGCGTTGCCCAGCAATGCGATGGACTTGGCTTCGCCCGCCTTGGTGTACATTTCGAGGCGCGCCAGCGCATCATCCAGATTCTCAGCTTGTTCATCCACGTATTTGGTTTTCAAACGAAAATCGATGCGCGATTGCTGGCATTCAATGTTCAGCGAACATGCCCCGGCGAGGGAGGCTGCCAGCGGTTGCGCGCCGCCCATGCCGCCGAGCCCCGCCGTCAGAATCCACTTGCCTTTCAGGCTACCGCCGTAGCTCTGCCGACCCATCTCGACGAAGGTTTCATACGTGCCTTGCACGATGCCCTGACTGCCGATGTAGATCCACGAGCCGGCTGTCATCTGGCCGAACATCATCAGGCCCTTGCGATCCAGTTCGTGGAAGTGTTCCCACGTCGCCCAATGCGGCACGAGGTTGGAATTGGCCATCAGCACGCGCGGCGCATCCGCATGGGTCTTGAAGACGCCCACCGGCTTTCCAGACTGGATCAACAGGGTCTCGTCGGGGTTCAACTCGCGCAGCGAATTGAGGATCGCATCGAAGCATTCCCAGTTGCGCGCGGCGCGGCCGATGCCGCCGTAAACGACCAGTTCCGCCGGATTCTCCGCGACCTCGGGATCCAGGTTGTGCTGGATCATGCGGTACGCGGCTTCGATCAGCCAGTTCTTGCACGTGAGCTGCGGGCCGCGCGGAGGATGGATCACGCGCGCGGTATCGATGCGGGTAGGAGTGGTCATGAAAGCGGTCTGCCAGGAGAAAAGTGGATTATAAGGCCGGGCTTCTTCGGCTCGTCATCCCGGCAGGGACTGCCGGGATCCAGCCGCCACGGACGGCAGAACACCAGGTTTCGACAACGCAGCATCCATGCAGTCTGGATTCCGGCAATCCCTGCCGGAATGACGCAATTTACAAATCCCGCGCCACACGTATGCCCACCCGTGCGCTGCGCGTGTTCGACGGCGCCGAAAGCCGGTAGGCCGAGCGCACCTGGTCCGGTGCGCTGCCCCATGAGCCGCCGCGGATCACGTGTTCGGCGCAGCCGGGATTCATCCACGCGCTGCTGTCGGCCGGGGCGCGCAGGTAGTTCTCGTGCCAGCAATCGGCCACCCAGGTCGAGACGTTGCCATCCATGTCGATCAAACCGAATGCATTGGGCGGAAACTTGCCGATCGGCGCCGGGCCCCAATAGCCGTCGTCATAACGCCGGAACGCCTTGGCCCAACTGCGCTTGAGCCGCGGCGAGCGGTCGCCATCGCCGGTGAAATTGTCGGCCACGCGGGTCGGGTTGCCGTCGCCCCAGGGATAGCGCGTCGCCGCACCGGCACGCAACGCGTATTCGAACTCGGCCTCGCTGGGCAAGCGGTAATGCTTGCCGGTACGCGTGCTGAGCCATTGCACATAGGCCGTTGCGTCGTTCCAGGAAACGTGGATCACCGGCAGGCCGTCCGCCGCCGCCTCGCCGAGATAATCGTCGCGCCAGGTGATGCCGTGACGATCGATCATGCGGCCGGTGTTTTCGTCGTAGATGCTCGAGGCGCCGACTTTCTCCGCATCCGTGATGTAACCCGAATCGTCGATGAAAACGCGGAACTCGCCGACGCTGACGTCGTCCCGGCCCAGCGCAAAGCCCGTATCGATCTTGACCAGCCGCTGCGGTTCCTCGTTCGCGCGCGCGTCCTTTTCGCCGGGGGCAGCGCCCATCATGAAGCCACCGGTGGGAATGACCACGAGCGGCGGCGCGCTGCCATGGCGGTCAAGGAACTGGTCGACCACGACCTGGCCGGGACTGTAGCTCGCATACAGCCGGGCATTGCGCAGGCGCAGCTTGAAGGCATCGATGCCGGCGAGATCGGGACTCAGCGCGAGCGCCCTTTTCGCCAACGTCTCGGCGAGATCGGGATTGCCGGCGTCCAGTGCGGAATTGGCCTGGGCCAGGGTATTGGCGGCACGATCGCGGCGGATGCCCTCGATCCGCGAGCGGGTGTCGAGCAAGCCCTGCGAGCCCGGACTGATCGTGGAAGCATCGGCGAGGATCCTGTCCGCGCCACTGAAATCGTCCTGCGCTGCCGCCGCCAGCGCGCGATCGAGGAATCCCTGCTGGATCTGGTTCAGGCCCTGCGCGGCGAGCTTGTTGCCCGAGTCGAGCTTGAGCACCTGTCGGTACACTGCCAGCGCGTTGCCGTCCGCCGGTGCGGTGGCGTGCCCCTGCTGCAGCAGGTCGGCGGCGTGCGTCAGCAGCGGGAGGACCTGGCGCAGGGCCTGCAGGCGCGCCTGCAGGCCGGCGAGGTCGTCGCCGACCTCCGGCAGTTGCGCGAATTGCGCGATCAGGGCGACGGCATCGCGTTCGTCGCCGCGATCGAGTGCATCGCCGGCTTGCCGCAAAAGGGATTTGTGGATTTTTTCCAGTCCGGCGCGCGCGGCGTCGCTGTCCTTGTCCACGGCCAGCACCTGCTGGTAGTACGCCAGCGCGCTGGCATCCTTCGGCGCGGTCAAATGTCCTGCGTCGAATGCCTTGCCCGCTTTCTTCAACAACGCGGTAATGGCCTTCGGCGGCGGCGCGACGGCAGCTGCCGGGCTTTGCGCATTGGCGGCCGCAGCCGCAGCGGCCTTCGCCGGCGATGCCTGGCCTGGGGTCGGCGCGGATGGCACCAGCGCCATGGCCGGCGCCGGTTCGGCATCCGGCGTTGGCACCGGCGCGGACGGTGCGCCGCTGCCGCCGGGGTAGAATCGGTAGATCAGCGCAAAGGCGAGCAACGCAATGCCGGCGGCGCCGCCATATACGGCTTGCTTGCTGACGACTTCGGTGCCTGGCATTGCGCGGGGTACGGGGACGCGATGGCGATGCGCGCACCATAGGTCATCTTGCGCGTGTTGCGCAATATCGAAAAGGAATGAAACGTGTACGAGTGGATAGCCAAGGAAACCGCGCTGACGCAATGGCTGCGGGACCGGCCTGCGCCATCGCTGGCCTGCCTCGACACCGAATTCATGCGCACCGACACGTTTTACGCCAGGCTCGCCCTGGTGCAGGCGGAGATCGACGGCCATATCGCGATCATCGACGCGCCGGCCATGAGCGGCCAAGAGGCCCTTGCCGCGCGCCTCGCCGACCCGAACAACGTGTGCGTGATGCACAGCGCCAGCGAGGACCTGGAAGCGTTGTCCGCGATCCTCCCCTCCGGTCCGGGCACGTTGTTCGACACCCAGATCGCCGCGGCCTTGACCGGTCTCGGTGCAGGCCTGAGCTACCAGAAACTTGTCGCCGCCCTGCTCGGCATTGACCTGCCCAAGGGCGAGACGCGTTCGGATTGGCTCCGGCGCCCATTGAGTTCCACGCAACTGGACTACGCGGCGCAGGATGTCGAGCACCTGCCGCGCATCCACGAGATGCTCGTGAGCAAGCTCGCCGAACTCGGTCGGGAACAATGGCTGGCCGAGGATTGCCGCCGCCTGGTGGACAAGGTTTGTCGGTCCGTGCCCGACACCCAGCCGCAGCGTGCGTTTCCGCGCGCGGCGGACTGGCCGCGCGAGGCGCAAGCCATGCTCAGGCGCATCCTGCTCTGGCGCGAGGCGAAGGCGCGTGCGCTCGACAAGCCGCGCTCGTGGATCCTCGACGACGCGCGCATGCTCGATCTCGCCGGCCATCCGCCTCGCGATGGCGCCGACCTGTTCGAACGCTGCAGGGGCCTGCGCGCCCTGCGCAGCGAGCAACGCGCCGAATTGCTCGAGGTCCTGCACGCGCCGTTGGCTGCCGATGCGCTGGACTTCGCGCCGATTCCGCCTCCGCTCGACAACGCGCAACGGCGCACCGTCGCGCGCCTGCGCGAGGCGGTCGCTGCCATCGCCAAGTCGTTGAACGTGCCCGATGGCGTGCTGTGCCCGCGGCGGCATCTTGAGGTGCTCGTGCTCGAGCGCACCTGGCCGACGGCGCTGGAGGGCTGGCGCAAGCCGCTCTTGCACGATGCCTTGATGCAAGGCCTGGAATCCGGTGCTTGACACGATCGGGGCCGATCGGTTCAACTCGCGCCATGCGCACCGCCATGACGATGACGATGACCACTACCACGACCATCGTGGTGCGGTCGGCCGTGCGCGAGTAGACGCAGTTTTCCGGCCCCGCACCTCGATCGAGATGCGGCGGCAAGCCCCGACTCGACGCGACGCGGAGCCTTTATGGAGGTTCCATGACTCAGCCTGTTGCCACCGATTCCATCACCGCCGCCGCGCACAAGTTCGGCGGCTCCTCGCTCGCCGACGCCGCCTGCATCCGCCATGTCGCGACCTTGATGCGCGAGCGCAGCGAGCGCACGCAGGTCGTCGTCGTCTCGGCCATGCGCGGCGTCACCGATGGATTGCTCGCACTGGCCGCAGCCGCGGCCGCGCGCACCGAATGGCGGCCGCAATGGCAGGCCCTGCGCGAGCGCCACCTGCAAGCCGCGGACGGCCTGCTTGATGATCCAACGGCGCTGCGTGATTGGCTCGCGACCGGCTTCGACGAACTTGCGCGCCTGCTCGATGCGATCGGCGTGCTCGGTGGCGCATCCGGCGAAATCCGCGACGCGATCAGCGGCATGGGCGAGGTCTGGTCGGCACACCTGATCCATGCGCACCTGGGTGCCATGTCTGCCGACTACGCCCTGCTCGATGCGCGCGAGGTGCTCGTCGTGCGCCACGAGGAACTCGGCGCGGCAGTCGATTGGGCGGCGACCACGGCCCTGCTCGATGCCTGGCGCCGACGGCATGTGCAGGATCGCGTCATCGTCACCGGCTACATCGCGCGCGACGCAAACGCCCGCGCCACCGTGCTCGGGCGCAACGGCAGCGACTATTCCGGGGCGATCTTTGCTGCATTGTGGAAAACGCAGCAATTGCACATCTGGACCGACGTCGATGGCGTGCTCAGCGCCGATCCGCGCGTGGAACCCGAAGCGGTCATGCTCAGCGCGCTCAGTTACGAAGAGGCCTGTGAGCTCGCCTATTTCGGCGCCAAGGTGATCCATCCGCAAACCATGGCCCCGGCCATCGCAGCGGGTTTGCCGATCTTCATCCGCAACACGTTCAAGCCCGGGCATCCCGGCACGCGCATCGACGCGCGCGGCGACGCCGATGGTCCGGTCAAGGGCATCACGCTCGCCGGCGACCTTGCCCTCGTCAACGTGGCCGGTACCGGCATGATCGGCGTGCCGGGTACCGCCGAGCGCGTGTTCGCCGCACTGCGCGCGGCTCAGGTTTCGGTGGTAATGATCGCGCAGAGTTCGTCCGAGCATTCGATTTCCTGCGTGGTGCGTGCCGCGCAAGCGGACGCTGCCCGCGCCGCTGTGGAAGGTGCATTCGCGCGCGAGCTGGCGTCCGGGCGCATCAGCGGCGTGGCGATCGAAACCGGCATCGCCGTGCTTGCCGCGGTTGGCGACCACATGGCCGGCACGCCCGGCGTCGCCGCGCGCCTGCTCGACGCACTGGCGCGGGTCAACATCAATATCCGCGCCATCGCGCAGGGCGGCAACGAGCGCAACATTTCCCTTGCCGTATCCGCAGCGGACGCGACCCTCGCCCTGCGCGCCGCGCATGCGGCGTTCTGGTTGTCGCGGCAGACGCTGTGCGTGGGCCTGATCGGCCCGGGCAAGGTCGGCGCCGCCCTGCTCGACCAGATCGCCGCGGCCACGTCGCGCCTGCGCCGCGACGCGAACCTCGACCTGCGCCTGCGCGCGATCCTGTCAACCCAGCACCTGCTCACCGACGAACGCGATCTCGGCTCGAACTGGCGCGATCGCGATGCCAGCTTCGTCGGTGGCGACCTGGACTTGTTCGTCGAACACCTGCGCGCCGCGCACTTGCCGCATGCCGCGATCCTGGATTGCAGCGGCAGCGACGCGGTGGCAGAGAATTATCCGAAATGGCTCGCCGCCGGCATCCACGTGATCACGCCCAACAAGCAGGCCGGTGCCGGGCCGCTGCCACGCTATCGCGCGATTCGCGATGCCTGCGCGCGCGGCAACTCGATCTTCCGCTACGAGGCCACGGTCGGCGCAGGCCTGCCCGTGATCACGACCCTGCGCGACCTGCTCGACACCGGCGACGAACTGCATGCGGTCGAAGGTATTTTCTCCGGAACGCTGGCATGGCTGTTCAATCGTTATGACGGCACGCAGGCGTTTTCCGCGCTGATCCGGCAGGCGCATGCGCTCGGCTACACCGAACCCGATCCACGCGACGACCTTTCCGGCACCGACGTCGCACGCAAGCTCGTCATCCTTGCGCGCGAAGCCGGTCGCGAGACTTCCCTCGACGATGTCGTGGTTGAAAATCTCGTGCCGTCCAGCCTGCACGGCGCGGGCAAGGACGAATTCATGGCGCGCCTTGGCGAGCTCGATGCGCCGATTGCCGCGCGCTTCGCGCACGCGAACGCACACGGCAAGGTGTTGCGCTATGTCGCGCGCCTGGATCGCGACGGCGTCGCGCGCGTGGGCCTGGTCGAACTCGAGCGCACGCATGCCTTCGCCAACATCCGCCTGACCGACAACATCGTGCAGTTCACCACCCGTCGCTACTGCGACAACCCGCTGGTGATCCAGGGTCCGGGCGCCGGTCCGGAAGTCACCGCTGCCGGTGTTTTCGCCGACTTGCTGCGCGTGGCGGCGACCCTGGGAGCACGGCTATGAAGCAAGCCAGCGCCTTCGCATCCGCCTCGGTCGGCAACATCGGCGTCGGCTTCGATATCCTGGGACACTCCATTGCCGGCGCTGGCGACCGCGCCACGGTGCGACGCATCGACGCGCCGCAGGTACGCATCGCCGCCATCCGCGGCAGCACCGCGGACTTGCCGCACGACGCCGAGCACAACACCGCGGGCGCCGCCCTGATCGCCATGCGCGATGAACTGCGACTGGCGTTCGGATTCGAGATCGAACTCGACAAGGGCATCGCGTTCGGCTCCGGCATGGGCGGTTCAGCCGCTTCAGCCGTCGCTGCACTGGTCGCCGCGAATGCCTTGCTCGAGGCGCCGCTGCCGCGGCAGGATTTGTATCCGTTCGCATTGACCGGCGAGGCAGCCGCCAGTGGCGGCCGCCACGGCGACAACGTCGGCCCGATGTTGCTGGGCGGCGTGGTGCTGGCAACGGTGGCTCGCTTGTGGCGCATTGCCGTGCCCGACGCCTGGCATTGCGTGCTGGTGCATCCGCACGCGACGCTTGAAACGCGTCGCGCGCGCGCCGTGCTCGCCGGTGCCCATGCCCTGCATGATTTCGTCGCGCAGAGCGCGCACCTGGCGCAATTCGTCCTCGGCTGCGAACGCGGCGACGCAGACCTCGTGCGCGCCGGGCTGCGTGATGTACTGGTCGAGCCTCGACGCGCGCCGTTGATCACGGGTTTCGAGCAGGTCAAGCAAGCCGCCCTGGACATGGGCGCAATGGGATCGAGCATTTCCGGCGCGGGACCGAGCGTGTTCGCCTGGTTCGAGTCGCTGGCGCAGGCTGACGTCGCCGCACCGGCGATGCGCGCCGCTTTCGCCGCCACCGGATTCGACAGCGATGTGTTCATTTCTCCGATCAACGGACCGGCCGCGGAAATCGTCGCATGAAGTTCATTAGCACGCGCGGAGATGCGCCCGCCACCACGCTCAGCGGCACGATCGCCGCCGGACTGGCACCCGACGGTGGACTGTATGTGCCGGCAGAAATCCCACGATTTGGAGTGGACGCGTTTGCGCATTGCCGAACGCTGCCGCAAACCGCGGCGCGGCTGCTCGCACCGTTCTTCGCCGACGACCCCTTGGCGCCGGAACTTGAAACGATCTGCCGCGAAGCATTTGCGTTCGACGCGCCGCTGCGCGCGCTGGCAACGCCCCGGGATTTCGTGCTGGACCTGTTCCACGGCCCGACCGCCGCGTTCAAGGACTTCGGCGCGCGCTTTCTCGCCGCGTGCATGCGCCGCCTGCCGCGCGATTCGGACAAGGCCCTGACGATCCTCGTCGCCACGTCGGGCGACACCGGCGCGGCGGTCGGCGCCGCGTTCGCGGGCATCGCGGGCTTCCGCGTCGTCATCCTGTATCCCGACGGGCGCGTTTCGCCGCGCCAGGCGCATCAACTGGGCTGCTTCGGCGGCAATGTGTCGGCGCTGCGCGTGGCCGGCTCCTTCGACGATTGCCAGCAACTGGTCAAGCAGGCGTTCGCCGATGCCGAACTGCGCGAACGCGTGCCGTTGTCGTCGGCCAACAGCATCAGCCTCGGGCGCCTGCTGCCGCAGATGGCCTACTACGCGCAAGCCGCGCTGGCGCATTGGCGCGGCACGCAGCAGCCGCTGCATTTCGTCGTGCCGACCGGCAACCTCGGCAATGGGTTCGCCTGCGTACTCACGCGCGCCTGCGGCCTGCCGATCGGGCAGATCGCCCTAGCGACCAATGCCAACCAAACCCTGCACGAATTTTTCGCCGGCGCCGCCTACACACCGCGCGCGAGCATCGCCACGCTCGCGAACGCGATGGACGTGGGTGCGCCGAGCAATTTCGAGCGCTTGCGCTGGCTGTATCCCGACGCTGCCGAATTGCGCCGGGAATTCCGCGTCGCGGCGATCGACGATGCAGCCATCGCGCAGACGATCGGCTCACGCTTTCGCTCGCACGGCGAGATATCTTGCCCGCACACCGTCACCGCGATCCGCCTGCTCGAAACCCTGCGCGGCGAAGGTGCCGATGGCGACTGGGCCGCCGTCGCGACCGCGCACCCGGCGAAATTCGACCGCATCATCGAGCCCTTGATCGACACCAAGGTCCCCGTACCGGCCGCGCTGGCCGACCTGCTGGCGCGACCCGGCGCCGCGCTGCCGCTGGCCAGTGACTACCCCGCCCTGCGCGATTTTCTTGAATCCGGCGCGCCCGGCACGGTATGATGCGCGCCCCGCCGGGACTTGATGCCGGATAGCTGGTGCAGGATGCACCGGCGCCGCGCGCAAGCGCGGCGGGAGCCGGCCCGAACTTGCTTCGGGCCGAGCGACGCGAAATTTGCGGCATGGAGGCCCAATGTTTCGCAAAGAGTGGGGCGGTAGCTCAGCTGGGAGAGCGTCGCGTTCGCAATGCGAAGGTCGGGAGTTCGATCCTCCTCCGCTCCACCACCTTTGCGTGAGTTTCGCCGACACCCATTTGGCGCAGGATGTGCCAACGCTGCGCGCCAGCGCAGCGAAAGCCGGCCCGAACTTGCTTCGGGCCGAATTCGGTCTTGATTCTCGCGGCCACCGAAACTTGAGAAGATGGCGCTCGCCATTCACGCGAGAACGCCATGCCACTGACCCCCACCGCCAAGGCGCAACTGCAGGTGCACTTCTGCGTGGTGCTGTGGGGCTTCACCGCAATCCTGGGCAAACTGATCACCCTGCCTGCGCTGCCGCTGGTGTGGTGGCGCATGCTGCTGGTGGTGCTGGCGCTCGCCGCCGTGCCGCGCGCGTGGCGCGGCCTGCGCGCGATGTCGGCGCGCCATCGCGCCGCCTATGCCGGCATCGGCGTGCTGGTGTCCCTGCACTGGCTCACGTTCTACGCCGCGATCAAGCTTGCCAACGCCTCGGTCGCGGCGACCTGCATCGCGATCGCGCCGGTGTTCCTCGCCGTGGTCGAGCCCTGGGTGGCGCGGCGGCGCTTCGATCCGCGCGAATTGCTGTTTGGCATCGGCGTGGTGCCCGGCGTCGCGCTCGTGGTCGGCGGCATTCCGCACGGCATGCGCCTGGGCCTTGCGGTCGGCGTGCTGTCGGCGCTCCTGGTGGCGATTTTCAGCGCCTGCAACAAGCGCATGGCCGGACGCGCCGATCCGCTCGCGGTGACCGGCATCGAGCTGGGCAGCGGCGTTGCGTTCCTGACCCTCGCCGCGTTCGTGCCCGGGGCCGAATCGCCATTCGTCTGGCCGAGCGCACATGATGGCACGCTGCTCTTGGTCCTCGCCATGGCCTGCACCTTGTTGCCGTTCGCGTTGGCATTGCATGCGCTGCGCCATGTCAGCGCGTTCGCGATGCAGATCGCGACCAACCTCGAACCGGTGTACGCCATCGTGCTGGCGATCGTGCTCCTGGGCGAACAACGCCAGCTCGATCCGCTGTTCTACTTCGGCGTGGTCATCGTGCTGGCCACGGTCCTGCTGCATCCGCTGCTCAGCCGCAAGCCGTCCGCCCCGGCCACGCCCGAAGTGCTGGGCACGGCCGAAGCGCGCAGCCTCGCCGAATAGCGTGTTCCCCACCGTGCGATGCCACAAGATGGCTATGCCGAACCATTCCTCGCCGGCAGCGCCTTGCGCAACGCCTTGGCGAACGCTGCCGGATCTGATTGGCGTACATTCACGCGCGGCGTGCCATGCCACGCCGCGCAGTCGCCTACCGCCTGAGCGACATCGGCGGTAAGCGCCGCATCGGGCGTGATGCCCGCTTCCAGATGCAGGGACTTGACCTCGAACATCCCGTCGGCGCGATGCGCCTTGGCGTCCAGCCGGCCGATCAACCTGCCGCGGTGCAGGATCGGCAGCACGAAATAGCCGTAGCGGCGCCTGGGCGCGGGCGTGTAGCACTCGATGCGGTAGTCGAATCCGAACATCGTGCTGGCGCGTTCGCGATCCCAGACCACCGGATCGAACGGCGACAGCAGCGTCGTATGCGTGGCGAGCAGGGCCGAACGGCGCGCGCGCGCGAGCAGTGCGGCGTTGTCGCGCTGCACATAGGCCGGATGCTTCCAGCCCCGCACTTCGATGCGGATCAACTCGCCGCTGTCCACGTGCGGTTGCAAATCGGCATCCTTGCATGCCTTCACGCGAAAGTAGTCGGCAATCCAGCGCGCCTGCGCGATCCCCAGCGCGCGCACCGCACCGAGCACGAACTCGCGGCGGATATCGGCCTCCGGCAAGCGCGGCGCCGCGATCGCGACCGCGGCATTTTCCAGCACGCGCTCGGCCAGGTCGTAGACGCGCTGGAAGTTCTCGCGCCGCGCGATCATCAAATCGCCTTGCGCGAACGCGGTTTCCAGCCAGCGCTTTTCCGGCGAACGGTTCCACCAGCCGCCGCCCTTGCCCGCGCGTTCGAAGTCCGCGGATTTCGCCGCGCCGTTCACGCGGATGTGGGCGATCAATTCCTCGATCTCGTGGCGATGTTCGCGCCGTGCGGTCGCCGCGTGCTTGTGCGCCCAATGCCCGCTGCGGATCGGCGAGGGATGCCGATGCAGGGCAAAATCCGCCATCGGCGCAAAGCAGGCCTCGTGCGCCCAACACTCGAAAACCTTGCCGCGCGCCAGCAATTCGTCCAGCCAGCGCGGCTCGTACGCGCCCAACCGCGAGAACAATGCCAGGTACGGGCTGCGCGCCACGACGTGGATGGTGTCGATCTGCAGCAGGCGCATGCGCTCGACCGCGGCGAGCACGCGCGCGCGCGACGCACGGGCGCGCGGCGGCGTAAGCAGGCCCTGAACGGCCAGGTGCAGGTTGCGCGCCTGTTGCGCGGATAGTCGAACTTCGTTGCCGCTTTCCGGTCTGCTCATGCGTACGCTTCGAACCAATCGCCGAAGTGTATCGTGCCTGTCAAACAGGCGATCGACTCAGGAGATTGCCATGAACCGCATGACCACCTTGCTTGCCACCGCCGCCCTGCTCGCCAGTGCCGGCGCGTATGCCCAGGACCAGACCGTCCACTTTACCCAGGCCGACGGCACCCGGGTCACACTCACTTCCGGCCAACCCGCGCCGGATCACTACGGCCCGCCACCGGCCTTCGCCGCGCTGGACGCGAACCACGATGGCCGCATATCGCGCGAGGAAGCCAACGCCTATCCGCCGCTGCTGAACGATTTCGACTATCTGGCGCACCACACCAACCAGGTGTCGAAGGCACAGTACGAGCGCTGGGTGAAAACCCAGAACTGAAGCCGCGTCGGGCCTTTTCATTTGGCCGATTCTGGCGCAACATGGCCACAACGACGGGGAGGGGAAGGTCATGTCGGTCACTGGTACCGCGACGCAAGGCGGCAATCTGTTCCGCGATGTCAGGAACGCGTTCGGTGAACTGTTCAGCGGCAAGCTTGACGCGCGCCAGGAGCTGTTGATCCAGGTTTCCTTCGGCCTGCTCGGTGCGATGGCGCGTGCCGATGGCGTAGTGTCGACCGAGGAAGCCGCATTCACGAACACCCTGATGGATGAGCTCAAGCTCAACGCGCGGGCGCGCCAGGTGGCCACCGAGGCATTCGCCACGGGATGTCGCCGCGATTACGACGCCAATGCCGACGCGCGGCGCCTGCTGGCCCAATTCAAGCCCGGGTCGAGCGAGGTCGAGCGGCTGTACTCGGGCATCCTGCGCCTGGCCGCAGCCGATGCGCGCATCCGCCCGGGCGAAGCGCGCTTCCTGAAGCAGATAACGACCGCGCTCGGCTTCCCGGACGCGGAATTGCAACGGCGCATGACCGGCAGCGGCGGTGCCTGACGCTCGCTGTCATTTGCCGAGATTGTCCGTGCGGCCGATGAATGCCGCCGCGACGTCGTGGAGTTTCTTCAGCGACTCCTCGTGCGCGTAGACCATGTGCCCCGAAGGGAAGAACGCGTATTCGATGTTCGCCTGCAATTTCTGCGGAATCGGCAGGTGGCGCATTTCGAACTCCGCCGCAAAGTACGGCGTGGCGAGGTCATAGTAGCCACCGGCCAGCAGCACGTGCAGCTGCGGGTTGTACTTCATCGCCGTGGCCAGGTCCGACATCACGTTGGTCGATGAGGGGAAGAATCCAGGCGGCAGGCCGG
>JAFEFP010000040.1 GCA_018240545.1 Pseudomonadota bacterium | reverse complement strand
CCAATTACCGTGGCACCTTGGGCATCGCAGGTAATGCCGTACCAGGTGCATTCGGTGCCCGCCGGCCCATTCCATCCGCCTTGATACTGCGGGTCCCAGTCGATGCCATCGGTGTAGGCGTATAAATTCAGCAACACCTGACGCTCGGATGCGGGTATGGCCGCATGCACCGCGGCCATTCCCGAACACAAAAGCCCTATGCTGGCGAGCAGCGAGCGGATCGCACTGATACCGAGAACTTTCAGCCACGTTGCGCGCCCGAAACGGGATGTTGTCTTTGCGTACATCGCGCCGGACTCCGAATCAGTTGCCATTGACCTTCTGCGGCTGCAGGTAATAATCCGTGAATCCGTCGCCCGTGCCATTCAGAACATCCGGAACCGCGACATATTGGTAGAGTTGGAAGATATATTGCTGGAGGGAGATCGAGCTTGGTGATGTCCCTTGCGCAATCGTGTAATACGTCGTTCCCGGATCTCCGACGTAGTCCGATGCCCAACTGGCGTTGGAAAAAGTGACGGAATCGAAATCCGCCAAAGGTAGGACGCCACCGCCGCTCGATGGCGCCTCAACAATCCATTCGGTTGTATTGCCTGGAGTAGGGGTGTCGTTTTGTTGTTCTCCGCCGATCACAATATTGGCACAGGGGCCACCTGCTGTGAAATCGCAGACGCCTAAGGTGACCTGCCCTCTTCCGGCAAATTTAGTATCCGGCGTCCAGATCGCCGCGCTCCCTGCTGCATCACCGGGGTGAGCTGGCATAAACGCGTGTACCTCTCCGCCTGTATCAGTCGACCCCCCTACGATTTCGTGCCAAAAATAATAGACCGAGCCTGTGGAATAATACTGTTGACTCGACCCAGCCTGGATCAATGGCCCGGAACCGGCATTGAATCCACCGCCGATACCGGTCCACGTTGAGGAGTAGTAGCCGGTCGACGAATAGCCGGGGTTGGGCTTGACGACGGCAGGTATGGTCCAACCCGATTGCGTGTATTGCGCGGTGTTGGAGATTTGATAGCCCGACCAGTTACCCGACACATAGCCGTTGTTGATGCCAACGGTATCCATGCCCTCGGTCGAAGGCTTCAATTCATGGGTGATGCCGGTATGCGTGCATTGCAGCGAGGTCAACCACGTTGCATGGCGAGCAGCAGCTCGACCGTAAAATGATGTTGCTGATACCGGTATTCCGGCAGTTTGCGGCACCAATTGTTTGCCCGGCAACGGCACTTGCAATACGGCTCCGCCACAACCACTAGTTGGGTATTCGAGAACAGCACCGAAGACCGGCGACTGCGTTTGGACTTGGGCGTATGCCCCCCCCCAACTCGCCCCGAACAAAACCGCAAAACTGAAGGCCAGCCTGGTCTTATTACTCATCTTGGCGCCTTCCTTTTGGATTGGCGCCCCCAGCCGCACGACTACTACGCTTGTCTCTATACGTTGTCAATTGCACATTTTCGCAAACGCCAAACATCTCACGGACACGTCGGCGATCCGGTCAGGCGCGCGATCGGCTGGTTGATGCTCCAGCTTCCCGACAGCGGCGGCAGCAGGTTCAGGTTCGTCGAATAGCTGCCCTTGTTCGCATCGGTGTAGTTCAAATTCAAATTGCCGATGACGTTCGTCGAAACCGGTGCATACGCGCAGGTTGGACAAAAGCCGGTGTATTGCATCAGCGGTACCGTCGCGCTGGGCCCGAAGCTCGCAATGTTGCCATCGGCCCAATGCGGCTGGCCGAGACTGTCGTAGAAGTAGAACGTGTCGTTCTGGAAGCCGGTCTGGGCGAACACGTCCATGCCGTAGCCGGATTGCGCAGGCGCGTACCATTGCCCGGTGAAATCGCTTTGCGACCCATTGAACGGTAGACATTGGGCAGCGCCGATCAGGGTGAAGTGTTCGCTGCCCGAGGTTCCGTACAAATGCCACGAGTAGATGAAATCCGTGGCGCTGATCGGCGTGATGATCTGGTCCCCGACCGTTTGGTAGGCGTTGATTGCGGAGCCGTCCCAGGTCACGCGCGCGAGTGGTGCGATCCATGCACCGGAACCGGCGGCGGGCGCCGTGTTCAGGCCCGCGTACCAGATCGGCGTGCCGTCCTCCAGATACGTGTACCAGTACGCGACCTGGCTGTCGCCGGTCCGGCTCATGTAGATGCCGTGGCCGGATCGCTGCGGGTTGTAGTAGGCGCCGACGACCGGTGTCGCCACTTGCTGGATCAGGTTCGTCTGCACGGACAGATTGATGTCGGCGCTGCCCGTGCCGGCATTCGACGCGACGAGGTACCAGCGCCCGGCATTCACGGGCACGGTGGTACTGTTGGCGGTCGTCGTGCCGCCCAGCGACCATTGCGCATCGCCTGATCCTACGGACGGCGCGGCGGCGATTTGGGGTGATGCCAAAGGCGGCGGAAAGTCCGCGCGGGTCAGGCGGAAATTGACCGGCGCCGTGTTCGGCGAGCCATCCACGTAGCGGGTATTGACGAGCAAGGTTGACTGCCCGGCCACATCGATGAATTGATGCGACAACGTTTCGCCAGGCGCCACAGACAGCGTGCGCGTCGCGTTCGGTTCGAGCGCATCGACGACGTCGTCGTTGCCTGCGGTGCGCGTCAACCCGAACGGCACGAAGCCGACCTGCCCGATGTTGGATCCGGTGGGAGTCGCATCGATCGTGACGGCGCCGTAATAGCGGCTGGGCGACACCGGTGCGGCAACGTTACCCACCGTCAGGCGCAGCGGGAAATTGGCACCCGCGGGAACATGGCCCGGGCCGGTGACGATGATCTGTCCAAGACTCAAGGTTCCGACTGGTGAAACCGGAGGTGCCAAGACAGACGGCGCACCTCCGCTCAGTGTGACCGAATACGTCGCGCCGGTGGTTCCCTGCGGAATGTCAACGAGCGCCCATGCATTCGTCGCCGTCTGTTTCGCGACGCCACCCAGATCGACGACGCAGCGCGCGCTGCCGCCGACCACGGGCGCGCTGCATGTCTGCTCGGCGAACTCGGGCTGGCCATCGCTGTTGTAATCGACACCCGCATACAAGATGGCAGACGGCGCGTTCGACGCCGTGACCTCGGCGATCAACACGCGACCCTGCAGCGGCGGCGGCCCGCCGGAGAACCCCGACGGCGGGCTGACGATGGGAAACAGCACGAATTGCTTGCCGGTGCCGGGAAACGTGGTGTACAGGTCGCCCGGTTTGGGATCGACACCAAGACTCATCTGGGTGATCGAGGCCGGCACCAGCGTGCTCGGTCCGAACGTCGCCTGCGGCAGCGCGGGCAAGCCACCGAGACTGAGCGTGGTGCTCGTGGTCGGCCCGTTCGCAGTGAACTGCTGGAACGCCGGTGACACGCCCGTCGAGGCATACACGGCCAGGGTCAACGCCGTGTCCGTTGCAGCTTGTCCGCCGCCGGTCTTGTGCAGGACGATGCGCGCGTTCGCCCAGGTCCCGGTCAGGCGCGGATCGCTCACGTCGACGGCGATGTTCAACGCCTGCGATGCGCCCGGTGCGAGCGAGAATTGCGCCGGCGTCACCGCGATCTTCGCATTCGCGGTCGCGCCCTGCACGCTGGCCGTCCACACGCCGCCGCCGGACATGTCGGCGACCGTGCGCACGAAGCTGCATTGGCCGAGGCAGGATTCACTCTCGATTCCCGCGCGATTGAGATTGGCCGGATTGCCCCCGCGCGACGGATCCTGCGCACGGAAATCCGCGGCGCTCAGCGGCAAATACAAACCGGCCAATGCTGCCAGCGCGGGCTGCACGCGACCTGCGCCCGCATCCAGCGGACCCGCCATGGTCACGGCGTCCTGCAAACGCACGCTACCGGACAGTGCCGTGGTCAGTAGCGCCGATTCGATTTGCGCCGGACTCCAGGCCGGATGCGCGGCGATCAGTAGTGCTGCTGCGCCGGCCACATTCGGCGAGGCCATCGACGTGCCGGTCATGAACGCCAGTCCGTTCGACTGATAATCCGACGAGAGGATGTTCGTGCCGGGTGCGGTGATATCAGGTTTCAAGATCCCGCCCGAGAAACCATACGGCCCGCGCGAACTGCTGGAATTGAGGATGTCGCCGAAACTCGCCTGCAACAGCGCGCTCACGCCGCTGATCGTGCCCTGATGACTGCCCGCAGTCGCGACCCAGGCCTTGAGCGCCGCGCCTTCGTCGTAACCCAGGTGCACGGCCGGCAGGTAATGATCGTCGCTGACGATGGACTCGCCGTCGGATGGCGCATTGGCGAGGATGTATCCGCCCGCGCCGCCGACTTTCACGTTGTAGCCCTTCTCCACGCGCGCGTAGGTGCCGCGATCGCAAATCACGATCTGGCCGTGGAAGGTTCCCGGCGGAAACGGATTGCTCTTGCCGGTCGGCGGATAATCGCTCGGCCCGGTACCGCACAGCGCATTGCCGTAATTGCCGGCATAGACGATGTCCGCCGGCCCATATCCGGACGTGTAGCCGGCACCGGACAAGGTTGCCGGCGCATTCGGCGCGCCGGCAAATCCGCCGATGGAATTGGCGAACTGGCGATTGTGGGTGGCATTGGCCACGCCGATCACCCAGGGCGCGTTTCCGGGCTCGTCCAGCGAAGACGGGCCGGGGCCGTCGTTGCCGGCCGCCGCCACGACGACGATCCCCGCCACACGAGCGTTGAACATCGCCGCCACGTCGGAATTGCCCTGGTCCAACAGCGCGTAGGCATCCTGCGCGCCGCCGCCGATCGAGTAATTGATCACGTCCACGCCGTCAGCGATCGCCTGATCGAGTGCGCCGAGCAGATTCGATTCCGCGCAGCCACCGTCCGGATTGGCCGTATCCTTGGCAACGCAGGCCTTGTACATGATGAGGTTGGCGTGCGGCGCCACGCCCGAAACGAAGCGTGCCAGCGCCACGGTGTGACCCTGCAACGCGTTGTTCATGTCGTTGCCGGCGGCAATGCCCGAAACATGCGTGCCATGGCCGACGGTATCGATCCCCTTGCTGCCTTCGTCGGTGAAATCGTAGATGCCGATCAGCTTGTTGTTGCAGGTCGCCTGGCCGGTCGCGCACAGACCGTAGAAATGTCCGCGCGCATTCTGGATCACGTAGCCATCGGACCCGGTCGCGGCGAACGACGGATGCGTCGGGCTGATGCCGGTATCGACGATGCCGATGACCACGCCCTCGCCCCTGGTCGCGGCGATTCCCGGCACCTGGGCGTTCCACAGCTTGTCGGCACCGACCCATTCCGGACCCGCATCGGTGAGCAGGTGCTCGATGCGCTCACGGCGCACGCCAAGTACGCCCGGTACTGTCGCCAGATGGGCCGCTTCGGCGTCGCTCAGCGTCAGCGCCATGCCGTTGCCGGCATAACGGAAGACCGTGCGCGGAGTCAGCGTGCGGCCGAGTTCCGCGCTGCCCGCCTCGAGCACGCGTGAGCGTGCGGCATCGAGTTCTTGCAGGTAATCCTGCGCCAGCGCCGAACGCAGTTCCCGGCGCATCGCGGGCTTTTCACCGCCTTCGACGGCGGCCAGGCTTTGTGCCGCGACGCGCCCATGCACCTGCTCGACCAGCGACTCGCCTTGCAGTCGCACCAGATAGACGTGGCGCGCGTCGACGGCCGGCGCCGCCGCGGCGGCCAGCGGGAAGCATGCGGCAAACAGGGCGAAGCGAACGAGCATGTCGGACTCCACGGCGGCCTGGCGCTAGTCTACTCTGCCACATGCGGTTACGATGCGCGGCCTATGCCTCACTCCGAAACCGAATCCTTGCCGCTGTTGCAGGCGCAATCCCTGTGCTTTGCGCGCAACGACGAGGCGATCTTCGGTCCGCTGGACTTCGAACTTCGTCCGGGCGACGTCGTGCTCATCGAAGGCGACAACGGTTCGGGCAAGACGACCTTGCTCAAGGTGCTGTCGGGCCTGCTGGAGCCGAGCTCCGGAAATGTATTGCTGCACGGCGTACCGCTGACGCTCGCGAAACTCTCGCACCAGGTCGCCTTGCTGGGACACCTGCCCGGACTCAAGCTCGAATTGTCGGCACTGGAAAACCTGCGCTTCGCCACCGGCATGGGCGGCATTCGACCGGGCATCACGCCACGGCTGGCCCTCGCCAGCGTGGGCCTGGAAGGTTACGGGGACGTGCCCCTGCGCACGCTCTCGGCGGGACAACGCAAGCGCGTCGCGCTGGCGCGCCTGCTGCTCGTACCGGCGGCTTTGTGGCTGCTCGACGAGCCGTATGCGAACCTGGATCGCGAAGGCATCGAACTCGTCAATCGCCTGCTCGACAATCATGCGCATCGTGGTGGCGCGGCCCTGATCACTTCACACGGCGCTTACGCCTTCACCTCGGGCATGCCACGCCGCATCGCGTTGAGGCCGGCGGCATGAAGTCCGGCACGACGACGTCCGCCTGTCTCGCGTTGCTGCGCCGTGACCTGCTGCTGCTCTGGCGCCGTCGCGGCGACGCGCTGAACCCGATGCTGTTCGCGGTCATCGTGGTGGCACTGTTCCCGTTCGCGCTGGGGCCGGAGACTGCTGTGCTCGCGCGTATCGCCGCCGGCACCATTTTCGTCGCCGTGCTGCTCGCCATGCTGCTTTCGCTGGATGCACTGTTCCGCAGCGATCTGGAAGACGGTTCGCTGGAACAACTGGTGCTCAGTCCGCATCCCTTGTCGCTGTTGCTCGGTTGCAAGGTTTTCGTGCACTGGCTGACGACCGCGCTGCCGCTGATCCTCATCGCGCCGTTGCTAGCGCAGTTGCTGTCGCTGCCGCCAAACATGTTGCCGGTGCTGTTGGTCGCTCTCGCGCTTGCCACGCCGCTGCTGAGCCTGATCGGCGCGGTCTGCGTCGCTCTCACGGTCGGCATGCGCCGCTCTGGTATGCTGTTGACCTTGCTGGTGCTGCCGCTGATCGTGCCCGCCTTGATCTTTGGCGCCGGGGCTTGCAATGCCGCGCAGGACGGGCTCGCCTACTCCGCGCCGCTGCTTTGGCTGGCCGCGTGGCTGGTGTTGTCGTTGGTCCTGGCGCCGCTGGCGGCCGCCGCGGCGTTGAAAATTTCGTTGACCTGATCGGCAACGTCATCCCGGCATGGATTGCCGGGATCCAGACTGCATGGATGCCATTTAAATGCGATGCGTGTGCCTTTGAAGTATCCGCCCTCCTTGGCAACTGGATTCCGGCATTTCCTGCCGGTAATGACGAATCTGCGATGAATCCACTCCTGCTCTGGTTCCACAAACTCGGCTCGCCACCGTATTTCTATCGCTTCGCCGGGCGCTGGCTGCCGTGGCTGTATGCGCTCGCGCTGATTTCCGGTTGCGCAGGTTTTTACGGTGCGCTGTTCACCGCACCGGCGGACTACCAGCAAGGCGACTCCTTCCGCATCCTGTACGTGCACGTGCCGTGCGCATGGATGAGCCTGTTCGCCTACCTGTTCATGGCCGCGAACGGTTTTGTCGCGCTGGTCTGGCGCATCAAGTTGTCGGAAACCCTGGCCATGGCGAGCGCACCGATCGGCGCCGCATTCACGTTCATCACCCTCGTCACCGGCTCGCTGTGGGGCAAGCCGACCTGGGGCACGTGGTGGACCTGGGACGCGCGCCTGACGTCAGAACTCGTGTTGCTGTTCCTGTACTTCGGCGTGATCGGGCTCTACCACGCGATCGAGGATCGCCGCCAGGCCGCGCGTGCCGCGGCGTTCCTCGCCCTCGTCGGCATCGTCAACCTGCCGATCGTGCATTACTCGGTGATCTGGTGGAACACGCTGCACCAGGCGCAAACGGTAAGCCTGCTCGGTCCGTCGAAGATCGCGCCGAGCATGCTCTGGCCGCTGCTCACGCTCGCGTTCGCCACCCACGTATACTTTTTCGCCAGCCTGCTGGCGCGCACGCGCGTGGCCCTGCTCGAACTCGAATCCGGCAAGGATTGGGTGCGCGCGCTGCTGCCCTCCCCGGAGACCGGCCATGGCTGATTTCTTCGCCATGCACGGTTATGCGGCCTACGTGTGGCCGGCCTACGCGGTGTTTGCCATCGTCCTCATCGCCGACGCCCTCACGCCGCTGTTTGCCCGCCGTCGCGTCCTGCGCGAGATCGACAGCCGGCAGCGCCGCGCCGCTTCGAGAAAACCCACATGACCCCGACCCGCAAACGCCGCCTGATCGCGGTCAGCCTGATTCTGCTTGCCGTGGCCGTGGCAGCGGCGCTGACCGCACTCGCGCTCAGTCGCAACATGAGCTACCTGTTCTCGCCCAGCGAGGTACTCGCCGGCAAGGCACCGGACGGTTCCAGTTTCCGCCTGGGCGGCGTGGTGCTCGAGCATTCCATCCAGCGCGCGCCGGGGTCGCTGACCGTCGATTTCGTCGTCACGGACCGTTTCCACGACATGCCGGTGCAGTATACCGGCGTGCTGCCGGACCTGTTCCGCGAAGGCCAGAGCATCATCGCCACCGGCCGGATGCAGGATGGGCATTTCGCCGCGCGCGAAGTGCTCGCCAAGCACGACGAAACCTACATGCCCAAGGAAGTCGCCGACGCCATCAGGAAGGCCGAGGCGGCGAAGAAGGCACGCGCGTCGGACTGATCCCGGTCAACGGTGTATTGCGCACGCAGCGGTACACGGGCCTATAATCGCGCTCGGCCCAATCACTGGAGATCGACCATGTCCCACGATACCGATTCCACCAACACCAGTCGTCGCCGCTTCTTCGCCATCGCCGGCAGCGCGATCGGCGCCGCCGCCGTCGCCAGCGCCCTGCCGCGTCAGGCCCGCGCCGCGGACTTGCCGCACCTGACAGCGGCGGATCCGACCGCACAGGCGCTGCACTACAACGATGACGCGACCAAGGTCGACAAGGCCGCCGCGCCCACGTGGAAAGCCGGCGAAGCCTGCCACAACTGCAATTTCTTCCAGGGCGGCGCGACCGACCAATGGGGCCCGTGCCAGTTGTTCCCGGGCAAGTCCGTGCATCGCGACGGCTGGTGTGCCGGCTACGCCAAGAAAGCCTGAGCGCGCGCTTCGCAATCCGCCCCGGTCTCGCGTAACCTATCGGCTTGCTCCGCAAGCCGGTAGCGCTTTGCGCTTGTTTCCGCATGCTTCCCGAACTCGGTCAATTCGCCCTCATCCTCGCCCTGTTGCTTGCCTTCGCGCAATGCGCGTTGCCGATTTACGGTGCGTGGCGCGGCAACACGGCACTCATCGGGCTGGCCCGCCCGGCCGTGGCCGGACAGGCCGTGTTCGTCGCGCTCGCGTTCGGGATCCTCACCTGGGCTTTTCTCACCCAGGACTTTTCGGTCGCCTACGTTGCGCAGAATTCCAATCTCTCGCTGCCGTGGTACTACCGTTTTCCTGCGGTGTGGGGCGCGCACGAGGGCTCGTTGCTGCTATGGATTTTGATTCTCAACGTCTGGACGGTCGCGGTCGCCGCGTTCAGCCGCCACCTGCCTGGCGCGCTGATGGCACGCGTGCTCGGCGTGCTCGGTTTCATCAGTTGTGGCTTCTTGCTGTTCACCATCCTCACCTCGAATCCGTTCCTGCGCCATCTGCCTGCGCTGCCCGATGGCAATGACCTGAATCCGATCCTGCAGGACCCGGGGCTGATCATGCACCCGCCGATGCTGTACACCGGCTATGTCGGATTTTCCGTCGCGTTCGCCTTCGCGATCGCGGCGCTGCTCGGCGGCCAGCTCGACGTCGCCTGGGTGCGCTGGGCGCGCCCGTGGACGAATGTCGCCTGGGCCTTCCTCACGCTCGGCATCACGCTCGGTTCATGGTGGGCCTACTATGTGCTCGGCTGGGGCGGCTGGTGGTTCTGGGATCCGGTCGAAAACGCCTCGTTCATGCCCTGGCTGGTCGGCACCGCGCTGATCCATTCGCAGGCAGTGACGGAAAAACGCGGCTCGTTCCGCGCCTGGACCATCCTGCTGTCGATCTTCGCGTTTTCGCTGTCCCTGCTCGGCACCTTCCTCGTGCGCTCGGGCGTGCTCACCAGCGTCCATGCGTTCGCTTCCGATCCGCGCCGCGGCATCTTCATCCTCGTCTTCCTCGGCATCGTGGTCGGCGGTTCGCTGCTGCTGTATGCGGTGCGCGCACCCAAGGTCGCCGGCGGCAAGCCGTTCGCGTTGCTCTCGCGCGAAACCCTGCTGCTGGTCAACAACCTGATGTTCGTGTGTGCCGCAGCGATGGTGCTGCTGGGTACGCTGTATCCGATCATCGGCGACATGCTGGGCATCGGTCGCGTCTCGGTCGGGCCGCCGTACTTCGGTTTCGTGTTTCCGCTGCTGATGCTGCCTGTCGTGCTGCTGATTCCGTTCGGGCCATTCTTCCGCTGGGCCAGCGCGGACTGGAGCTCGACCTGGCGCGCGCTGCGCCCGGCCCTGGTTCTTGCGCTGGTCGCCGCGGTTGTCGCGAAGCTTGTTTTCAGGCACGCCGCCTCGTGGCACGCATTCATCGGCGTCGCAGCCGCTTTCTGGGTCGGTGCCGGCATCGCGCTGTATGCGCTCAAGCGCTGGCGCGAAGTACCGGCGGGCCGGCGCTACACACCGGAGATGCTGGGCATGATCCTCGCCCACTTCGGCCTCGCCGTGTTCCTGGCCGGCGTGCTGATCACGCAGGCAACCAGCGTGGAAAGCGACCTGAGCTTCACCCCGAACCAGACCCAACAAGTCGGCGGCCTGGATTTCCGCTTCGTCGGCGTACAACGCGTGCAGGGCCCGAATTACCTTGCCGACCAGGGCACCGTCGAGGTGCGCAGCGGCGATCGTCTGGTCACGACCCTGCATCCCGAAAAACGCCAGTACTCCGGACAGCAGATGCAATCCAAGTCCGACATCGACGGCGGCGTGTTTCGCGACCTCTACGTGGCGCTCGGCGAACCGCTCGGCGACACGGCCTGGGGCGTGCGCATCTACGTCAAGCCCTTCGTGCGCTGGATCTGGTTCGGCGGCTTGTTCATGCTGGTCGGCGGCCTGACCGCGTCGGCCGATCGCCGCTTCCGGGCCAGGCGCAGCGCGCGGGATGAAGCGGTGCCGGCTGCCGCGACCGCAACCGCATGAGCCGCCTGCTGCCGTTCATCGGCTTCGTGCTGGTCGTCGCCCTGCTCATTTTCGGCTTGCGCTGGAACCGCACGCACGACATGAACTGGGTCCCCAGCCCGCTGATCGACAAGCCGGCGCCGGAATTCACGCTGCCACTTCTGTACGATTCCACAAAAACCGTCAGCCGCCAGGACCTGCTGGGCCAGCCATACCTGCTCAACGTGTTCGGCAGCTGGTGCGTGACCTGCCAGGACGAGCATCCGGTGCTGATGGCCCATGCGAAGAAATTCGGCGTGCGCCTGATCGGCATGGACTGGAAGGACGACCCGGACACTGCCAAGCGCTGGCTGGCGCAGTTCGGCAATCCCTACGACACCATCCTCGTCGATGCCGACGGCAAGGCCGGCATCGATTTCGGCGTGTATGGCGCACCGGAAACCTTTCTCGTCGACGCGCAAGGCGTCGTCCGCTACAAGCACATCGGCAACCTGACGCCGGAAAACATCGAGCGCGAGCTCAAACCGGCCATCGCCCAGCTCGGCAAGGTGCAGCCATGAAGCGCGCGCTCCTTGTTTTCATCCTGCTCATCGCCGGCCTCCATGCCGCGTTCGCGATCGACCCGCTGCCGTTCACCGATCGCGCCGAGGAAGTGCGCTTCCAGAACCTGACGCGCCAATTGCGCTGCCTCGTGTGCCAGAACCAGGACCTCGCCGACTCCGAGGCGGACCTGGCCAAGGACCTGCGCCGCCAGGTGTTCCAGATGATGCAGGCCGGCAAGACGGACGACGAGATCAAGCAATACCTGGTTTCGCGCTACAACATCTTCGTGCTCTACGATCCGCCGCTGCAGGCCGGCACCTGGCTGCTGTGGTTCGGGCCGTTCGCGTTTCTTGCGCTGGGCGCCTTCATCGTCGTGCGCATCCTGCGCAAGCGCCAAGATCAATGGGGTCAGACTCGATTGATCAATGCCAATGAAACGGCAAACCACAATTCTGGATCAATCGAGTCTGACCCCATTGATCCTGAGGAAGACTGGTAATGGCCGCTTTCATCCTGCTCGCCGCGCTGATGCTGGCCGCGGCGCTGGCTTTCGTGCTGATTCCCCTGTTGCGCGGCCGCACGACGGACGCCTCCCCGAACGACGCGCGCCGTCTTCTGGCCTTGCTCGATGAATCGCACAAGGGCGGAATCCTCAGCGACGACGAATATGCCGCCAAGCGCGCCGAACTCGGCGAGCGCCTGCTCGGCGCACTTGATGTTCCTGCGGCGCCAGCGCACGGCTACCCCATCGCGATTGCGATCGCGCTCTTGCTTCCGCTCGCGGCCATCGTGCTGTATCGACTCGTCGGCACGCCCGCCGCGCTCGGATCCGGCGCGTTGACGCAAGCGCAGGCACCCGCCGATCACGGCGCGGACATGCAACAGGCCATCGCCAAGCTCGCCGACAAGCTCAAGCAGAATCCCGAGGACGCCGAAGGCTGGGCCCTGCTCGGCCGCGCCTACGAGGCCACGCAACGCTTCGCCGAAGCCCGCGATGCGCTCAAGCATGCCTACGACCTTGCCAAGGGCGATCCCGACGTCGCTGTCGCCTATGCCGAGGCGCTGGCGCTGTCGAGTCCGACGCGCCGCATCGACGGCGAACCGCGCCAGATCCTCGATGCCGCGTTGAAGTCCGCGCCGGACAACCAGCGCGGCCTGTGGTTGCTCGGCATCAGCGAATACCAGGGCAGGAATTACGACAATGCCATTGCCGCGTGGAAACGTCTGCTGGGCGTGTTGCCCAAGGACTCGGACATCATCCCATCCGTGCAGCAGCAGATCGCGCGCGCCGAAGCCGAACGCGATGGCAAGCCAATGCCGAGCGAGCAAGCGCAAGCAGCCGGCACGACGGCGCAAGAAACCGAGTCGGCGCCGGCTTCCGAGAGTGGACCGCAATTGCATGTCGAAGTCGCGCTGGATCCGAAGCTCAAGGACAGGCTCGCGCCCGGCGACGTGCTGTTCGTCTACGCCAAGGCCGCGAGCGGGCCGCCGATGCCGCTGGCGATCCAGCGCATGGCAGCCGACAAGTTGCCGATCGCCGTCACCCTGACCGATGGCATGGGCATGCTCCCGAGCATGAAACTGTCGCAGTTCCCGCAGGTCGTGATCGGCGCGCGCGTGTCCAAATCCGGCAACGCGATGCCGCAGAGCGGCGATCTGGAAGTGCTATCGAAACCCGTCGACGTCACCACGACGGAACCGATCAGGCTGACGATAAATCAGATCGTTCCGTGATAATTTAGCTTTTGCTCGTCATCCCGGCATGGAATGCCGGGATCCAGGCTCCATGGATGGCATATTTGAAACGTGCGCCACGTCCCTGTGTTCTGGATTCCGGCAGTCCCTGCCGGAATGACACCTCAATTTCCAAAGCTTCGATGCCCGACGCCCGCCAATACTTCGACCTGCCCTCGCCATTTGAGATGAAGCGCGGTGGCGCGCTCGTCGGCGCGCGCCTCGCCTACGAAACCTGGGGCACGCTCGATCCGGCGCGCGACAACGCCATCGTCATTCTCACCGGCCTGTCGCCGAGCGCGCATGCGGCCTCAAATTCGGCCGATCCCACGCCCGGCTGGTGGGAAGACATGCTCGGTCCGGGCAAACCCATCGACACGAACCGCTGGTTCGTGATCTGCGTCAACACCCTCGGCAGCTGCAAGGGTTCGACCGGTCCGGCTTCGATCGATCCGGCAACCGGCAAACCCTATCGGCTCGGGTTTCCCGAACTCACGCTGGACGATGCCGCCAACGCCGCGCATGCGCTGGTGCGCAGCCTCGGCATCGAGCGCCTGGCCTGCCTGCTCGGCAACTCCATGGGCGGCATGTGCGCGCTCGGCTACCTCGTCCAGCATCCCGGCAGCGCGCGCACGCACATCAGCATTTCCACCGCGCCGCAGGCGCAGCCGTTCGCCATCGCGATCCGCTCCCTGCAGCGCGAGGCGATCCGGCTCGACCCGCACTGGAACAATGGCGACTACGACGACTCGCACTATCCGGAAACCGGCATGTCGATCGCGCGCAAGCTCGGCGTCATCACCTATCGCTCGGCGATGGAATGGGAAGGCCGCTTCGCACGCATACGCCTCGATGCCGAAGCGCGCCCGGACGACGATCCCTTCGGCGTGGAATTCCAGGTCGAGTCGTATCTTGCCGGTCACGCGCGGCGCTTCGTGCGCAGTTTCGATCCGAATTGTTACCTGTACCTGTCGCGCGCCAGCGACTGGTTCGATGTCGCCGAATGCGCGGGGCCCGGCGCGCGCCACGGCGACGCGGCGGCGACTCTGGCCAATATCCAGGTCGAACAGGCGCTCGTGATCGGCGTGTCCACCGACATCCTGTTTCCGCTGTCGCAACAGCAGGAAATCGCCACCGGCCTGCGTGCCGGCGGCGCGCGCGTGGATTTCGTGCCGCTGGATTCGCCGCAAGGCCACGACGCGTTCCTGGTCGACATTCCGCGCTTCGGCGCGGCCATCGGCACCTTTCTGGCAACGGTTTGAATCGCGCGCAGGCGCGCCCGGATTTTCCGCTTGCCGCAACGCGCGGACTGGTGCCGGTGGAGGGAATCGAACCCACACTACCTTGCGGTAACCAGATTTTGAGTCTGGCGCGTCTACCAATTCCGCCACACCGGCTCGTGTGCCGGCACCACGAACGGGCGCCGCCTGGCAGGGCGCGCAGTATACGCGAAGCCGCGCGCGGTT
>JAFEFP010000003.1 GCA_018240545.1 Pseudomonadota bacterium | reverse complement strand
TGATTTTCATCGACGTCCCGGCGTTCGGCGGGGCGACGGGGGGCGACGACTGCGTGCTTTTATACGGGCACCTGGACAAGCAGCCGGAAATGACCGGTTGGGCCGATGGCAAGGGCCCGTGGGTGCCGGTCATCGAAGGCGACCGCCTGTACGGGCGCGGCGGTGCCGACGACGGCTATGCGATCTTCGGTTCGCTCGCCGCGATCGGCGCGCTGCAGGCGCAGGGCACGCCGCATGCACGTTGCGTGGTCCTGATCGAGGCCTGCGAGGAATCGGGCAGCTACGACCTGCCGTTTTACGTCGATCATCTCGCCACGCGCATCGGCAAGCCTTCGCTCGTCGTGTGCCTGGATTCGGGCTGCGGCAACTACGACCAGTTGTGGCTCACGACCTCGTTGCGCGGCTTGTCCGGCGGCAACCTGACGGTAAACGTGCTGGAGGAGGGCGTGCATTCGGGCGACGCCTCGGGCGTCGTGCCGTCGAGTTTCCGCATCCTGCGCGACATCCTGTCGCGGCTCGAGGACTCGACAACCGGCAAGATCGCGCCACAGGAACTGTATGTCGACATCCCGCCGCAGCGCATCGAACAGGCGCGGCGCACCGCGCAGGTGCTGGGCGATGAGGTGTATTCCAAGTTTCCGTTCGTGGCCGGCATGCATCCCGTCGCATCCGACCCGGTCGAACTCGTGCTCAACCGCACCTGGCGTCCGGCCCTGTCGGTGACCGGCATCGCCGGCCTGCCACCGCTGGATTCGGCCGGCAACGTGCTGCGCCCGTTCACGGCGGTGAAACTTTCCCTGCGCCTGCCGCCAACGCTGGACGGCGATGTCGCGGGCACGTTCGTCAAGCGCCTGCTCGAAGCCGATCCGCCGTACGGCTGCAAGGTCGAGTTCGCGGTCGAGAAGGCCTCGTCCGGATGGGATTCGCCGGCCTTGGCATCGTGGCTGGAATCCTCGGTGGATGCCGCTTCGCGCGAATTCTTCGGTTCGCCGGCGGCCTACAACGGCGAAGGCGGCAGCATCCCGTTCATGGGCATGCTCGGCGAAAAATTCCCCGGCGCGCAGTTCCTCATCACCGGCGTGCTCGGACCGCACTCGAACGCGCACGGGCCGAACGAATTCCTGCACATCCCGACCGGCAAACGCGTGAGCATGTGCGTGGCCAGGGTATTGGCCGACCATTGCGCCGCGCAGAAGCAGGGGCTCACCGCAGGCGTCGCGGCGAGCGACAGGCACTCGCACCACGACGCGACGTGCTGCTGAATCAGCCCTTGCCGGGCGGCACCGTGCGCAGGTAGGCCCACAGCGCGTCGAGCTCGGTGTCGCTCATCGTGCCGAGCGTGCGCCACGGCATGAAGGCATCGACGGGTTTGCCGTCCGGGCGCTTGCCATCGCGCAACACGGTGTAGAAGTCGGATTTGGTCCACTTGCCGATACCCTTCACCGGGTCGGTCGTGATGTTGGCGGCATCCGCGAACGATGGCGGCGTGCCCGGCACGTGGCCGCCGGTGAAGTCGGGGCGATGGCAGCCGGTGCAGCCCTGGGCGAGATAGCGTCCGTATTCGACGGTCGGCGCGGGTTCCATGCTGGCGATGTGTGCGGCATGCGGATCGACGTGCAGGCCGAAGGCAAGCGGCGCCTTGCCGAGCAGGAACAGCACGCGGATCAGCGGTCCGGCCAGCGGTGGCGGCACGCGGCGGTCGACCGGCGGGCGCGTGGCGATGTAGGCCATGAGGTCGCCGGTATCCGCATCGCTCAGGCCGGCGAAATCGGTCGCGGGCATGTAGATCAGCAGGTGTCCGTCGGTGCCGATGCCGTGGCGGATCGCGCGCTCGAGCCGGATCGGATCCGCCGCGCCGATGCCGCCCTGGCCGCGCGTCAGGTTCGGACCGGCGATGCGTCCGACCGGAAACGATTCGACCAGGATATTGCCGCCGAAATCCTTGCCGTGGCAATCCGTGCAGCCACGCGTGACGGCGAGGTGTTCGCCACGGGCGATGGCGGCCGCGTCGGTCGGAATCGTCAACGCCGGTTCATTGACCTGGACGTGTTGTGCGAGCTGGTTGTTGCTGCGCCAGTAGACGAAGCCCATTCCCAGCGCGGCCAGCACGGCCACGGCCACCACGAACTTGCCCAGCATGCGCAGGTATTTCACGTAGGTCCCTCCCCGGAGTATTCGGATTGAATTCAGCGCGAAGCGGGAATCCGAAGCGGCCCGCTGCGGCAGCTGTTGTGCGCGCGCCCGCCGCAAGCCTGCGGTGCGAGCGTGTCGCGGTTCAGGCACACGCGCACCTCGGTCAGCGTGCCGCCGTCGTGGCAGACGACGCTGAGCATGTTGGCGCCCAAACCCGGATTGCTCACGGCGAATGCGTGTACGATCTGCGTCGCGCTCATTGATGCCGGAATGCGCGGCGTGGTCAAGGGTACCGGGATCTTCACGCTGGCGAAGGCGTGGTCAGCGGTATCGAAATAGCCGGCCGGATCCAGCCCGGAACAGGCGCCGTGAGTCTCCCATTCGTGCTCGATCAGATGCCGGCTCGGCATGAAGGCGAGCGCGCGCTGGATGGTGGCGTCGTCGGGGTGCATCGACGTCGCGCAATGCTGCGGTCCATAACCCCGGATCGCCTGCGGCCACAGCCCATGCAAGACGAAACCGTAACCCTTGTGGCTGCACTGGCGCTCGTCGTCCGGATGGGTCAGGCAGTAACTCGGCGACCACGACAGCGACATCAGCCAGTAGTCGAATTGCCCGGCCGCGCTCGGGCCGCGATTGTCGTGGCCGCGCGCAAGGGCCACGGCCGCGGCGAAGACGGCCAGGGACCCGGTCAGGATGAGCTTGCGGGGAATGCGCATACAGGGTGGTCCCGGCGTCGATGGCACGCCATTGTGCGGGCTGGGGCGTGCAGCGTAGCAGGTTGCTCAATGCAGCAGGTATTCGCGCAGCGCGACCGCGTTGTTGTGTTCGGTATCGGCGGCGAAGAAGACGAAGGTGACGGTACCCTTGGCGGTGAGCTCGCGCAGGGCCGCCAGCGCCGGGTTGTGCTTCAGTTCGGCGAAGTAGCGCTTGCGGAATTCGTCCCACTTGCCCGGATCGTGGCCGAACCAGTGACGCAGCCCGTCACTGGGGGCGATGTCGCGTACCCAGGCGTCGAGCTTGAGCGATTCCCTGGTCTTGCCGCGCGGCCACAGGCGGTCGACGAGGAGGCGCTTGCCATCGGCGCGTGCAGGCGCCCTGTCGGCGCGTTTGAGACGGATGTTGGCGGCCATGACCACATCTCCACGGGCAGGTACCGAAGGCATGAAGCAGTGTGCGCGCCAGCGGCCCGGGACCCGGGTCCGTTGGCATGACCGGTTATACTTGCGGGCTAGTCAGGGCATTTTCAACCATGGCCAAACGGATCACCCGCCGCCGCTCCCCGATTCATGGCAACGGCGTCTTTGCCGCCAGCGACCTGCCCGCGCGCACCGAGATCATCGAGTACCGTGGTCGGCGCATGACCCACGGACAGGCCAATCGCGCCTATGGCGAGGATGTGGACAGCGGCCATACCTTCCTGTTTACGCTCAACGAGAAGTACCTGATCGATGCGAACGTCGGCGGCAACGACGCACGCTGGATCAACCACAGCTGCGCGCCGAATTGCCAGGCCTGGGTGATCGAACACGCGAGCGGAGATCCGCGCAAGGATCGCGTCGTGATCGAAACCCGGCGCCGCATCCGCAAGGGCGAGGAACTGACTTACGATTACGGCATCACGCTGGAGGAGCGGCACACGCTGCGGCTCAAGCGCATTTGGGCGTGCCGTTGCGGTGCGCGAAAGTGCACTGGAACCCTGCTCAAGCCGAAGTAAGCGCGCGCATCAGGGCGGCGATTCACCGCGCTGGATGTGCAGGTAGCTGGCGACCGCCAATGCCAGAAAGGCGCCGGCGATGAGCAGCCCGAGCCAGAAGGTGTAGCCATCCGGTGCCGCGCCGCGTCCGCCGCCCGGATCCGCCGTGACGGCGGCGGCGGGTCGGATTGACGGATCCCGTGGTTCGGGCGCGCGATCGCGATGCGGCGCTGGCGCGGTTGCCGGTTCGAGCCGTGGCGGCTCTTGCTTTTCCGGCACGGGCGGTTTCACGCCGTGCGCGGGCGAAGCGGGTGGAGGCGCCGCCTCGGCTACCGCGGCGGCCGGCGCCGAAGTCGACGGATTGAACGGCCGGATCTTGGATTCGTATGTCGGCGGCGGAGGCGGTGGGACGGCCGGGGCCGCGGCGTGTTCCACCGCCGCGCTTTGGGCGGACGCGTTGCCGGTTGCAGTGCCCTGAGCATTTGTCTGGCCGGCACCCGCACCTGCTTGTCCGCTGCCGGCAGCGCCGGCCGGAAGTGCGATCGAGTTTGCCGCGTTTCCGTCTTGCGCCTGCTGATTCGCGGCGACGAAGCCGGAAGATTGCTGCTGCACTTCGGTGGATGGGTTGTTCGGATCGGTCGTGGTGACGCCGGCCGACGTCGTGCCGACGCCGGCGAACGCGGACGCTGCGCAAGCCAGTCCGGCGCATAGCGGAAAAATCAGGACGAATCGACGCACGGCAATGCCCGCGGGGGAATGCCGCTATCTTAGCTGCGGGGTGGTGGGCAGTACAGGGATCGAACCTGTGACCCCCACCATGTCAAGGTGATGCTCTACCGCTGAGCTAACTGCCCGTGGGGGCTGGCATCATACCGTAACCGGCTGGTTCGCGCCAAGCGCGACCTCGACGCGGCCGCCGTCAGCTGCGCAGTCCCGCTTCGCGCAGACGGTGCAGTTCGTCGCGCAGGCGCGCGGCGTCCTCGAATTCGAGGTTTTGCGCGTGCTGGTACATCTGTGCTTCCAGGCGCTTGAGTTCGGCGGCGAGCTTTTCCGGCGGCAACGCGGCGTAGTCTGCCGCTTCTTCGGCGACGCGTGGTCCACCGCGCGACTTGCGCCCGCCACGCTCGGCTTCGGCATCGGCGCGCGCGCCTTCCATGATGTCGGTGATCTTCTTGACCACGGATTTCGGCACGATGCCGTGGGTGGCGTTGTATTCCACCTGTTTCTGCCGGCGCCGGTCGGTTTCGTCGATGGCCGCCTGCATCGAGCGCGTGATCGCATCCGCATACAGGATCGCCTTGCCGCGCAAATTGCGCGCGGCGCGGCCGATGGTCTGGATCAGCGATCCGGTCGAGCGCAAGAAGCCTTCCTTGTCGGCATCCAGGATTGCCACCAGCGACACTTCGGGCATGTCCAGGCCTTCGCGCAACAGATTGATGCCGACCAGCACGTCGAACTTGCCCAGGCGCAGGTCGCGCAGGATCTCCACGCGTTCGACGGTTTCGATGTCCGAGTGCAGATAGCGCACGCGCACGCCGTGTTCGCCGAGATAATCGGTGAGGTTCTCGGCCATGCGCTTGGTCAGCGTCGTCACCAGCACGCGGTCGCCCATGGCCACGCGCGCGTGGCATTCGCCGAGCAGGTCGTCGACCTGGGTGCGCACCGGGCGCACCTCGACCTGCGGATCGACGAGGCCGGTCGGGCGCACCACGAGTTCGACCACGCTGCCTTGCGTGTGCGCCATCTCGTACTTGCCGGGCGTGGCGGAAACGAAGATGCAGCGCGGCGCGCGGCGCTCCCACTCTTCGAATTTCAGTGGGCGGTTGTCCAGCGCCGAGGGCAGGCGAAAGCCGAATTCGACCAGGGTTTCCTTGCGCGAGCGATCACCCTTGTACATCGCGCCAAGCTGCGGAATCGTCACGTGTGATTCGTCCACCACGAGCAGCGCATCTGCCGGCAGGTAATCGAACAGGCACGGCGGCGGCTCGCCCGGTGCGTGGCCGGTCAGGTGCCGCGAATAGTTTTCGATGCCGTTGCAGTAACCGATTTCCGCCATCATCTCGATGTCGAACTGGGTGCGCTGCTGCAGGCGTTGCGCCTCGACCAGCTTGTTCGCCGCATACAACTGTTCGAGGCGTTCCTTCAATTCGGCCTTGATCGTCTCCACCGCTTCGAGCACGGTGCGGCGCGTGGTCACGTAATGCGAACCGGGATAGATCGTGTAGCGCGGGATCTTGCGCGTCCCCGCGCCGGTGAGCGGATCGAACAGCGTCAGGTTTTCGATCACGCCGTCGAACAGTTCGATGCGCACGCCTTCCATCTCGCTTTCGGCCGGAAACACGTCGATGGTTTCGCCGCGCACGCGATACGTGCCGCGATGCAACTCGTATTCGCCGCGCTCGTACTGCAACTCCGTCAGACGCCGCAGCAGCTCGCGCTGGTCGAGGCGCTCGCCACGCACCAGGTGCAGCACCATGCGGTGGTATTCGCCCGGATCGCCCAGTCCGTAGATCGCCGACACCGTGGATACGATCACCGCGTCGCGACGCTCGATCAGTGCCTTGGTCGCCGACAGGCGCATCTGCTCGATGTGCTCGTTGATCGAGGAATCCTTCTCGATGTAGGTGTCGCTGGACGGAACGTAGGCCTCGGGCTGGTAGTAGTCGTAGTAGCTGACGAAGTATTCCACCGCGTTGTGCGGGAAGAATTCCTTGAACTCGCCATAGAGCTGCGCCGCGAGGGTCTTGTTCGGCGCCAGCACCAGCGTGGGTTTCTGCACGCGCTCGATGACGTTGGCGATGGTGAAGGTCTTGCCCGAACCGGTCACGCCCAGCAGCGTTTGATGCGCGAGTCCCGATTCGAATCCGGCCACGAGCTTGTCGATCGCCTCGGGCTGGTCTCCGGCGGGCTGGAAGGGCGCAACGAGTTGGAAGCGGTCGGACATCCGCGACTCCGCAAACGAACCGACGATTATAGCGGTCCGCGGGATCCGCCGTCGGCGTTTTCCTACACGAGCCGTGGCCCGACGCCGATGCCGCAAAGCAGCCGCGATTCCTAGCATGGCGCCATCGTCGAGGAGGAATCGCCATGCTCCAGCCACAAGCTCGCAACGTTCGTGGAGTCACCCTGATCGAACTCGTCTTCACCATCGCCATCGCCTCGATCCTGTGCGCCGCAAGCCTGCCGGCGCTGGGCGGCCTGATCCAGGGCGGGCAATCGCGCAGCGCGCACAATGCTCTCGTTGCCGCGCTGAATCTCGCGCGCAGCACGGCCGCATCACGGCAAGCGGACATTTCGGTCTGCCCGAGCCGCGACGGTGCGACCTGCGACAACGGCACATCGTGGCAGCGGGGCTGGATCGTCTTCGCCGATACCAATCACGATGGCGCGCGCGGCGACAGCGAGGCGATCATCCAGGTCGGGCAGACGCGCGAGGGCGTGGCCATTGCCAGTACGGCCGGCCGTCGGCACGTGATCTATCGCGCCGATGGCACTTCGGCCGGCAGCAATCTCACCTTCACGTTCTGCGACCGGCGCGGTCCCGCGAGCGCCGATACCGTGGTCATCAGCAATGCCGGCCGCATCCGTTCCGGCAAGGCCACCGCCAGCCAGGCCGCAGCGGCTTGCGCGGGGTTGCCCGCACCTTGACCAATCTCCCGTTGTCCCTGAAAATACGCGGCTCGCTCCGCGCATTTCCCCGATAGCTCAGCGGTAGAGCAAGTGACTGTTAATCACTGGGTCGGCGGTTCGATCCCGTCTCGGGGAGCCATATGGGACAAGGGCCGCAGCGTTTTCCGCTGCGGCCCTTTGTTCATCTCCTTGGCCTTGTCCGCGATTTCGCCCGCGTCCCGCCGGCGCTGCGCTTGGCTGGCTTGGCCGCATTGCGTTGTTCTTCCCGAAGCGCGGTCGCGGCGAGTTTCGCAAGCGGAATCTTCAGCGTCTGGCCCAGTTTCGCGGCAAGCGGCAGGCGGATATTGACGGTCTTCCCGTGCTCGAGCTCATGCAGGTAGCTCGGGTTGGTACCGACGGCATCGGCGATCTGCCGGATGCTGAGCTTGCTTTGCTTGCGCCGGGAGCGAATCAACTCACCAAATTTCATGGCATGCCACCGTAGTCATGGTGTTTTCGATTATCCGCCGGATCGTGGAGGATTAGCCACTCGAAATTTCTGGAGCTGGCGACCGCGCGGGGCATCACGGAGTCGCCGCCGGTTTTGGCTCCCAGAGTTCGATCTTGTTGCCTTCCGGATCGAGGATCCATGCAAATCGGCCGTTCGCATCGTGATCGTCGCGCTTGAGGACGGTGACGCCTTTCGCATGCAGTCGCGCGAGAACAGCATCCATGTCGTCGACGGCATAGTTGATCATGAACGCGGCGGTCGATGGCGCAAAATAGTCGGTCGCGGCTGGGAACGCATTCCACACGACCATGGGCGGATGCGCGGGCGCGTCGTAGCGGAGCATGGCACCGCCCCAGGATTCCAGCGGCAGGCCCAATGCGTCGCGATACCACGCCGCGAGGGTCTTCGGATCCTTCGCCTTGAAGAATACGCCGCCAACGCCGGTGATGTGACCCGCAGTCCGGACGGGCGCAGCTTGGCCAGATCCAGCCATCAAAAAAACCCCCAGACCCCACACCAGGAACGCGCGTACTGTCATCGCCGTGCACCTTGCGGCGCGAGTCTTGACGGCCGGGATTGTATTCCCGCCCTGCGGGAGGGGCAAATCCGGCCCTGCTCGAAACGCGTTCGCTTCGGCGAACCGCAGTCAGCGCGAACCGGACCGGTAACGCATGCTCAGCGGCACCACCGATAGGGGTGCGGTGGAAGACCCTGGCGACCGCATTCCTGCCGACGGGCGCGACGTGGGGCAGTAACGCCATGCGGGACGAGCTTGCAGTCTTGATCCCGCTTACGTTTCGCGCAACACCAGCCGGCTCGGCAGCGTTTCGGAACCGGCCTTCTCGCCCCGCGCCAGCGCCAGCGCCTTGCGCGCCAGCAAGCGGCCGCCTTCGTGCCAGTTCTGGTGCACCGAGGACAACGGCGGGATGAACGCCGCGCCCAAGGGCGTGTCGTCGTAGCCGATGACGGAGACATCCTTGGGCACGCGCAGTCCGAGCTCGATCAAGGCGCGGATCGCGCCCATGGCAAGCAGGTCGTTGCAGGCAAAGATCGCATCGAACCGCGTCTTCCTGCGTACCAGCGCCTGCGCCGCCTTCATGCCCGCCTCCAACGTGAACGGGCAGTCGCCGACGACCACCGGGTTGACCCCATGCGGTTCGAGGAATCTGGCGAAACCGGACAGGCGTTCGGCCATTTCCGGGTGATCGGTATCGCCGATGAACACCGGATGATGTCGGCCGAGCGACAGGAAGCGCTCTGCCGCGCTCGCACCGCCGGAGCGATTGTCGCTGCCGACCACGATGTGCTGGTCGCCGGGACTCGGCGCGCCCCACACCACCATGGGCAGGCGCAGGCGATCGAACACGTGCACCGCCTGCAGTTTCGCACCCTGGCCCAGCAGGATCACCGCATCGGCCGCCTGCACCGCGGGTGCCGTCGCGCCCTGGCGCGTGGTCAGCAGGACACTGTAATCCACTGCCGCCAGTTCCTGGGCGATGCCGCCGAGCAGTTCGAGCGGGTAGGGATCCGACATGGGGCGGGTCACGCTCGGCTGCATCTCGACGATCACGGCGATGGTCTGGCTGTGGCGCAGGCGCAGGTTGCGTGCGTTGACGTTGAAGCGATACCCGCTCTCGGCGGCGATCGCGCGCACATGCGCACGGGTGCGCGCGCTGACGATGCCGTTCGCACTCAACGCGCGCGACACGGTGATCTTGGAAACGCCTGCCAGAGCGGCCAGGTCGGCCATGGTCACCGGGGCCGCCACATTCGACTTCTTGCCGCGACCTGACTTGCTCATGGCTTGCGCTTGCCCCTGTTCGCGCGATCGCGCGCTGGCCAGTTTCGCGCACCTGGCCGGCAGCGTCCAGCGCAAGCGACGCCGGCACCGAACGCCCAGGAATCAACCCGCCCAGCGTGTGTGTTATCGGTATCTTGATATCGATACCATGCGGTGCTACCGTGCGCACGACGCACGATCCGCAGACTGATGCCCGGGGAGGAGACATTGCTGCTGGAAGCCACAATCGCGGTCCCTGCGCTACGCAGGCCGCATCCGTGAGCGGCGATGTTCCGGCCGCGCGTGCCAGCGCTTTGCATCGCGTTGCCGGTGCCGATTGCGCGAACGACGACCGTCGGGTGGACACGGTCGATCCGTGGCTGTTTACGCAAACCTCGTGGCGACTCGACAGGACAGCGCACGACGAAACGCTGTTTGCCCTGGCCAACGGCGCGCTTGGCGTCCGCGGGGGTATCGAGGAATCGGCGAGTCCATCCCAGGGCAGTTTCCTGGCCGAGGTCTGGGAGCGTTCGCCGATTGCCTATCACGAGCGCCATTCCGGCTTCGCGCAGCATTCCGACACCCGGGTTCCGGTCGCCGACGCGACCGCGTTGCGCGTGCGCTGCAACGGAGATGTCGTCGATCCGGCGCTGGGCGAATGCCTGGCCTTCGAGCGCACGCTCGACTTCCGCGGCGGATGCCTGTCGCGATCCCAGGTCTGGCGTTCCGCGCAAGGCATCGTCTTTCGCGTTACCGCGCAACGCATCGTTTCCCTGCGCCAGCCGGGGCTGGCGTGCCTGCGCTGGACACTGTGTCTGCCCGAAAGTGCCGCAGCGGTCGAGATCGATGCGTGCATCCTGAGCGATCGCGTGGCCGCCGCGCAGGGCAGCGATCCGCGCTTCGGCGCCGGCAGCGGCCTTGCCCTGCGCGTGACTCAGGCGCATGCCGACGCGACACAAGCGTGGCTTGCCCAGCACACGCTCAGCAGCGGCATCGGCATCGTCTGCGCGCAGCGGCAGCACGTCTGCGGGGCCCGATTCGTGCGGGCGGACTGCGATGCGCACGGCGTGCGCCAGACCTATGCCGCCGAGGTGGCGGCCGGCACGGTCATCACGATCGAAAAATGCATCGCCTATGCGTGGACACAACCGCACGTCGACGAATCCGACACGCAGTTGCACGCGCGCGCATGCGCGACACTCGATGCGGCCGCCACGGCGGGCGCCGGGACGCTGTTCGCGCAGCAACGCAGCGATTGCGAGCGGTTCTGGGCCGATGCCGATTTCGCCATCGACGGTGCCGCGCCGGCCAAACGCGACGAGCAGGCGTTGCGCTTCAACTTGTTTCACCTGTTCCAGGCCGCCGGCCGCGACGGGCGCAACGGGATTTCGGCCAAGGGCCTCACCGGCGAAGGCTACGAAGGCCACGTGTTCTGGGACGCCGAGGCCATGGTACTGCCGGTCCTTGCATTGGTCGCGCCGGCATTGATGCAGCCTAGCCTGGTCTGGCGCTATCGCGGCCTCGACCGCGCACGTGCGCATGCGCGCGAGATGAATCACGCGCGCGGGGCACTGTATCCGTGGCGCACGATCGGCGGCGACGAGTGCTCCGGGCACTATCCCAGCGGTTCGGCGCAATATCACATCAACGCCGCCGTGGCCTATGCCATACGTTTGTACGTCGACGCCAGCGGCGACCGTGCTTTTCTCGCCGCGATGGGCGCGGAAATGCTTGCCGAGACCGCGCGCATCTGGCTCGATGTCGGTCACTTCAATCCGCGCCGCGGCGGCGCATTCTGCATCCACACGGTTACCGGGCCGGACGAATACACGGCCCTGGTCGACAACAACTATTACACCAACCGCATGGCGCAGGAGCACCTGCGCTATGCCGCGGCGACGCTGCGTGAATTGGCGGTGAGCGATGCGGTGGCGCATGCGGCGCTGACGCAGCGCATCGGTCTGGAACCGGCCGAAATCGACGCCTGGTCGCGCGCCGCCGACGCGATGTATCTGGGGTACGACGATCGCCTCGGCATCATCGCCCAGGACGACAGTTTCCTCGACAAGCCGGTGTGGGATCTCGCGGGTACGCCGGCGGAGAAATACCCGCTGCTGATGCACTTCCATCCGCTGACCCTGTATCGGCACCAGGTATGCAAGCAGGCCGATGCAGTGCTTGCGCTGGTGATGGCCGGCGAGAACGTCGACCGCGACACCAAGCGCCGGACCTTCGACTATTACGATGCGGTCACCGTACACGACTCCACGTTGTCGGCCTCCGCGTTCGCCGTGCTCGCGGCCGAGGTCGGATACGTCGATCAGGCGCAACGCTTCTTCCGCGAGACACTGCGCGTCGACCTCGACGACCTGCAAGGCAACGTCGACCATGGCGCGCACCTGGCCGCGCTGGCGGGTAGCTGGTTGGCGTTTGCCTGGGGATTCGCCGGGCTGCGCGTCCGCCATCCCGCGACACAGGCCGTACTCGAGTTCGATCCGATCCTGCCGGAAGGTTGGGACGGCTTTCGCTTCGGCCTGGTCTGGCAAGACCGGCGCCTCCGCGTCGCCGTCGATGCCGCCGGCGCACGGTACTCGCTGGTGAGCGGGGATCCGCTGCCGATACGGCATGCCGGCACGGTGCATGAACTGCAAGCCGGTGTTACCCGGCATGTCGCCTTGCGCGAATCGCCCCGCGTCCGCGGCATGTCCGCGCGCGTACGCTTTCCACGTCCGTTCAAGGCCGTGATCTTCGATCTCGATGGCGTGCTGGCCGACACCGCAAGCCTGCACCTGGCTGCGTGGCAACGTCTCGCGCGTGAACTTGGCCTGCCTTGGGACCGCACCGCGGCCGAGCGCCTCAAGGGCGTTGATCGCGCGGCGTCGCTGGAGATCGTGCTTGGCTCGGCTTCCGGCCGTTTCACGGGCGCGCAGAAGACCACGCTGGCCGAACGCAAGAACGGTTATTACCGCGACGCGATTGCTGCGCTCTCGCCGCGCGACCTGCTGCCGGGTGCGGCATCGACGCTCGGCGCCGTGCGCAAGGCCGGGTTGAAGATCGGTTTGGCTTCGGCCAGCCGCAGCGCCAGGGATGTGGTCGAACGCCTGGGCATCGCCGCACTGGTCGACCATGTGGTCGACGCGGCGACCGTCGTTCGCGCCAAACCCGATCCCGAAATCTTTCAGCGCGCAGCCGCCGCGCTGGACGTCCACCCTGCCGCGTGTCTGGGCATCGAGGACGCGCAAGCAGGCGTTGCGGCGATCAAGGCTGCGGGAATGGCTGCCATCGGCATCGGCGACCCGCAGGTGCTGAGGCTAGCCGATGCCGTACTGCCCGATCTGACGTATTTCGAGGTGGACACGTTCGTGTTGTGCGACTGAAGCAAAACCTGACCGCCGCTTGAGCGTGACCGGTTCCGATCGGGCATGCGCAGCGGCGACCCAAACCGAGAGTGTGCTCGCGCACACCCATTGACGGGAGGAGACCCCATGAAACGGCAACGACTCATCAACCTGGCAAGACTCGCATTGAGCACGGCGATCATCGCGGCGTTGCCGCACGCCGTTTGGGCTGACACCAGCCCGCAGCAGGGCGCCGCCGCGGCGCCTGCCGACAGTGACGCGGCGAAGGCGACGAACAAGCAGCAGGCCGCGGCGCAAAGCAATACCACATCGCTGCAAGGCATCGTCGTGACCGGCAGCGCCACGGGCGTCAAGAAGATCGACGCCAGCTACGAAATCACGGCCGCGAACCTGGAGCAGATCAAGCTAGCCAATCCGAAGAGCACGGCGGACATCCTGAAGATCTCGCCGGGCATCTGGCCGGAATCCAGCGGCGGCCAGACCGGCGCCAACATCGAAATCGCCGGTTTCCCGGGCGGCGGCGACGCGCCGTTTTTCACCAACATGGTGCAGGGCTCGCCGCTGTACGGCATGTCGTCGCTGTCGTTCATGGATTCGAGCTCGCTGCTGCGCCTGGACGACACCATCGAGCGCGTCGAAATCGTGCAGACGGGCCCGGGCGTGCTGTACGGCGCCGGCCAGATGGGCGCGACCGCGAACTTCATCCTGCGCCAGGGCACGGCCGAACCCAGCGGCGACATTGGCCTTACCGTCGGCGACGAAGGCATGTATCGCGTCGATGGTTTCTACGGATTCAAGCTTGCCGAAGGCTGGTACGCGAGCATTGGCGGTTTCTGGCGTGAATCGGACGGCGTGCGCGATCCGCAGTTCAAGGCCGACTCGGGCGGACAACTGACGGCGACCCTGACCCACGACCTCGACAACGGATCGCTCATGTTGTGGGCACGCAAGCTCGACGACAAGAACCAGTTCATGGTTCCGGTGCCGTTCCTCGAAGACGTCAATGGCAATTTTTCGCTGTATCCGGGCTTCAATGGCTTGACCGACACCTACGGCAGCCGGGCGATCCAGCACGTCAGCCTGATCAATCCGGCGGGTGGCTACGAAAACGCCGATCTGGCCAATGGTCGCGGCGCGAACCTGAACTTTTTCGGCGGCAACTACGATGCCGAGTTCGGTGGCTGGACGATCTCCGACAAGTTCCTTTACGACGGCGGCGACCTGAACACCAACGCATTGTTCTCGGGGCCGAATCCGAAGCCGCTGGCCTACTTCCTGTATGGCTGCAGCGCTACCGATGCGCTGTCGCAGCAGTTCTGTGCGAACGGCGATGGCAACACGTTCAACCTTCCGCTCAGCACGAACGTCGATACGAATGGCGTTCCCTTGTCGCAAAGCATCATTACGCAAGGCTGGTGGTTCATCCAGAAGCGCCTGAAAAACCTCAACAACGACTTCCGCCTCAGTCGCGAAATCTTCGACGGCAACACGCTCACCGCCGGCCTGTATCTGGCGCATTACACCGACCGTGACAACTGGTCACTCGGCAATCCGATGCTGATGACCAACACGCCCAACGCCACGCCGATTCCGTTGAGCTACCAGAACGGCGGCAACACGTACTACCTGACCAACCCGCAGGGCATTTATTACAACTCGGGCCCGGGCTACAGCTACAACATCCTCGAACACGGCACCGGCGACAACAAGGCGTTCTACCTGTCCGACTCGTGGCGGATCGGCCCCTGGCTGTTCGATGCCGGCGGCCGCGTCGAGAATACCGATGTGACCCAGTACACCTGCAATCAGAAGAACGTCGATCTCGACGGCAATCCGAACACGCTGTACGACAACAGCGCGCAAATCTGTGATGGCACGTTCACGCGCCTCGATTACAACAAGACGCATCCGTCGTTCACGCTCGGCGTCAACTACGAGATCGCCGACAACATGTCGGTGTACGGGCGTGCCTCCAGCGGCGGTCATTTCAACGACTTCGACAACGGCATCCGCGGCAGCGGCGGCAACTTCGCCCCGATGCAGAAGATCCGCAACTACGAGTACGGGTTCAAGTATCAGGCGGACTGGGCGTTCATCGACGTGTCGGCGTACCACCGTCAGTTCACCGGTCTTACGTATGGCTACACCGACAACAACAATGTCCCGCTCGATTGCAGCGGTACGCCGACCGCAACGTCGGGCCAGCCGCAGTGCACGGCCTTGTACGGATCGGACACCAAGGGCATCAACTTCCACGGCGTGTTCACGCCGGTCGAGAACTTCAAGATCGACACGCTGGTCGCCTACATGGATGGCCACTACTCGCACCAGAACGGTTTCATCACCGAGACCGACGTCAATGGCAATACGCTGAAGGTCAATTTCAACGGCCAGCCCTTGCAGCGCCAGCCCAAGCTGCGTTACCGCATCACGCCGAGTTACAACTTCGTGTTCGACTGGGGCAATGTCATGCCCTACGTAACCTTCACGCACGTCGGTCAACGCTACGAAGACCAGACCGGCCTGCAACCGCTCGGCGTCTACCACACCTGGGACTTCGGCATCGTTGCCAATTACGGCAAGAACTGGCAATTCCGCGTGCAGGGAACCAACCTGAGCAACGAAATCGGACTGACCGAGGGCAATGCCCGCGTGGCCGGCAATGCGTCCGGCCCGGGCGGCATCCTGCTGGCGCGTTCGATCGAGGGTCGCGAAGTCAACTTCCAGGTCAAGTACAACTTCTGATGACTTGATTTTGCGAGGGCGGCCCGGGTCGTATCCAACGGCGATCCGGGCCGCGTTTTTTCCGTCTCCCGGCGCGCATCGCGCCGGCCCCTTTCGCGTAGCATCCATACCATGAATGATTCGGTCTCGACCGTGAATCGCTACCGCATGATCGCTTCGCTGGCGCTGATCTACGTGATCTTCGCCATTCTGCTGAACAGCGTGGGCACGGTGATCCTGCAATCGATCTACAGTTTCGGCGTGGACAAGCCACGTGCCAGCCTGCTCGAGCTGTTCAAGGACCTGCCGATCGCCATCACCTCGCTGCTGGTCGCCTCGTTCCTGCCGCTGCTGGGCTACCGCAACGCCATGATGATCGCGCTGGCGATCGTCGCCGGCGCCTGTGTGCTGATGCCGCTGTATCCGGGGTTTCACACCGCCGAACTGCTGTTCACCTGCGTCGGCATCGCGTTCGCGCTGGCCAAGGTTGCGGTGTATTCGTCGATCGGCCTGCTGACCGCCGATCGGGTCGAGCACGGCCGTCTGACCAATACCATCGAGGGCCTGTTCATGGTTGGCGTGCTGGCCGCCGGCTGGTTGTTCAGCGCCTTCATCGACCCTGGGACACCGGGCGATCGGGCCTGGCTCAACGTGTACTGGCTGCTGGCCGTGCTGTGCGTCGCCACCCTGGCGCTGGTGGCCACCTCGCGGCTGGACGAATCCGCTGCCAGGAGCGCGGAAACGAAATCCTTCCGCGGCTCGCTGCTGGAGATGTTCCACCTGTTCGTGCGCCCGCTGGTATACGTGTTCCTGATCTCGGCGTTCCTGTACGTGCTGATCGAGCAAAGCTTCGGCACCTGGCTGCCGACCTTCAACAACGAAGTGCTCAAGCTGCCCAACGCGATGAGCGTGCAGATTGCCTCCATCCTTGCCGCCGCCGCGGCGATCGGCCGCATCGGCGCCGGACAGGTGTTGCGCCGCATACCGTGGTACACGTTGCTCAACCTGTGCGTGATCGGCATGGGCGTGCTGGTGCTGCTGGTCCTGCCGCTGGCACGCGGCATCGCCGCGCGTGCCGACGTGGGTTGGCTCAACGCACCGCTGGCCGCCTACCTGATCCCGCTGCTGGGCCTGCTGATGGCGCCGATCTACCCGGTGATCAATTCCGTCGCGCTGAGCGCGCTGCCCAAGCCTGCGCACGCGGCGATGACCGGGTTGATCGTGATCTTTTCCGCGCTCGGCGGCACGCTCGGTTCGCGCATTACCGCGATCGTGTTCGCGCGCTTCGATGGCATCCATGCCTTCTATTTTTCGCTGTTGCCGATGGCGCTGTTGCTGGTCGCGCTGTACTTCTTCAAGCGCGAATCGGATCGTGCGGGCAATGCCATCGCCGCGCAACGCGACGTCGCCGTCCAAGCCGCCACCGTGGAGTCGCCATGACCATCCTGCATCGACTTGCCTTCGCCTGCTGTGTCCTGCTGGCCGCTTGCGGCGCGCGCGCGGCACAGCCTGCCGATTCTGCCTTCACGTTCACCGCCACGGCGCGGGATTTCGGCAACTATTTCCCCGGATACCTTGCCAACGGCTATTTTTCCAACATGACGTCGGTGCGCGGCACCGAGCCGGCGTTCGGCTACATGGTCGCGTTCATGGACTACAAGCCGGGCGACATCTCGCGCCCCGCGGCCGTGCCCGGCTGGAGCGAGATCGATTACAACCCCGGCGGCGGCTGGCTGAACTCCATACGCCTCGATGCAAGGATTTTCGCCGACTACGCGCAGACGCTCGACATGCGCGAGGCCACGCTCGACACGCGCTACCGTTTCGACTACGCCGGCAAATCCACCGACGTGCAAGTGCAGACCTTCGTCAGCCAGGCCGCGCCGCATCTGGCCGCCACGCGCCTGAGCATCACGCCGCAATTCAGCGGCGATGTGCAGCTCACCTTCCCCGTGCGCCTGTGGTCCGAGCACCAGCCGCGTTTCCCGATCGGCTCGATGACCGGCGACGAGATGATCGCCGCGGTGATCGCGAGCGGGCAGAACCTGGAAAACAAGCCGGTGCCCACGCCGGACCGCGCGCCGGTGTGGTATGCGGGCCATACCGGCATCGTCGACACCGGCGGCGACGCCGGCGAGCGCGTGCTGTGGCTGGACGGACGCGCCGAGAATGGCCTGACCATGGGCGAGGCGGTCGCGGTGCAGTTGCCCAAGGGCATCGAGGTCCGTTCCGCGAAGTTCGACCAAGGTCCGTACCGGCTTGCGCTCGACGTCACCGTGCGTGTCGAAAAGGGCCATCGCTACGACTTCACCAAGTACGTCGCACTCTCGCGCGCCGGCTGGGGTGGCGACGCCAAGGCCGACCTCGCCCTGGCCAAACAGGCGCGCGCCACCGGCTTCGAAAAACTGCTGGCGGCGCACCGTGCGGCCTGGCACGCGCTGTGGCAGTCGGACATCGTCGTCGAGGGCGATCCTGCCGTGCAGAAGGCGCTGCACTCCGATCTTTACTACCTGTTGTCCAACACCACGATCGGCACGTCCTGGCCGATGGGTGCGTGTGCGCTGACGCCGGGCTACGCCGGCCACGCGTTCTGGGATTCGGATACCTGGGTATTCCCGGCGCTGTTGTTGTTGCATCCCGAGCGCGCCAAGCCGATCGTGATGTTCCGTCACCGCACCATGGAACCGGCGCGTGCGCGCGCCCGGCAATACGGCGTCGCGGGCACGATGTACCCGTGGGAAGCGGATCCGGAAACCGGCGTCGACAACACGCCGCATTTCGCCTACGACGTCTACCGCGAGGTTCACGTCAATGCCGACATCGCCATCGCGCAGTGGCAATACTGGCTGGCGACCGGCGACAAAACCTGGCTGAAGAACGACGGTTGGCCGGTGATCCGCGGCATCGCCGAATTCTGGAAGAGCCGCGTCACCTACGACAAGGCGCACGACCGCTACGAGATCCATCACGTCACCTCGACCGACGAAGCCTACGCCGACATTCCCAACGACACCTTCACCAACGCGGCGGCGCGCAAGGCGCTGCAGATCGCGGTCAAGGCCGCCAAGCTCGTTGGCGCCGAGCCCGATCCGGCGTGGAGCCGGATTGCTGAAAAGATGTACATCCCGTTCGACGATGCGGCCCAGCGTCACCTGGATTTCGACCCCTCGGTGCCGCACGACAAGATCACGTGGATGGGCTCGTCGCTGATCTGGCTGATGCATCCGAGCCTCGACCTGGCAATGACACCGGCCGTGCGCCGCAACGATTTCGACTTCCAGTTGCAGGCGCTCAAGACCCACGGCGACGATCCGAACGAGATGATGATGGCGATGCTGGCCGTCGGTGCCGCCGACCTCGGCGATGCGAAGGGCGCCGGCGACTGGATCGCGCGCAACCTGGTCGGATTCCTCAAGCCGCCATTCAACGTGCGCACCGAGACGGTCGCCAACAACGCCGGCTACATCCTGTCGACGTCGGCCGGGTTCGTGCAGAGTTTCGTCTACGGCCTCACCGGGTTGCGCATCGATGACAACGGCCTGGAGGCGGCCTACCCACCGGCCCTGCCGCCGCAATGGCAGGCGCTGACGATCCGCAATGCAGCCTTCCGCGGCCGGCGCTTCGACATTGCCGTGACCCGCGCTGCGGACGGCAAGATCGTGCTGACGCGCAAGGAACGCTGATCGCGCATGGCCGCCGCCTTGCCCGCATCGGTCGGCACCCTGCGGCAGATCGACGCGCTGCTGCAGGCCGGCGACTTTCGCGCGGCGCAGGAACAACTGGCTGCCCTCGTCGCGCAACAGCCGCAATTTGTCGAGGGCCTGCGCCTGCTCGCCGGCACGCACCAGGCACTGGGCGATCGGGCCAGCGCCGAGCACCTGCTGCGCCGCGCGCTGACATTGGATCCGCAGTGGACGCCGACGCTGGCGATGCTGGGCGAGCTGCTGCTCGGCAGCGGTCGCGGCAGCGAAGCCGAATCGCTCCTGCGCGCGGCGGCGGCCGGAACGCCGCCATCCGCACGCGCCGCGCTCATCCTTGCGCGCCATTGCAACGATACGCATCGGCCGCGCGATGCGTTGGCCGTCGCCACACGGTGGTGTGCGCGCGCCAAGGCCGATCCCGAACTCGTCGCCCAGCATGTCGCGGCGCTTGCCGCGCTCGGTCGAGCGCAGGAAGCCGTGGATCTGTATTCGGACTTTGCCGCCGCGGCGCCCGACGATCCACGTGCCGCGCACGCGCTCGCCATCGCGCTGGACGCGGCCGATCGCCCGACGGACGCCGAACGCGCCGCCACCCATGCGCTCGCGCGCGGCGGTCGTTCCGCGGCGTTGCATTTTACCCATGCCCGCGCATTGGTCGCGCTCGGAGAATTCGAACGCGCCGAGACCGCTTTGCGCGACGGCCTGCGCCTGGAACCGCGCAAGGCCGAGGCGCACGCCTCGCTCGCGCGCCTGGTCTGGATGCGCTGCGGTGACGCCGCGCAGGCCACGGCCTTGCTCGACGAAGTCCTGCGCGGCAACGGCGCCGACGATGCCCTGCTTGCGACCAAGGCCGCCGTGTTGCAGGGCGCCGGGGATGCGCGTGCGGCCTACGCATGCCTTGCGCAGGGAGCGGCGCAACCGCAGGCGGTTCCGGCATTGCTGATTCGCGCCGGACTGGCGGCGCTCGAGTTCGATCCGGCCATCGCGCGCACGCTGGCGGCGCGCGCGCAGGCGGCGATGCCGGCGAATCTGGCCGCGCTCAACCTGCTGGCCGCGGCGGAACTGGGTATCGGCGATGCCGCGAGCGCGTTGCGGCATTGTGAAATCCTGCGCCAGGCCACGCCCGACGATCAGTATCCGATCGCGTTGCAGACGCTTGCCTGGCGTCTGCTCGGCGACCCGCGTTACGCGGAACTATGCGATTACGCCCGGCTCGTCGTCCCGTACCATCTGGAGACGCCGGCAGGCTGGCCCGACCTCGCCGCGTTCTTCGCCGACCTCGTGCGCAGCCTCGGCCGCCTGCACAACCCGCACGGGCATGCGCTGCTGTTCCAGTCGCTGCGCAACGGCACCGAAACCACCGGCGACCTGGCGCGCAGCACCGATCCGGTGATCCAGGCGCTGTTCCGCAGCTTCGACGCGCCGATCCGCGCTTACCTGCGCGCGATCGGCAGCGGCCACGACCCGCTGCGACGGCGCAACAACGGGACCTATCGCTTCAATGGCGGCTGGTCGGTGCGCCTGCGTTCGAGCGGATTCCACAACAGCCACGTGCACCCGCGCGGCTGGATCTCGTCGGCCTGCTACATCGAATTGCCGGATACCGATCCCGAGGCCGATGCCGGCGCGCTGGTCTTCGGCAAGCCCAGCCTGATCACCGCGCCGGCGCTTGAAGTCGAACACACGCTGCACCCGCAAGTCGGGATGCTGGCCCTGTTCCCATCCTACGTCTGGCACGGCACGGTGCCGTTCGTGAGTACGCGCACGCGGCTGACGGTGGCCTTCGATGTCGTACCCGAACGTTCCTGACCGCGGTATGGCGCGGTCAACGCGCGCTGTCTTCGATCGCGTTGAAGGCGATCGCGATGCGCGGCGCGTCATTGGCGTGCGGTTCGACGTAGTGCTCCATCCAGCTCGGAAACAGCACCAGCAGTCCGTCCTCCGGAGTGAGATGGATGTCGCTGTAGCCGTTCGGCACCGCACCCTTGACGTAGCCGAGCACGACGCCCGGGCGCGGGTCGCGGAACACGAATCGCCCCGATCCCGGCGGCACCTTGATGTAGAACGAACCGGACAGCAGGCTGCCTTCGTGCACGTGCAGGAAATTGAAGCCGCCGCGATCGTGCAGATTGACCCACGATTGCAGCCGGAACGGAATGGCGCTCGCACCCATCTCGGCCAGAGCGCGCGTGCATGCCGCGTGGATCGCCTGCCGCGCCGTTGCGAACACGGGCTGTTCCAGCACCGCCATGTCCGCGCTGTTCCAGCCCTGGCGATTGGTGCGCCCGGCCGGCTGCGGATTGGCCGCGCGCATGGCCAGCACGGCATCGACCCAGGACGGCAAGTGCGCCATCAGCGCATCCAGCCGCACCTGCCAGATGCGCGTGGCGAACAGATCGTGCGGGCGCAACGCCGGTGGTGCCGCGGCCCCGGGCGTGACGCCAAACGTGTAGGTGAATGTCTCGGCCATCTTTCATCATCCCGAGTAGCGGACGCCTCGTCCGCCGCGATGCGGCAGACTATTGCGCGGAACCTTCGTGATCGCAAGCCGGTGGAGGAAATTGCATGAAGACATCGCGCTGGTTGTTCGCGCTGGCGGCGCAAGTCCCGTTGATTGCCTTCGCCGCCGATGCGACATTTACCCTGACCGCCACGGCGGCGGACTGGGATCGCTATTTTCCGGGCTATCTCGCCAACGGCTATTTATCCACCATGACCGCGCCGCGCGGCAGCGAAGGCAACCTCGCCTATCTCGCCGGCTTCATGGACTACACCACCGGCGACATGGCGCGTCCGGCGGCGATCCCCGGCTGGAACGAAATCGACTACTCGACCGGCGACGCGGCCGCCGGCCACTTCTGGATGAATCGCGCGCCGCTCGATGCGGCGTGGTTTCGCGACTATGCGCAAACGCTGGACATGCGAGCGGCCACGCTGACGACGCGCTACACCTACATCGATCACGCGCGTTCCACGCAGGTCAAGATCACGACGTTCGTCAGCCAGGCCGCTCCGCACCTCGCGGCGACGCAAATCGAACTGACGCCCGATTTCGACGGCCTCGTGCAGTTGTCCTTCGCCTTCAACCTGTGGGCGCCGCACCAGCCGCGCTTTGCGCTCGCCCGGCTCACGGGCGACGAAGTGCAGGAAGCCGTCACCGCGAACAACCTGCAACTCGTGGCGATTGCGCCGGCGACGCCCGACCGCGCCGCGCTGTGGTATCACGGCGACACCCACGTGCTCGACGCGGCCGGCGACGCCCACGCGCTGACGCTGCGACTCGACGGCCGCGCCGCACAGGGGCTGGCCATGGCCGCAGCGGCGGCGGTGCGTGTTCCCGCCGATGCGAAGATCGCCGCGGCGAAGGTTTATCGCAGTCCGTATCGTCTGGCGCTGGATCTCGACGTCGAGGTGCGCAAGGGCAAGACCTATGCGTTCGACAAATTCGTGGGGGTGTCGCGTCAGGGCTGGGGTGGCGACGCCGCCGCGGACCTGGAATTGGCGATCGCCGCGCGCGCCGCCGGTTTCGACGGCATGCTCGCGGCGCACCAGGCGGCCTGGCAAGCGCTGTGGAAATCGGACATCGTCATCGACGGAGACGCCGCCGCGCAAAAGCTCGTGCATGCGGACCTGTATTACCTGCTGGCGGCGTCCACGGCCGACACGCACTGGTCGATCGGCGCCTGCGCACTCACGCCGAACTACGCCGGTCACATTTTCTGGGATGCCGACGCATGGCTGTTCCCGGCACTGCTGCTGCTGCATCCGCAGCGCGCGAAATCGCTGGTTGCGTTCCGCGCGCACACGCTGCCGGCCGCGCAGGCGCGGGCGCGTGCCGCCGGCCTGCAAGGCGCCAAGTACCCGTGGGAGGCGGATCCGGAAAACGGCACGGAGCAGGTTCCGTACTCCGCAGGCGTGCTCGGCGAACGCGAGATTCACGTCAACGCCGACATCGCGTTGGCGCAATGGCAATACTGGCTGGCCACCCATGACCGCAATTGGCTGGTAAGCGAGGGATGGCCAGTACTGCGCAACCTCGCCGATTTCTGGGTCAGCCGCGCGACCTGGAATCCCGGGGCCAAACGCTACGAAATCCTGCACGTGACTTCCGTCGCCGAAAGCTACAACGACGTGCCGAACGACACCTACACCAATGCGTCGGCGCAGGAATCCCTGCGTGCTGCCACGGCGGCCGCCGCCATCGTCGGCGCGAAAGCCGATCCGAAGTGGGCCGAAGTGGCCGCACGGCTGTACGTGCCGTTCTCGACGGCGGAGCAACGCCACACCGATTTCGATCCGAGCGTGCCGCAGGCCCGGCGCGAAGGCAGCACTTTGGCCCTGCTGCTGTTTCCGCCGCTCGATTACCCCATGCCGACACGGATCCGCCGCAACGATTGGGACTACGTGAAATCCGTGATCCATGCGGACGATGCGTTCGGCATGACGATGGGGCCGATGTCGATCGCCGCCGCCGCGGCCGGCGATGCGCAAGCGGCCGTGGCCTGGCTGCAGGGCAATCTCACGATCCCGTTGGTGAAGCCGCCGTTCGATGTACGCACCGAGAGCACGGACAACAACACCGGCTACTTCATCACCGCATCGGGCGGCTACATCCAGAGTCTGCTCTACGGGCTTACCGGCCTGCGCCTCACCGACCAGGGGCTGGTCGAAAAATACGCGCCCGTGCTGCCCGCGCCATGGCGGTCGCTGACGCTGAAGAATGTCGCGTTCCACGGAGTGCGCTACGACATCGTCGTGGCGCGCGGCGCGGACGGGCGTCCGATCCTGAAGCGCTTGCTGCCCTGATGCCCCGTGGCCGTGCCGTGGTGCGTGGGCTGGGAGCAGTCCCTGCGGCGGGCGCCGGTCGCCTCCGATGACGACGCAAGCACGGCGGGTGCGCGCCGGCGCCTTGCGGTAAATTTAACAAAAAGCTGATACATTATATCGTTACAGGGCCGGAGATGCCGGTCGCGGCGGAATCGGCATGGCGATGCGGCATCCGGTGTTGTATGTGCGAACGTGCGCTTGCGTGGCCGCCGTGTTGCTTGCCGGTTGTGCCGTGGGTCCGGATTTCCACAAACCTGCCGCGCCGGATGCGAAAGCCTACGACGCGAGCGCGCTGCCAGCGCAGACGGCCAGTGCGCCGGTAACGGCCGGCGAAGCACAACACTTCGACAGTGGCGCGGATATCCCCGGCGACTGGTGGACGCTGTTCCAGTCGTCGCCGCTGGACGCGTTGATCGAACGCGCGCTGAAGAACAACCCGGATCTCGCCGCCGCGCGCGCGGCGCTGACGGCCGCACATGAAAACACGCTGGCCCAGCGCGGCGCGTATTACCCGAATGTATCGGCGGAATTCTCCACCTCGCGCACCAAGCAATCGACGCTGCTCGCACCGGCACCCAATTTCCCGGTAGTGCCGCAGGAGTTCCTGTTCAGCCTGTTCACGCCGCAAGTGAGCATCTCCTATGTTCCCGATGTGTTCGGCCTGAACCGGCGCACGGTCGAGTCGTTCGCGGCGCAGGCGCAAGCCGCAGGCTTTCAGTTGATCGCGGCCCACATCGCCCTCGCCGCGAACCTCGTCAACGCGGCCGTCGGAGAAGCCGCGCTGCGCGAACAGGTGGAGGCGACCGAAGAACTGGTCCGTATCGAGACGCAGTCCGTCGAAATCCTGCGCTACCAGTTCGACAAGGGCTACGCGAGCCGGCTCGACCTGGCCGCGCAGGAATCGCAGCTTGCGCAGACGCAAGCCGGACTGCCGCCGCTGCGCAAGCAACTCGAACAACAGCGGCACCTGATCGCCGTGCTCGCCGGCGAATTTCCCGCGCAGTCGCACGATGCCGATTTCGACCTGGCGAGCCTGAAATTGCCGCAAGACTTGCCGCTGAGCCTGCCGTCCAGGCTCGTCGAACAACGTCCCGACGTGCGTATGGCGCAGGCGAACTGGCATGCCGCCAGCGCGCAGGTCGGCGTCGCCATCGCCAGTCGCCTGCCGCAGATCACGCTGAGCGCGAACGCGGGCAGCACGGCGCTCGCCATCGGCGACGTGTTCAAGGCCGGCACCGGTTTCTGGAGCGTGGGGTTGGATCTTGCCGCGCCGATCTTTGCAGGCGGCAAGCTGCTGCATGCCGAACGTGCGGCAAAGGCGCAACTGGTGCAGGCCGCGGCGCAGTATCGCAGTACCGTGCTGACGGCATTCCAGAACGTGGCCGATACGTTGACGGCGTTGGACGAGGACGCGCATGCGCTGCAAGCCGCCGCTGCCGCCGCGGAAGCGGCCAAAGTCACGCTCGATCTCGCCCAGCGGCAGACGCAATCGGGCTACGCAAACGAGTTGTCGCTGCTCAATGCGCAACAGGCCTGGCAGCAGGCGCGTATCGCCCTGATCCAGGCGCAGGCCAACCGCTACGCCGATACCGCGGCGTTGTATCTGGCGCTTGGGGGCGGCTGGTGGCACGACCCGAACCTGTCCGGAAACGATCATGAAAAATGAAACGAACCCCTGGCTGGGCGGTGCGACCGCAATAATGCTCCTGCTCGCAGGATGTTCCGCCGGCGCGGGCACGAATCCGCCGGCCACGACGGCGCCGCACGACGTGCAACTCACGGCGCAGCAACGCCAACATGTGCATTTGTATACCGTGGCCGAGGCGGGATTCCACAAGGCGGTGCGGACATCCGGCACGGTCGATTTCGATGCGGACCGCGCCACCGGGGTGCTTGCGCCGATTTCCGGCCCGGTCACCAGGCTGCTGGTGGCGCCGGGCGAGCGCGTGAAGAAAGGGCAGGCGCTGGCCTACGTCGAGTCGCCGGACTTCGCCGCCGCGGTCGGCGCCTTCCGCAAGGCCGACGCGGCCGCACGCAACGCGCGCCGCATCGCCGACGTCGACAAGGACCTGCTCGTGCACAAGGGCGTTTCCGAACGCGAGGCGACGCAGGCGCAATCGGATGCGATCGGCGCCGAATCCGACCGCGACGCCGCGCGCCAGGCGCTCGCTGCGCTTGGCGTCGATTCGGCAACGATCGAGAAAATCGGCGGCGGGGGCGAACCATCGTTTCCCGGCGGCGTCATCCGCGCGCCGCTGGATGGCATCGTCGTCGAACGACTGATCACGCCGGGACAACTGCTGCAGGCGGGCACCACCGCCTGCTTCACCATCGCCGATTTGTCTCGCGTGTGGGTGATTGCGCAGGTGTTCGGCGCTGACAGCGGCCATGTACGCGTCGGCGACGGCGCCGTCATCGATGTGAACGGCACGGCGCTGAAGGGCGCGGTGACCAATATCGCCAATGAGGTCGACCCGAACACGCGCGCAGTCGCGGTGCGCATCGCCGTCGACAATCCCAAGGGCCTATTGAAGAAACAGATGTACGTGCCGGTGACGATCGTGGCGCGCGGCGAAAGCAAGGGCCTGCTGGTGCCGGTGTCGGCGATCCTGCGCGACGACGAGAACCTGCCGTTCGTGTACGTCGCGCAAGCGGACGGCGGCTTTGCGCGCGCGCCGGTGACGGCCGGCTATCGCGACGGCGACAACGTCCAGATTGTTGCTGGCTTGCACGCGGGTGACGTGATCGTGGCGCAGGGCGCCATTTTCCTGCGCTTCATCGAAACCCAATGAGCGAGTCGACGCTTCCCGACGGCGCGCAATTGCGCACGCCTTCGCTGATCAACCGCATCGTCGCGGCCGCGCTGGCGCAACGTTTCCTCGTCATGCTGCTGACGGCGATCCTCGTCGGCGCGGGCTGGTGGTCGCTCGAACGCCTGCCGATGGATGCGTATCCGGACCTGTCGCCGCCGATGGTCGAGATCATCACGCAATGGCCGGGGCATTCGGCCGAGGAAGTCGAGCGCCTGATCACCGTACCGGTCGAGCTGGCGATGAACGGCATTCCGAAACTCGCCACCCAGCGCTCGATCTCGCTGTACGGCCTGTCGGACGTCACCCTCACCTTTGCCGACGGCACCGACAACGACTTCGCGCGCCAGCATGTGCTCAACCGCTTCGGCGACGCCACCTTGCCGAACGGCGTGACGCCGTCGATCTCGCCGCAGTCGTCGCCCTCGGGCTTGATCTATCGCTACGTGCTGCAAAGCACCGACCGTTCGCCGATGGAACTCAAGACCATCGACGACTGGATCGTCGCGCCGCAATACCGCGCCGTGCCGGGCGTCGCCGACGATTCCGGCTTTGGCGGCGGCACCATGCAGTACCAGGTACTGCTCGATCCGGTCAAGGTCGCGGCGGCGGGATTGTCGATCACGCAGGTGCAGTCGGCTCTCGCCGCCAACAACTCCAATGCCGGTGGCGGTTTCTACTCGCAGGGCGGACAGTTCTACTACGTGCGCGGTCTCGGACGCATGCAAACGCTCGAAGACATCGGCGATACCGTGGTCGCGGTCAGCAATGGCACGCCGGTGCTGGTGAAGGATGTCGGCCACGTGCAGGTCGGCATCGCGCCGCGTCTTGGCGAATTCGGCTACATGGACCAGAACGACGCCGTGGAAGGCGTGATCCTGATGCGCACCGGCGAGAAGACGCAGAACGTGCTGCAGCGGATCGAGGACAAGACGCGCGAGATCAATGCCTCGATCCTGCCGCCGGACGTGAAAGTCCATGCGTTCTACGACTTGAGCCACCTCATCCACGAGACCACGCAGGTCGTGCAACGCAATCTGTGGCACGGCATGTTGCTGGTCATCGTCGTGCTGGTGTTCTTCCTCTACGACTTGCGCGCGGGGTTGATCGTGGCGGTGACGATTCCGCTGTCGCTGCTGTTCGCGTTCTGTTGTCTCGACCTGCAAGGTGCCTCGGCGAATCTGTTGTCCATCGGTGCGGTCGATTTCGGCATCCTCGTGGATGGCGCGATCTTCATGGTGGAGAACATCTTCCGCCAGCTTGCGCAGCGCGAGGGCAGGCCGCTGGGCGCGAAGGAACTGGTCGAGGTCATCAAGGATGCCGCGGCGGAAGTCGATCGGCCGCTGGTCTACGCGGTCGCGGTGATCGTGGCGAGCTTCCTGCCGATCTACGTGCTCACCGGCCCGTCCGGCACGCTGTTCAAGCCGATGGCCGACACCATGATCTTCGCCCTTGTCGGTTCGCTCATCGTCACGCTGACATTGCTGCCGGTGTTGTGCGCGGGCCTGATGCGCCGCGGCGTGCGCGAGCGGCGCAACCGCGCGCTCGAAGTGATCAAGTCGACCTACGCGCGCGGCCTGGATGCCTGTCTGCGACGCCCGCGCGGCACCGTGCTGGCGTGCGGCGCGATCCTCGCGCTGGCGCTGTTGCTGGTGCCGTCGATCGGCGCGGAATTCATGCCCAAGCTCGACGAGGGCGCGCTATGGGTGCGCGCGACCATGCCGTACACGATCTCCTACGAGGAGGCCTCGAAGCTGTCGCCGCAGATCCGCGCGATCCTGCGCTCGTTTCCGGTCGTGACCACGGTTACCTCGGAACTGGGTCGCCCCGACGACGGCACCGATTCGACCGGATTCTTCAACGACGAGTTCTTCGTCGGCCTGAAGCCGTATTCGCAATGGAACGGACAGTATCGCGACAAGGCCGACCTGATCGACGCCATCGACAAGAAGCTGCAAGCGTTCCCCGGCATCCAGTTCAACTACACGCAACCGGCCGAAGACGCCGTGGACGAAGCCGAGACCGGACTCAAGAGCGCGCTCGCGGTGAAGATCTTCGGCTCCGATCTGCATGTGCTGCAGGACAAGGGCAAGGCGATCAAGCAGGTGCTGGAACACGTGCGCGGCATCAGCGACGTGACCCTGGTCCACGAACTCGGCCAGCCGAGCCTCGCCATCCAGCTCGACCGCGCCAAGCTCGCGCGCTACGGCCTCAACGTCGACGACGTCAACGGCCTGATCGAAACCGCGATCGGCGGCAGCGTCGCGACCCAGGTCGTGCAGGGCGAAAAACAGTTCGACCTTGTGGTGCGCCTGGACAAATCCTACCGCGACGATCCGCAGGCGATCGGCAACATCCCGGTAGCGACCGCGGGCGGCGCGCAGGTTCCGCTGAAGGAACTTGCGAGCATCGACATCGCCAACGGCGCCTCGTTCATCTACCGCGAAAACAATTCGCGCTACATCGGCGTGCAATTTTCGGTGGAAGGCCGCGACCTCGCCGGCGCAGTCGAAGACGCCATGGCGCAGGTTTCAAGACAAGTGCACCTGCCGCCGGGCTATCGCCTGGACTGGGGCGGCGAATACAAGCAATACACCGCTTCGCGCGCGCAGATGAACGTGATCGTGCCGGCGACCGTGTTCGTGATCTTCCTGCTGCTGTTCGTGCTCTACGGCAACGTGAAGTTTCCGCTCATCACCGTGCTCGGCGTGCTGCTGTCCGCGCCCGCCGGTGCGATTCTCGCGCAGTGGTTCACCGATACGCCGTTCTCGGTGTCGTCCGGAATCGGCTACATCGTGCTGTTCGGCGTTTCGGTGTTGACCGCGGTCGTCTACATTTCCTATGTCAACGAATTGCGCCGCAGCGGCATGGCGCTGGATGCGGCGATACGCGAAGGTGCGATCCTTCGCCTGCGCCCGATCATGATGACGGCGCTCGTCGCCGCGCTCGGCCTGCTGCCCGCCGCGCTCGCCAGCGGCGTCGGCACCGATTCGCAGCGCCCGTTCGCCCTGGTCATCGTCGCCGGCATGCTCACGCGCCTGGTACTCAGCATCTACCTGATGCCCG
>JAFEFP010000039.1 GCA_018240545.1 Pseudomonadota bacterium | reverse complement strand
GGGCCGGCGCATGCCGTCGTTGCGCGACGCCGGCGAGCGCATCGAGCCGACGTTCGATGGCGATGACGCTGGCGTGGTCGAACAGGGCGAGCTCGATGTCGGCATGCACGAGGAATTGCAGCGCCTGGGGTCGGCCATCGTCGCCAAGCGCGGCGAAGGCGCGATGGGAAAACCAGCCGCCGGCGCACGTCCGGACCAGCCGATCGAGCGTATCGTCACGGTCTTCGTCGCCGCACCGGCGGAGGCGGATTTCCACGGCCCCGACCTCGTCGTCGCGGCCGAAAAGGCCGGACTGGATTTCGGCGACATGGGCATCTTTCACCGGCTCGTTTCGGGCAAGCCCGAGGCCGGCCCGGTGTTCAGCATGGCCAACATGGTCAAGCCCGGAAGCTTCGACATGAGCCAGATCGAGTCCCTGCGCACGCCGGGCGTGAGCTTTTTCATGACCCTGCCCGGTCCCCTGTCCGCGCTGGACGCCTGGGAGGCGATGCTGCCCACCGCGCAACGGCTGGCGGAATTGCTCGATGGCCGCGTGCTCGACGAGCAGCGCAATGCGCTCGGACGGCAGCGCATTGCGCACCTGCGCGACGAGTTGCGCGCCTGGGACCGCAAGCAGGAACGCAACCAGATCCGCCCACGACCATAGCACGCCTCCGGCCCGATGATCAGCGCCACCGAAGCCCTTGAACGCCTGCGCGACGGCAACCGCCGTTTCGCTGCCGGCGCCTGCAGCGGGGTCGAGCATGGCGGGCAGAACCGGCGGCGGGAACTGGCCTTGGGGCAGGAACCCTTTGCGACCGTCCTGGGCTGTTCGGATTCGCGCGTTCCGGCCGAACTCATTTTCGACCAGGGCCTGGGCGACCTGTTTGTGATTCGTGTTGCCGGCAACATCATCGCACCGTCGCTGGTCGGCAGCGTCGAATTTGCCGCCGCCTACTTTGGCACGCCGCTGGTCGTGGTCCTCGGTCATACACAGTGCGGGGCGATCGCCGCGACGGTGGAAGACCTGACCCGGCAGAGCGGGCCGCAGTCGCCGAATCTCCAATCCATCGTCAATCGCGTCAAGCCCAGCGTGCTGCCGCTGATGAATACCGAGTTGCGGCACGATCTGGACGCCCTGAGTCGCGAAGCCGTGCGCGCCAACATCCGTGCCTCCGCCAACCACCTGCGCCATGGCTCGGAACTGATGGAAAGCCTGATCGAACAGAAGGGCTTCCGGGTGGTTGGCGCGGAATATTCGCTGGAAACGGGCTTGGTCGATTTCTTCGATTTGGGCTAGTTCGCCGAATGGCGCGTTCGTGTCCTGTCCGGTGGTGGTGAGTGCAACACCAACATGAATTTCAATCGTGGCGTGCATGTGCAAGCGCCGGCATGCACTGTGACGTATCGCAACGTCATTCAAGTTTGATCGTGGTGTATTGCCGGGCAAGTTTCGCAAATTCCGGTTGTTCGCGCAGCGGCAGATAGACCGGATTGATGGCAAGGTCGGAACAGGCAACCGGCACTTCCAGGCAGTACCCCTTCAGTATCGGCATCGCGGTTTTGGCATCTCCCAGCGCCAGATACATTTGGATTACGGTGTATGCGACATCCTGATTGCGCGAATTCGATCGCCATAGCGCCGCGAGCGCGGCAAGGGCCTGCGATCGAAGCTTCGGGTCACGTACGGCCTTGTATACCTGGCGACCGGCATCGATGGTTTGTTTGCTGGTCGCGGAGGTCGTTTTGACCAGATCGAACGCTTGTACCATCTTGTCGTACTCGTGCAATTGCTGGTATGCGAAGGCCAGATAAAAAGCGCTGTACAAGAACGATGGCGCGGAATGCGCCAGATGGTTGGCCGCCAGCACCATGTGCGACCAGTCGCCAAGGTCCTGGTCGTACACGGCCATGTTGTTCCAATTGCCGATGTCGTAGGGATTGATCTCGGTGACTGCCAGCACTTCCGATCGCGCCGCCTTGAGCGGCAAGTCCAGCGCATAATCGGTACGCGCGGCGTTATTGCTTGGGTCGATCGCGATGGCTTTGACGAACGCTTGTTTGGCCTTGTCGATCTGCCGTGGTGCTTCGTTGTCCCAGGCCAGCCCCTGTGCCGTCCAGGCATTGGCATTTTCCGGATCCAGCGCCAACGCACGTTGCGCATGCGCATGGATCATCGGCAATGCGGATTTCAGCGGCAAGTCGGCATGCTGGGTCAGGCCGAGCAATACCTGTGCGAGCAGGGCGTGGGCGTCAGCGTAGTCGGGATCGAGCGATATCGCTTGCTCGAGGTTTGTTCGCGCGGCGGTCAGGCTGGCCGCATCCATGGCGCTCATCAAACTCAAGCTCTTGAGCACCAATTCGTGGGCTTGCGGATTGTGGGTGCCGCCCTTGGGTAGGTCGCCCTGCGAAAACCTGACCTCCAACGCAGTGGCGATATCACGCGCGATCTGATCTTGCACGGTGAAGATGTCGGCAAAGGCGCTGTCGAAATGGTGGGACCACACCTCAAAACCGGTCACGGTGTTGGTCAGCCCGACGTGGACCCGAACCTCGCCGCTGGCGCGTTCGATGCTCCCCGAAAGTACGTTCGCCACATTCAAGATGCGACCGATCGCTTTCGCATCCTTCTGGCTGTCGCGGTAACGTGATGCCGTATCCCAGGCAATTATGCGCAGCGCCGGGTTGCGGCCGAGAGTGCCGATCAATTCCTGGGTGATGCCGTCGCTGAAATATTGCTGCTTGGGGTCGCCGTCGAGATTCTTGAACGGCAGCACGACAAGGGTACCTCCGGGTGGGGCAAAGTCTTCCGTTTGCGGACTCTCCCGGGCGCCACCACGAAGGAAGTAGCCTGAGCCGAGCAGCGCCACGGCGATGACGAGTACGCAAATGATGGCCAGATCGAGCTTGCGCGCGTTGGCTCGACGCACGGGTGCATCGGGCGCTACCTCGCCTTCGCGCTGGAGCCCCTGCGGTGTCAATTCATAGAACCACGCCAGTGCGATCCACAAAGGAAATCCGATGATCGCGGCGATCAGAAACCAGCGCGTGATCCATGCTGGCAATCCAAGGATCGGGCTGAATTGGGACAAGCCTTGCACGCATGCCCACACGGCGCCGCCGTAGAGCATGGCCGGCCGCACAACCCCCCGGCGCTTCACCTCAGCGATGATATTCCGCTGGATCGACATGACGTATGCGATTGGCCCCTTCGCTACCGACCAAAGTGTCCACTGTTTCCGGTCGACGCGCAATGCGTCCTAACCTCGGCATAAACGAGACGCCCTTGTCGCGTCCAGTAGTGTGAATGTTCTAGAAAGAATATCGAAGATCGCTCCAACGCCGCAGCGTAGCGGTGAGCAACCAAAGAGGCACAGCATGGCAGGCAAACGCAGCAAGAAGCAGGTGAAGTCTCCCGCCGAAAAGGCGCACGCCTTGTGGCTGGCCGGGTTGGGCGCGGTTTCCATCGTGCAACAGCGCGGTGGCGAAATCCTCGCCGGGCTCGCCGAAGAAGGCATGACGTTGCGGCAGCGCGCCGAACGCCTCGTGCGCGAAGTCGGAACCGATGCGATCGTGCATGTGAAGGGCGTCGTCGCGCCACTGCGGGCCGATCTGGAGCGCGGTGTCGTCAAGGCCGGCGCTGCCCTGCAAGGCGTCGTCGCCAATGGCTTGGCGCGTCTTGGCATTCCATCGAAGACCGACATCGAGGCTTTGAGCCAGCGCATGAGCGCGTTGAGCCGCCAGCTCAAGGCGGCCAAGTAAGCGACTCGGACACCAACCGATCCGACGGCCGCCTTGCGCGGCCGTTTTTTTATCTGCGGTAGGCTTGCGCAAGCGTGTTCAGGTGCGTCCGTTCCGCATCGCGCAGGAATGGTGCGATCAGCAGCATCACCTGATAGATGCCTTGGCCGAGATCGTTCTGCGCTGGCTCCGGATTGACGCCGCGCACGGCGTGGTAGTTCAGCCAGAACGTGGCGACCAACAGCACGTTTTCCGCCGTGGCATGGATTTCGTCCGGCGTTGCGCGCAGGATTTCGGCCCGTGCCAGGCCCGTGAGCACGGTTTCGGCGCTGTGCGCGGCGCGTTGCAGGATTCGCGCGAAACGCTGGCGCAGCTTGCGGTTGCGGGCGAGGATGTCGACGAGGTCGCGATACAGGAAGCGGTAGTCCCACATGCACTCGAAGACCAGGTGCAACTGCAGCCAGATGTCCTCGAGATCGGGCAGGCGACCCTCGGGCGCCACCAGCGCTTCGTCCATGCGCGCCTCGTAGCGCGCAAACAGGCGCTCGACGATGTCGTCCTTGTTGCGATAGTGGTAGTACAGGTTGCCGGGACTGATTCCCAGTTCGTCGGCAATGTGGTTGGTGGTGACGTTCGGCTCACCCTGGGCGTTGAACATCGCCAGGCTGGCATCGAGGATGCGTTCTCGCGTTTGTCTCGCTGCCATTCGGGAGGCCTATGGGAACCTATCGCGGAATCGTCGCGAGCGAAGCTGGTCCGTGTTTCGTCGCAGCGCAGGAGCCGGAGGGTACTTTCGAACACATGAGGATTCCGAACACCGCCGAAACACGAGATATCGAGCGCAGCAGACTCCCGGACAGTTTGGTCAGCCGCGCAGCTTTTTCACCAGGTCGATGTATTTCTGCATCGCCTCGTCCGCCTTCATGCCCTTGAGTTTGGCCCACGCTTCATGTTTGGCGGTACCGACGAAATCGAAGAATCCGGGCTTTGGGCCGGATACATCGCCATCGGAGCCTTGCTTGAACAGCGCATAGAGCTTGAGCAGGGTGTCGTTGTCGGGGCGGTCGTCCAGTTTCTTGACGTCCTCCGCGGCGCTCTCGAACTTCGCCTTCAAATCGGCCATGGTGGTCCCCGGGGTCCAATGCGTGCCTTAGCGGCGGTGGACGATGGCAAAACTGTCCGCGCGTGTCAAACGCCTGTTGGCTTTGCTATCTTTGGCGCCTGCCTCCACGGGACGCAAGCCATGACCTATTTCGTGACCGGAGCCACCGGCTTCATCGGCCGCCATCTGCTGGAACACCTGTTGGCGCGCAAGGGCGACATCCATTGCCTCGTGCGCAAGGGTTCGCAGAAGAAGTTCGACGCGTTGCGCGAGCGCTTCGGCGCGGACGGCAAACGCCTGATTGCCGTGACCGGCGACTTGACCAAGCCGATGCTCGGGCTGGCCCCTGCGCAACGCAAGGCGCTGGCGGGGAAGGTCAAGCACTTCTTCCACCTCGCCGCGATTTACGATCTCGCCGCCGATGCGCAAAGTCAGGTCGCCGCCAATGTCGAGGGCACCCGGCATGCGCTGGAACTCGCCGGCGCGCTGAAGGCCGGCTGCTTCCATTACGCCAGTTCCATCGCCGTCGCCGGACTGTTCCCCGGCGTCTTCCGCGAGGACATGTTCGCCGAGGCGGAGAACCTGGATCATCCGTACTTCCGCACCAAGCACGATGCCGAGGCGCTGGTGCGCGAGGCGAAGGTCAAGCATCGCATCTACCGGCCCGCCGTGGTTCTCGGCAGCTCAAAGACCGGCGAGATCGACAAGATCGACGGACCGTACTACTTCTTCCGCGCGCTGAAGAAATTGCGCGAGGCGCTGCCCGCGTGGATGCCGACGATCGGGCTGGAAGGCGGGCGCGTGAACATGGTGCCCGTGGATTTCGTGGTCGCCGCGATGGACCACATCGCGCACAAGCCGGGCCTGGACGGCGGTTGTTTTCACCTGACCGATCCGGCGCCGCGCCGCATCGGCGAGGTGCTCAACATCTTTGCCCGCGCCGGGCACGCGCCGCAGATGACCATGCGCCTGGACGCGCGCATGTTCGGTTTCATCCCGCCGATGATCAAACAGGCGTTGGCCGGGCTGCCGCCGGTCAAGCGCTTCACCGGCGCGGTGTTGCGCGACCTCGGCATTCCCGCCGCCGCGGTCAGGATGATCAATTATCCGACGCGGTTTGACTGCCGCGAAACCGAACGCGCGCTCAAGGGTACGAAGATCCGCGTGCCGGATTTGCCCGATTACGCCTGGCGCCTATGGGATTACTGGGAGCGGCACCTGGATCCCGACCTGTTCGTCGACCATTCGCTCTCGGGCAAGGTGCGCGGCCGCACCGTGCTGATCACCGGCGGCTCGTCCGGCATCGGCAAGGCCGCAGCGCTGAAGATCGCCGGGGCGGGTGCGAAGGTGCTGATCTGCGCGCGTGGCGAGGAGGAACTTGAGGCCACGCGCAAGGAAATCGTCGATGCCGGCGGCGTGTGCCACGCCTATGTCGCGGATCTGTCGGAGACGCGACACTGTGACGAGCTGGTGCAAAAAGTCCTCGCCGAGCACAAGGGCGTGGACATCCTGATCAACAACGCCGGACGCTCGATCCGGCGTGCGATCGCGTCCAGCTATGATCGCTTCCACGATTTCGAGCGCACCATGCAGCTCAACTACTTCGGCTCGCTGCGCCTGATCATGGGCTTGCTGCCCGGCATGGTGGAGCGCCATCGCGGCCATATCATCAACATTTCCTCGATCGGCGTTCTGACCAACGCGCCGAGGTTTTCGGCCTACGTCGCCTCCAAGGCGGCACTGGACGCTTTTTCGCGCTGCGCGCAGGCGGAGTTCTCCGACAACGGCATCCATTTCACCACGATCAACATGCCGCTGGTGAAGACGCCGATGATTGCGCCGACGAAGATGTACGAATCGGTGCCGACGCTGTCGCCGGACGAGGCCGCCGACATGATCGTCGAGGCCATCATCGAGCGCCCGGTGCGCATGGCCACGCGCCTGGGCACGTTCGCGCAGATCTTCTATGCGCTGGCGCCGCGTGCCTACGAGATCCTGATGAACACGGCGTTCCGCCTGTTCCCGGACTCGGCGGCCGCGAAAGGCATGAAGGGCCGCGGCGAGTTGGACAAGCAGCCGACCAGTGAACAGGTGGCGTTCGCCTCGTTGATGAGGGGCGTGCACTGGTAATGCCTGCCGCCCTCTGCGCGGGTGCAATCCGGGGAGAATGGCAGGGCAGAACGCTATGCCGTGGATTGCTGCGTGCGTCGCGCCTGCCACACATACGCCGGAATGCCGAGCGCCAACAGCACGAAGTTCCAGTAGACCGCTTCCTGACCTGAGCCGATCACCGCCCAGATCGAGAACGCGAACGCGCCGCACGCCAGCATCAGATCGCGCACCGGCAAGGGTTGCCCGCTGCGATGGGCAAGCACAATGTCGGCCATCGCGCAGAAAAGATACGCGACGACATTGCTTAGTGTCGTCAGGAGCACGATGAAGGTAAACATGGCCACCATGCCGTGGCCGAAGTTGGCGAGCACCAGCAGGCTCATCAGCACGGAACCGATGATCAGGCCAACGACCGGCGTCCCGCGCGCGGATTCGTAAGCGAACATTCGCGGGAACAATCCGTCCCTGGCCACGGCTTGCGGAAACTGGCCGATGATCAGGATCCAGCCGTTGATGCTGCCGAAACAGGAGATCGCGGCAGCGCCCGCTATCAGCCAGCCCGCCCAGTCGCCCCACAGCAAACGCCCCGCATCGGCGAGCGGTGCCTGCGATTTCGCGAGTTCGGACGCTGGCAGCAAACCCATCACCGCCGCCGTGCAGGCGATGTACAACACCGCTGCGATCAGGGTGCCGAGCATGGTCGCGCGTGGAATGGTTTTACCGGGGTCGCGCACATGCCCGGCGGGAATCGACGCACATTCCACCCCGAGGAAGGCGAACAGGGTCGCGGCGACACTGAGGTTGACTGCGCTCCACGGCGACCCGGCGTGCGGGCCGGGTTCCAGCAAGTGCGGGTCGAAATGCGCGAAACCGAACAACGCCAGCGCCAGCAGCGGCAGGACCTTCAGGATCGTGGTCGCGACCTGCAACATGCCGGCGCTGCGAACCCCTGCAATGTTCACTCCCGTTGCTATCCAGATCGCAGCGAGCGCCGTGATCGCGCCAAGCGCGGAACTGGCGCCGATGGCGGGAAAGAATACCGACAGGTACGCTGCAAACCCGACGGCGACAGCGGCAGTGCCGCTCTGGCCGATCCAGTACACCCACGCCACGAGAAAGCCAATGCAATCGCCGAACGCCGCCCGGCTGTAGGCATAGGGGCCGCCCGCGCGCGGCGCGCGCGCGGCGAGCCGGGAAAACACGCCCGCCAGCAGGAGCGCGCCGATCGCACTGATCGCCCAGCCGATCAGACTGTAAGCGCCGTAGGGCGCCAGCGAAGCGGGCAGCAGGAAGATGCCTGTGCCGATCATGTTGCCCAGCACCAGCGCGGTGACCATGACCAGGCCGATCTGGCGCTTTGATGCCCGCGCCGGGGAGTCGAGCGTCTCAATGACGGAAACGTTCACACTCGCCCCTTCGAAAGGCAACGCGCGCGGCACATTACTCCGTCCCTGCATTGCGGACAAGCGGGGGACCTGTTTGCGGCAAGTCAATTGACCTTGATCGGCCCCTTTCCCGCCGCCTTCAACTTCGCATTCAACGCCGCCAGCTCGCGCGACTTCAATTCGTCCCAGGCCTTGAGTTCCGCATCGATCATCGGCACCAGCGCCTTGTAGCCGTTCTGCGCATCGACCGATGGTGCGGCATCGGCACCATCCACCGCGGCTTGCAGTCTTGCCACTGCTCCGGCGAGGTACGTGAAATTGTGCGTGTCGCGCGGCGGATAAGCCCAGGCGTTGTGCGGGTTGGCTGCTGTACGCGCGCCGGAGATCGCCGCGACGCGCTCGCGCAATTCGCGGATTTGATGTTCGCGCTTCTTGTCCTGCACCGTGTCCAGCGCCTTGCCGACGGCTGCGACTTCATGCGCTGCCGTTGCGACACGCGCACTCTGCAACTGGAGCGATTGCGCCAGCGTGAACTGCTGCGCATACGCAGACGCCGGCAGATTCACGCGCGGATCGGCCAGCACATGCAGCGGCTGCTCCTGTCTGACGCCATCCACGGTCAACACGACACGGTAAGCGCCGGGCGGCGCCCACAGTCCATCCGCCCACGGATCGGATGGCTCGCCCGTCGGTGGCGCCGGGTAATGCAGCGGCCAGACGAAGCGATGCATGCCCGTCGTGGTGAACAACCGGCTGGGCTGCTCGACCCATTCCGGAGCGACTTCGATCTTGGTGGCATCGGTCGACTTGCCGGCATCGGCGCTGGAATAGTGCCGTACAACCGCGCCCGTGGAATCAAGGATATCCAGTAAAACCAGCCCTTTGGCGGCGGTTTTCAATGTGTAGTCGATGTACGCACCCACGGGTGGATTGGCGGCCATCGGCTCGTCCTTCGGCATCGGCGTGCCGGTGAATCCGGGCAGGCGCACGCGGTACGCCGGCGCCGGGGCGAACAGATGAAAGGCCGCGTCGGTGCTGCCGGCATTGAATTGGCGTAGCGCCGAGACGTCGTCCATGATCCAGATGCCGCGCCCGTGGGTGGCGATGACGAGGTCGACGCCGTGGACGACGATGTCGCGCACGGACGTGGCCGGCAGGTTCTGCTGCAAGGCCTGCACCTGGTGGCCATCGTCAAAGGACATGTACACGCCGCGTTCGGTGCCGGCATACAGCAAACCGCGCCGCACCGGATCGGCGCGCACGACGTTCACTGATTGGTTAGCGGGAATGCCGTCGACAATGAGATGCCAGGTCTTGCCACCGTCATGGGTGCGGTAGATGTAGGGCCTTTGGTCGTCGAGGCGGTGCCGGTCGATGGCCGCGTAGGCGCTGTCGGCATCGAAGGCCGGCGCATCGAGGATGCCGACCTTCGACCAGGGCGTGAGTGGTTTCGGCGTCACGTTGTCCCAATGCGCGCCGCCATCGCGCGTGCGCCAGATCAGGCCATCGTCGGTGCCAGCCCAGATCAGGCCATCGGCCACGGGCGAGGGCGCGAGCGCATACACCACACCGCGGCGCGGTCCTTGGCCGAGGTTGTCGGCGACCGTCACCGCATCGAGCGTCTTCGGCACGCCCGGATCCCCGCGCGTCAGATCCGGACTGATCGGTGTCCAGTGTTCGCCGCCATCGGCGGTGCGGAACACGCGTTGGTTGGCAAAATACAGCACATGCGGCTGGCGTGGTGAAAAGACCAGCGGCAAGGTCCAGGTGCCGCGATACAGGGCGGGCAGGGCGAGGGTCGGGTCGACGTTGCGCACTTGCTGCGTGCGCAGGTCGAGCTTGTCCACGCGCCCGCCGTACACGGTTTGTGGATCGTCCGGGTCGGCCGCGATGCTGTCGGACTCGCCGCCCACGGCAGTCTCGGTGAATTCGCGCATGGTGATGCCGTCGCCGCTGCCGCCGCGGCTCGGCAGGCCGACAGCGCCCGAGTCCTGCTGCGATCCGTAAATCCAGTACGGGAAGCGATTGTCGGTGGTGACGTGGTAGAGCTGCGCGGTCGGCTGGTTGTACCACGAGCTCCAGGTCTTGCCGCCATTGAGCGTCACCAGCGCGCCCTGGTCGACGCCGAGGATCTGTCGCCGGGGATTGTTCGGATCGACCCACAGCGCATGGAAATCATCGCCGGTGGGATCGCCCTTGAGCGCGATGAAGGTGTTGCCGCCATCGTCCGAACGCAGCACGATCGTATTCATCGCCCAGAGCCGATCCGGATTCCCGGGGTCGGCCGCGATCTCGCCGAAGTACCAGCCGCGCTGCCAGATGCGCATGTCGTTCGTGGTGCGCCGCCAGTTCGCGCCAGCATCGTCGGAGCGGTACAGGCCACCTTCATCGCCATCGACGATGGCGTAGACGCGTTTTGGCGCCGCCCTGGAAATGGCGATGCCGATGCGGCCGATGACCCCCTTGGCAAATCCGTGACCGCCGATGTGCGTCCAATGCGCACCGCCATCCACGGATTTGTACAGGCCCGAGCCCGGCCCATTCGACGGCGGATACATGTTCCAGGGTGGCCGCCGCGTCTGCCACAGCGCGGCGTAGATCACTTTGGAATTTCCCGGTTCGAATGCGAGGTCGATGGCCCCGGTATCGGCATTCGGACCGAGAATCTTGGCCCATTGTTGGCCACCGTCTCGCGATTCGAAAACGCCGCGCTGCTCATTCGGCCCGTAGGGATGGCCGAGCGCGGCGACGTAGACATGCTGCGCATCGGCGGGATCGACAAGGATGCGCTGGATCTGCTGCGTGTCGGCGAGGCCAATGTGCGTCCAGGATTTGCCGCCGTCGGCGGATTTGTACATGCCGTCGCCCTGCGCGATGTCCGAGCGCATGTCGGCCTCGCCGGTGCCGACGTAGAGGGTCTTGGGATCCGAAGGCGCCAGCGCGATCGCGCCAATGGAACCGACCGGTTGGCTGTCGAAGATCGGCTGCCAGGTACGAGCAGCATCGCGAGTTTCCCACACGCCGCCGTTGACCGCGCCGAAGTAGAAATGGCGTGCATCGGTCGGGGCGCCGGCCACGGCCAGCACGCGCCCACCACGGAACGGGCCGACCAGGCGCCAGTGCAGGTTGCCGAATTGCGCGGTGTCGGCGGCCGACGCGGCCGTGGCCGCGAGAAGCAGCAAAGTGATTGCGGCACGGAATCGGAGCATGCGGTTTCCCCGGCAGGCAAACCCGCATGATCGTTCACGGCAGACGGCAGGACAACACGACGGAAGTCATGGTTGGTCCAAATGAGCGCCTTGCCCAACCGTCGCCAGTGAAGGAAGGTTGCGGGCCGCCGGAGCGCAGCAACCGGAGTTGACACGCAAGTCAATGAGGATTGCGAGCACCGCCGGAACGCAAGCTGCCGAGCGCAGCAGGTTGGCAAGGTGCGAGTAAAGAACCCGCCAGCCAAAGCCATCGGGGGGAGGGATCCTTCGGCTTCGTGCGGCTGGCGGGCTTGAACCCTTACTTGCGGGTGGACTTGACCGCTTTCTTCACCCGGTCGACGGTGCGCTTGACGGTTTGCTTGGCGGCCAGTTGCGCTTCTTCCAGTTCGCGGGCCAGATCGGACAGGTCGTCGCGCGCGCGGCGCACGGTGTTGTTCATGACCTGGGTCAGGCCGGGGCGCAAACCCCCGCCGGTCAACTTGCGCACGTCGCGATTGAGCTCGTCCACACGCTGCAGCAATTCGTCGAGTTCCTTGCGACCGGGTACGCCCAACTTGGCCAATGCGCGCGAAACGCGGTTCTCGAACACCTGCTCAAGACGGTCCCAGGTCTCCTGGGTGCGCTCGCGAACCTGGCTGACGCCGGTTTCGACGGCATCGCGCACTTCGCCGACCTTGCCGCTGGCGAGTTTGCGCGTCGTGCGCTCGATCTGGCTGCCCTCCTTGAGCAGGGTCTCGAACATCTGCCCCCCCTGTCCCTGGGCCTTGGCGAATGCACCCAGGCCGGCCAGCCATATCTGCTGGGCCGATTCCATGATCGACTTGCCGCCGACTTCGCCGCCGGGCCTGGCCAGCCTTGCTGCGGGCTTGGCAAGCTTCGGCGCCGACTTGGCAAGTTGCGGAGCGGACTTGGCAAGCTTCGGCCCCTGCGGCCTGGCCGGAGCGTGCCTGCCTGCTGCCGGATTGGGTTTGACGGTCGTCGACCTGGGGGCCTTGGCTTTGCTGGCCGCGGGCTTGGCTGTCTTGGTTTTGGCGGGCTTTGCCCTTGTTTTGGGTTTGCTCACGTTTCCCTCCTCGCACGAAATGTCGAGCCGGACCTGGCTGGATGCCGGCAGTGTGGATGCGGTGGCTAGAATATTCACACTATCGGCCATGTTGCAATGTGGATTTTTCCCAACCTGCCGCATCCGGGGTTCCGGGCCGCTTGCAAGGGGGGAATGGCGCGCGTAGCCTGCCTCTCATGCTGGGCAGGGGGTTGTCATGTCTGTTCGTCGCGGCAGCTGCCGTGGCGTCGGTCTGGGTCGCCGACGCCGCGGCGGCGGCGGCCGGCATCATCGACGTTCGCTTTCGCAACTACAGCACCGGTGATGGCTTGTCGCAGGCCACGGCGATGGCCATGGCCCAGGATGGCGCAGGGTTTCTGTGGATTGGCACGCAAGACGGCCTGAATCGCTTCGACGGATACGGCTTCAAGGTCTACCGGCACATTCGCGGTCGCGCACAGACCCTGAGCGACAACGCCATCATGGCGCTGGCGGCAGATCGGGACGGTTCGCTGTGGGTGGGTACCCAGGCAGGCGGTCTGGATCACTACGACCCCGTGCTGGACCGATTCGATCACTACCGGGCGGATTCGCTGCGCAGCGACACCGTCGCCTCCGAGCACATCACGGCGCTCATGCTCGACCAGCGCGACTGGCTGTGGGTCGCCAGTACCGGTGGCCGCCTGCAATGGCTGGATCGCGAGACCAACCGATTCCTGGATACGCCTCTGGGCGAGCTACCGATGCTGGCCAATGTCCGCGTCATGCTGCAGGCGCAGGATGGAAGCGTGTTGATCGGCAGCCGCGATGGGCTGTGGCGATGCGACATCAATGCCGCCAATTTGCATGAGTTGCGCTTCGATCCGGCGCAATCGCTGGACGTGCGCGCGCTGGCGCTGGATCCGGGCGGCGACGTGTGGGTGGCGACGACCAATGCGGGCGTATTCCGGTTTTCCGCGGACGGCAAGCCATTGGCGTGGTTCCGGCATGGGGCCGACGCCGCGCATGCCTTGCCCGGTGACGAAGTTCGCGGCCTTCAGTTCGATCGTCAAGGGCGCCTGTGGGTGGCGAGCAAGGCGAACGGCTTGCTGCGCATCGAGCCCGAGTCGGACCGCATCGAACAATACCGGCACGATCCGGCGAATCCACGCAGCCTTGCCGCCGATCGCCAGGAGACGGTATTGATCGATCGCGATGGCCTGATTTGGGCCGGTTCGTGGAACGACGGGATCAGTGTGCATGATCCGCGTACCGAGGCCTTTGTCAGCGTGCGGTCGGTAGCCGGAGACGCCCGCACGCTGCCCGATAACCCCGTGGTGGCGGCCCTGGCCAATTCCGATGGTTCCTTCTGGCTGGGATTGCCCAGCGGGGGCGGCATGGTGAAGTTCGATCCGAAGATCGGCGTATCGCTGCGTCTTGCTTCGTCCGACAGCCGCCCAGACGCGCTGCCGCTGGCGCTCATCGAACAGATTTCACCCAGCCGCGACGGCAGTCTCTGGATTGCCACCGCCGGCGGCGGTCTGGTGCGCCTGGCGGAAGGGGGCACGCGGTTCATCCGCTATCGACACGCGGCGAACGATCCCGGCAGCCTGGCCAGCGACGATCTGTTGTATGCCGGCGAGGATCGCGAAGGCACGCTGTGGGTTGGCACGGCGGACGCGGGACTGGATGAATTGTGCGCCGGCTGCGCGGCGTTCCGGCACCATCGGCACGATCCGGCCGATCCGGACAGCATCGGTTTCGGGCCGGTCGCCCATGTCATCGAAGATTCGCAGCGAAACCTCTGGATCGCGCTGCGCCCTGGCGGCCTGGACCGCTACGAGCGCGACGGTGGCGGGCATTTCCGGCATTTCCGGGCCGACCCGCGCATGCCGCAATCGCTGAGCAACGACGCGGTGACCACGTTGCTGCAGGACAGTCTCGGGGAAATCTGGATCGGCACGCAAGGCGGTGGCATGAACCATCTGCTGCCCGGTACCTACCGCGATCCGCGCTTCGAACCGATTTCCCGCGCCGAAGGGCTGGCGGCGGACGCGATCGGCGCCATCGTCGAAGATGCCAATCACGAGCTGTGGATCAGTACCACCGCGGGTATCAGCCACTACGCCCCGGACCGCCGGCACATCACCAATTTCGGTCCCGCGGATGGAACCCTGGCGCAGGGTTACTACATCAATGTGGCGGCAAAAGCGCCGGACGGAACGATCC
>JAFEFP010000038.1 GCA_018240545.1 Pseudomonadota bacterium | reverse complement strand
GAGCAAAGCGAGCGAAGTCGAAACGCCGGCCCTTCGACCTCGCGCCTTCGGCGCGCAGCCTGTCCCGGGCGCCGTCGAGGGGCTCAGGGTGAACGGAATTCATTGCACCCCCCGCTCACCCGCTCGCGGCCTTCCAGGTCGCGCTCGGTAAATACGTCCACAAATCCACTTTGTTGCAACAGCGCACGCACGGCGGCGCCCTGATCGTGGCCGTGCTCCAGCACGAGCCAGCCACCGGCGTGCAAATGCTCCGGTGCATCGCGCACGATCGACCGAATCGCATCAAGGCCATCGGCACCGGCAGCCAGGGCCATGCGCGGCTCGAAGCGCAGGTCGCCCTGCGCCAGATGCGCGTCGGCGTCGGCAATATAGGGCGGATTGGACACGATCCCGTCGAAACAGCGCACTCCCAGCGCCGCGCACCAGTCGCCGCGTGCGAACTCGACATTGCCGATTCCCAATCGCGCCGCATTGCCGCGTGCGACATCCATGGCTGCCGCGCTCGCGTCCGTCGCCAGCACACGCGTCTGCGCCCGCGCATGCGCAATGGCCAACGCCACCGCCCCGGATCCGGTACCAAGGTCGGCAATGTCCACTTTTTCGCCTTGCGGAATCCACCGCAACGCAAGGTCGACCAGCAATTCGGTTTCCGGGCGCGGAATCAGCACATCCGGCGTAAGGGCGAGATCGAGCGCATGGAATCCGCGATGACCCACGATGTACGCAACCGGCTCGCCCGCCACGCGGCGCGACACGCAACAGCGCACCTGCCCGGCCAGTGCAGGCGCCACGACGTCGTCGCGGTGCGCAATCAACCAGGCGCGATCCACGCCCAGCGCGTGCATGAGCAGCAGCTCACCTTCGCCGCGCGCTGCGTGGTCGCACAGATCGGCCTGCGCATCGGCCAGCAGGTGACGCACGGTGAATCCCGTCATGCGGCGCCCAGCGGTCCCGATCAGGCCCCGGCATGCGTGAGCAGGCGCCAGCCCTGTTCGGCGCAGGCAAGCACGAATCCGGCGAGGAAGAACAGGTAGCTCCAGCGCAGGTAGCGGTACTTCTGGTGCGCGAGATACACGCCCAGCGAATAGATGTCCGCTGCCCACGTCGCGTACGGCGAGCCATCCCGCGCCAGCGCCTGCGCGACTTCCTTGAGATAGCGATCGCGCGAGAGTTGGCCGAAGTGGCCGAAGAACAACAGGTTGAAATTCGGCGGCAAGGAACCATCCGCGTTCAGTTTCGGCGGCTGGTATTTCGGCAGCACGGTAAGCACCGCAAGCAACAGCGACAACAGGGTGAACGCACCCAGGATCAATGCGGCCACGCGCAGGTCCGGATCGCCGAGCCGCGCCAGCGTCAGGGTCAACACGATCGAGGACATCGTGATGACGATGTTGGCCTTGGTGTCCGCCATGCTCGACAACGCGACGTGGTGCTGCTGCACGGTACGCAGCAGGTTGTCGGTGGTGCCGCGTTCGGGAATGTCGGCAAACAGCGCGCTGGCGCTTTGCGATACCGGTCGTTCCATCGGCTCCCCGTCCAATGGCGTCATCACGTGACAGAATATGCGGCATGATAGGAACTGTGCGCCGGCTTGGCAATGTACTGGTCCTGGCTGCCGCCAGCTCGACACTTGCCGGTTGTGCCAGCCTGTTTTTCGCTGCCGTGGACAAGCTCGAATACGCGCGCAACGTGGTCGAGCGCGACCACATCGTGTTCGATGCCGGACATGGCCTCGCACTGGACGCCTACTCTCCCGCCGGAGCGCACGATGACCCGGTCGTGGTGTTCTTCTACGGCGGCAGCTGGAGCGAAGGCAAGCGCCACTGGTACCGCTATGTCGGCGATGCGCTGGCAAACAACGGCGTGGTCGTGCTCATACCGGACTATCGAAAATTCCCGGACGTGCGCTTTCCCGCCTTCATGCACGACGCTGCCCGCGCGGTGGCGTGGGCACGCGCACATGCCGCCGAATTCGGTGGCGATCCGCAGCACATCTTCGTGATGGGTCATTCCGCGGGCGGGCAAATCGCGGCCCTGCTTGCCTGCGACAAGCGTTACCTGAACGCGGTGGGCATGCAGCCGCGAGAGCTGGCCGGCATGATCGGCGTGGCCGGTGCGTATGCCTTCCTGCCGTTCGTCGAGGACGAAGCGGAAATCTTCGGGGACAACGCGAAGGGGCGCTACGATTCGCAACCGATCAATTTCGTCGATGGCGACGAACCGCCGATGCTCCTGTTGCAAGGGACCGACGACGACGAGGTGCCGCCGGACAATGCGCAAGCCATGGAAGAGCGCGCGCAGGCAATGGACGGCACGGCCACGCTCAAGCTGTATCCGGATGTCGGCCACAACCGCATCCTGCTCGCGCTCGCGCGCGGGCGCCAAACGCACATTCCCACGCTGGCCGATACCTTGGCGTTCATCCAGCGCATCGATGCCGCCGGCAAGGCGACATCGATGCGCTGAACGGCATCAGGCTGCGGCAGCGAGTTCGACGCCGGCCACCGACGCCTGTTCCAGCGTCACCGCGACGGCATGCACCACGGCGGCGATGCGCACCGCGCTCTGGATCGCCTGCGCGGACACGCCGTGCTTCTTCAATGTCTTCTCGTGCGAATCCATGCACTGGCCGCAGCCGTTGATGGCAGACACCGCGATCGAGCCCAGCTCGAAATCCATTTTGTCGCAGCCGGGGTTGGCCATTGCGTTCATGCGCAAGCCGGCGCGCAACGTGCCATATTCCGGCTCACTCACCAGGTGCGTGAAGCGGTAGTAGACGTTGTTCATCGCCATGATCGCCGCCGCCGCGCGAGCACCGTCGATTTCCTGGGCCGATGCGGATTTCGCGGCTTCGGCTTCGATCGCGGCGACCAGCGGCGCATGCCGTGCGGCAATCGCACTGGCCAGTGCCACAAGGCCGATCTGCTTCCGGGTCAGCCCCGGTGCGCCGGTTTCGGCGAGCACGGAATCCATATTCAAGCGCAAATCCTTGGCGTAATCGGGAATGCGGGACTTGAGTTCGGAAAGTGACATTGTGAATTCTCCAATTCCGTCATGCCGGCATGGATTGCCGGCATCCAGACTGCACGGATGCCACGATCTGAGATCACGGCACGCTGCCTTCCTTGGCTTCTGGATTCCGGCATTCCCTGCCGGAATGACGAGTTTAATGTTGATTTAGGCAGCCTTGAGCGTCTGTTCGCCCCTGGACCAATTGCATGGGCAAAGCTCATCCGTCTGCAACGCATCCAGCACGCGCAGCACTTCGGCCGGATTGCGTCCGACGCTGCCGTCGGTGACGTAGGCGAAACGGATCACGCCCTGCGGATCGACGAGGAAGGTTGCACGCTTGGCCACGCCCTCTTCCGCGTCCAGGATGCCGAGTGCCGTGCTCAGGCGCTTGGCCGTGTCGGCCAGCATCGGGAAGGGCAAAAAGTGCAGGTCCTTGTGATCCTTGCGCCAAGCCAGGTGCACGAACTCGGTGTCCGTGCTCGCGGCAAGGATCTGGCAATCGCGGTCGCGGAACTGCGCATTCAGGTCGCCGAAGCCCTTGATCTCGGTCGGGCAGACGAACGTGAAATCCTTCGGATAGAAGAACACGCACAGCCACTTGCCCGCGTACGTTGCGTTGTCGATATCGGCAAACGCCTTGTCCAGGTTCTCGGTGGACACGGTGGCCTTGAGTTTGAATTCGGGGAACTTGTCGCCGACGGTAAGCATGATGGACTCCTGATGATCGTGGTTGCAAACACGGCCCGGCTGGGCACGCAATCAAGATAGGGGTGCGGCATCAATCATTCAAATCGATTGATGCTATACTTTCGATAGCTTTTTTCGATATGCGGAGACTCGCATGAACCTGCGCGATTTGCGTTACCTCGTGGCTCTTGCCGAACACCGCCATTTCGGGCGCGCCGCTGCAGCGAGCTTCGTCAGCCAGCCGACCTTGTCCACCCAGATCAAGAAACTCGAGGACGAACTCGGCGTCGCCCTGGTCGAACGCACGCCGCGCAAGGTGCTGCTGACCGAGGTCGGGCGCGAGATCGCGCAGCGCGCGCGCGAGGTGCTCAACGAAGTCGACCAGATCAAGGCGATCGCGCGGCGCACGCTCGATCCGGAGTCCGGCACCGTGCGCCTGGGCATCTTTCCGACGCTGGGGCCCTATCTGCTGCCGCATGTCGTGCCACGGGTCCGTGAGCGCTTCCCACGCCTGGAACTGCTGCTGGTCGAAGAGAAAACCGAAATCGTGCTGCGCCTGTTGCGCGAAGGCAAACTCGACGCCGCGATATTGGCCCTGCCCGTTCACGACGACCAGTTGCATGCCGAATTCCTGTTCGAGGAACCCTTCCTGCTGGCCGTACCGGAGGACCATGTGCTGAGCCGGCGCAAGGCGCTCAGGATGGACGACCTTGCCGACCAGAGCCTGCTCCTGCTCGACGACGGCCACTGCCTGCGCGATCAGGCGCTGGAGGTGTGCCACCTGTCGGGAGCGAACGAGAAATCCGGCTTCCGCGCCACGAGTCTGGAAACCTTGCGCCAGATGGTGGCCGCGAATGTGGGCATCACCTTGCTGCCCACGCTCGCGGTGCAGCCACCGGTCGCGCAGTCGGACAACGTGCATCTGGTTGCATTCCGCGGCCATGCACCGAGCCGGCGCATCGCCATGCTCTGGCGCAAGAGTTCGGCGATGGCGGGATTCCTGAAGAAACTCGCCAGCGTGTTCCGCGAATTGCCCCAAGCGTTGCTGGACGCGCGAACGGCAACCGCACTGGCGCCTGCGGCAAACCGCCGATCGCGGGCACATCGATAGACGCCAACTATCGTTTCAATCAGGACAATCCATTTTCAATTTGGGCGCCGGCGCGTTACGCTCACGCTGTCCGCCGCGCATGCGGCTGGCTCGAATCTCCATCACAACACGAGGTGTGTCATGGCCAACCTGAAAGGCTCCAAGACGGAAAAAAGTCTCAAAGATGCGTTCGGCGGCGAATCGATGGCGAACCGCCGCTACCTGTACTTCGCCCAGAAGGCGGACGTGGAAGGTTACAACGACGTCTCGGCCGTGTTCCGCTCCACGGCGGAAGGCGAAACCGGCCACGCGCACGGGCATCTGGAATATCTCGAGCAGTGCGGCGATCCGGCCACCGGCCTGCCGTTCGGCGACACCCGGAGCAACCTGAAATCGGCGATCGCCGGCGAAACCCACGAATACACCGACATGTATCCGGGCATGGCCAAGACCGCGCGCGAAGAAAGCTTCGGCGAAGTGGCCGACTGGTTCGAGACGCTGGCCAAGGCCGAGCGCTCGCACGCAAACCGCTTCACCAAGGCGTTGAACGAGCTGGCGTGATGTAGCTCGTCATTCCGGCAAGGCTTGCCGGAATCCAGGGGCCAGGATGGCGCGCCACGGCCACTTCGTATCGTGGCATCCATGCAGTCTGGGTCCCGGCATTCCCTGCCGGGACGACGGATATTTTTTGGGACCCCGCGATGAACACGAATTCTGGAACCTCCCGCGAAGGCAGCCTCGATGCGCCGACGCGGCATCCGCTGGATTGGAAGAATCCGCAGTTCTACGACCCCGCCGCGCTCGAAGCGGAAATGGAACGCGTGTTCCACATCTGCCACGGCTGCCGGCGCTGCGTGAGCCTGTGCCAGGCGTTCCCGACCCTGTTCGACCTCGTCGATGAGTCGACGACGATGGAAGTCGATGGCGTCGCCAAGTCCGACTACGCCAAGGTCGTGGACCAGTGCTACCTGTGCGACCTGTGTTACCAGACCAAGTGCCCGTACGTGCCGCCGCATCCGTGGAACGTGGATTTCCCGCACGTCATGCTGCGCGCGAAGGCCGCCGCGCATCGGCGCGGCGAAACGAAAACGAGCGCGAAAATCCTCTCCGCGACCACCGCGGTCGGCAAGCTGGCCGCGATTCCGGTCGTGGTCGAGGCGGTGAACGCGATCAACCACAGCGGCATCGGCCGCAAGCTGCTGGAAAAAACCCTCGGTGTGCATCCCGACGCGCGCGTGCCGACCTACACCTCGCGCACCGCGCGCAAGCGCCTGAAAAATCTCGATGGTGCCGGCGACGCGCAACCGGCCGGGCGCACGCGTGGCAAGGTCGCGATCTTCGCGACCTGCTACTGCAACTTCTCCCAGCCGGAACCCGTCGAGGACCTCGCCGCCGTGCTGCGCCACAACGGCGTCGCCGTGAAACTCGTCGAGCGCGAAGTGTGCTGCGGCATGCCCAAGCTCGAGCTGGGTGACCTGGAATCGGTGGAAAAGTACAAGAAGCAGAACATCCCGGTGCTCGCCGCGGCGATCCTTGATGGCTGGGACATCAGCGCGACGATTCCGTCGTGCGTGCTGATGTTCAAGCAGGAACTGCCGCTGATGTTCCCCGACGACGATGACGTGCAACTCGTCAAGCGCCACATCTTCGATCCGTTCGAATACCTGTGGCAGCGGCACCAGGCCGGCCTGCTGAAGACGCAATTTCCGAATGCGCTGGGCAAGATCGCCTACCACGCGCCATGCCACCAGCGCGTGCAGAACATCGGCCCGAAGACGCGCGACGTGCTGGCGCTGATTCCGGACACGGAAATACAGACGATCGAGCGCTGCTCCGGCCACGACGGCACCTATGGCGTGAAGGCGAAAACGTATGCGTTCTCGCGCAAGATCGCCAAGCCGGTCGAGGCGCGCGTGGAGCAGATCGCGCCGGCGCATTTCGCCAGCGACTGCCCGATGGCGGCCAGCCACATCGCGCACGGACTGCACGACAATCCTTCGGCAGAGAGTCCGATCGGCCTGCTGCGCCACGCCTACGGAATCTAACGCTCGTCGTCCCGGCATGGCTTGCCGGGACCCATTTGCCACGGATGGCAACGCATCAGATAACGGGAAGCCGCGTCCATGCGATCTGGATTCCGGCATTCCATGCCGGAATGACAGGAAAGGTTATTGACATGCAAAAACTCATGCCCAACGACCTGTTCACGCTCGAAGCCTACGCGCGCGAACGTCCCGCGTTTCGCGAGCGCGTACTCGCACACAAGCAGGCGCGCCGCGTGCCGCTGGGCGCGCACCTGACCCTGCTGTTCGAGGATCGCCTCACGGTCCAGTACCAGGTGCAGGAGATGCTGCGCATCGAGCGTATCTTCGAGCAGGCCGGCATCCACGATGAACTCGATGCCTACAATCCGCTGATTCCGGACGGCGCCAACCTCAAGGCCACTTTGCTGATCGAGTACGAAGACCCCGCCGAGCGCGCGCGCCGGTTGGTGGAGATGCGCGACATCGAGCGCGTCATCACGTTGCGCGTCGGCAGTCTGGCACCGGTCAACGCAATTGCGGATGAAGACATGCAACGCAGCAACGCCGAAAAGACTTCGGCCGTGCATTTCCTGCGCTTCGAGTTGTCGCCCGCACACGTTGCGGCATTCAAGAATGGCGACGCCGTCGAACTCGCCGTCGATCACCCCGCCTACCAGGGCAAGACAACGCTGGGCCTGCCCACGCACGCGGCGCTGGCCGCCGATTTCGACTGAGTCCCTGGATTGAATCGCCGTACGCTCCTGCTCGTTCTGGCCGCGTTCGTGCTCGTGGCCGTCTGGCAGCGCGCGCATCGTCCGATCCATCACGGTCCCGGCGAGATCGCGCCGGAAATCCCGAAACAAGGCCCGGTCGATGCGTCCGCGTCGGCATGGCGCAAGGGCGATTACGCGATCAAGCCGCTGGCCACGTTTTCCATCACCGCGCGCGTGCTTTCACGCGCCGATTATTCCTGGGACACGGGGGCGGCGCTGGCGCCGGTCGACCTCGCGCTCGGCTGGGGGCGCATGTCCGACAGCGCCGTGCTGGACAAGGTGTCCATTTCCCAGTCCGGTCGTTTCTATTTCTGGCGCGTTGATGAATTTCCCATCCCGGAACGGGAGATCATCGAATCCAGCGCGAACATGCACCTGATCCCAGCCGATGCGGCCGTCGAGCGCGAGATCAAGCGCACGCGCGATGGCGATATCGTCGAGTTCGACGGCTACCTCGTCGAAGCGGACGGTCCGAACGGCTACCGCTGGATCAGTTCGCTCACGCGCAGCGACTCGGGTGCCGGCGCCTGCGAGCTGGTCTGGGTCGAGCACGCGAGCATCGCGCCACGCCCCTGAGCCGCGTTCAGGCGGCCAGCGCGTCGCGCACGCGCGCCGCACGCGCCAGGCCGCGCGCGACATCGGCGCGCAGGTCCTCCAGCGCCTCGATGCCGACCGACAGGCGCAGCAGGCCGCCGCCGATGCCGGCGCGGCGGCGCGCATCGGCATCCATGCTCGCGTGCGTCATCGTGGCCGGATGTGCGACCAGGCTTTCCACGCCGCCGAGGGATTCGGCCAGAGTGAAGCATTCCAGTCCATCCACGAACGCGGCGGCCGCGCTCTCGCCCCCGGCAAGATCGAAACTCAGCATCGCGCCGAAACCACGCTGTTGCTTGCGCGCGAGCAGGTGGCCGGGATGCCGGCTCAAACCGGGGAAGTATACTTTCTCCACGGCGTCGTGTTCGAGCAGCAAGTCCGCCAGCGCCGACGCATTGGCCTGGTGCGCGGCAAGGCGCGGACCGAGCGTGCGCAGGCCGCGCAAGGTGAGGTAACTGTCGAATGGCGCACCGCCCAGCCCCAGGCAATTGCACCACCAGGCCAGTTCCTCGCCCAGCGCGGCATCCTTCCACACGACCGCACCACCGACGACATCCGAATGGCCGTTGAGGTATTTGGTCGTCGAATGCACGACCATGTCCGCCCCGAGCGCGAGCGGCTGCTGCAGCGCCGGCGACAGGAACGTGTTGTCGACCGCGACGAGCGCGCCGAACGCATGCGCCAGTGCGCAGGTGCCGGCGATGTCGGTGATGCGCAGCAGCGGATTGCTTGGCGTTTCGATCCAGACCAGTTTCGGCCGCCGTGCCAGCGCGTCCGTCAGTGCGGCACTGTCCGTGAAATCGACGAACTCCACCGCGTACAGGCCGCGCGCCGCCTGCGAGCGGAACAGGCGATGACTGCCACCGTAACAATCGTGCGGTGCGATCAGCAGGTCGCCGGGTGCAAGTTGCGCGCTCAGCAGCGCGATCGCGGCCATGCCCGACGCGGTCACCACGGCACCGGCGCCACCTTCCAGGTCCGCGAGTGCGCCAGCCAGCGTGTCGCGCGTGGGATTGCCCGAGCGCGTGTAGTCGTAGCGGCGTTTTTGCGCGAAGCCGGCGAAGCTGTAATTGCTCGACAGGTACAGCGGCGGCATTACCGCACCGTGCGCGCAATCCGCATCGACGCCCGCGCGCGCGGCAAGCGTGGCGCTGTTCCGGCTCATGCGCGAACCTGCAGCGCGCAGCGCAGAACGTCGGCCACGACGGCTTCTTCCTTGAGGAACGCGTCGTGGCCGAACGCCGAGGAAATCTCGACCAACGCGCAATCCGGCGCACGTGCCGCAAATTCCCGCAGCAGCGACGGCGGCACGAGCTGGTCTTCGGTCACGCCGAACAGCGTGGTCGGGGCGCGGATCGTGGCCGGATCGATGGCGTGCGCATCCAGCGATTCGCCGAGGCAACGATAGGCGTCGGCGTTGAAGCGCGCGGCGAACCGGGTGCCCTGGTGCCGCAGCCAGGGCAACACGTCCGACGAGGCACCGAAGCGCGATTCGATCTGCGCGTTGGTGACATAGCCCAGGATCGCCAGTTCGCGTGCCAGCGCCAGCGCGGCCGGCGGATCGTCGCCCAGGTCGAGGATGGCGCGCTGCACGTGCCGCAGCGCGCGCGCAAAGGCCGAACTGCGATGCGCGGCGCACAGCAGTACGAGCCGCCGCAGACGCGCGCCGAGCAGGGCCGCCAGGTGTTGCGCGACCGCGCCGCCGTAAGACGCACCGACCAGCAAGTGCGCCTGACGCACGCCAAGGCGATTGATCAGCAGCAGGATGGCGCGCGCCTGATCGGCGCTGGAAATCGCCGTGCCCGCTGCGGCGCTTGAGGCATCCGCGCCACCAAGCCAGTCAATGCCGAGCAGGCGATAGCGGTTCGTGTCCAGGGCGCGTCCCGCGCCGCACTGGGCTTCCCACCAGCCGCTGCCGTCCGGCGCGCAGCAGCGCGCGTGCGCCGAGATCCCGCCCAGCACGACGACCAGCGGCGCCTGCGCGGGGCCGGCGCATTGCCAGAACAGCCGCGCGCATTCGAGCGTCTCGCCGGATTCGAGCTGGAACGGGTCGGGCAAGGCCAGCACGCCACGCGTCCATTGGCACGGCAGCGGTGCGGATTCGGCTTGCGGATGTGCGGACATGCGGCGCCCTCGATCGAGTGACGCGCATCCTAGCGTTTGTAATAATGGCCGTCAAGACGTCTAAACGTCCATTTGCTCATGATCCGCCGCCTTGACCACGGGCCACGGAACCCGCTCCGCCTACCGGGCCTGCTCGTGCAACGGCGCGAGCGGCTCGTTCACGGTTGCCTCCAGCCATTCGCGCAATGCCGGCAAGGCGAGGACGGCATCCGCATAGGCGCGCTCGACGGGATCGAGCGCAACGTCGTAGCTGACGAAGCGCAGCACCACCGGGGCATACATCGCGTCGGCGATGCCGAAGGCACCGAACAGGAACGCCCCGCCCTTGCCGAAGCGCTCGCGCGCCTGTCGCCAGATCGCCTTGACCCGCGCGACATCGACCTGGGCTTCGGCGCTGGCCGGATGGTTCTTTACGCGCTTGCGGCAATTCATCGGCAGTTCGCTGCGCAAGGCACTGAAACCCGAGTGCATTTCCGCACTGATGGACCGCGCCAAGCCACGCGCCGCCGCATCGGCCGGCCAGCCGCGACCGCCGAGCCAGCGCTCGTTCGCGTACTCCGCGATGGCCAGCGAATCCCACACGCGAATGTCGCCGTCGTGCAACACCGGCACGCGTCCGGTCGGCGAATAAGTCGCGATGCGTTCGTAAAACTCCGGCGTATCCAGCGGCAGCAGGACTTCATCGAACGCAACGTCGAACACGCGCAGCACCAGCCACGGCCGCAACGACCATGACGAATAGTTCTTGCTGCCGACGACGAGAACGGGTTTGGAAGGCATGCGAATTCCTCAAATGGGTGAAGGCAACAAGCCGTCGTCGGCCTCGGGTTCGGCGCGCCGCTCGGCGAGCGCCGCGTCAACCGCTTGCGCAATCGCGCTCGCGCGCGGCCAGTCGATTTCGGCCACCATCACGTTGACCAGCGGCATCGGCGGCAATTCGCCGATGGCGCCGGTCAGGTATTGCCCGCCGACGAAGGCCGGAATGCCCTCGACCTCGAGCGCGTTCTTGACCAGATTCGCGTCGATGATGTTGGCGGCCCGATAGACGATTTGCACTTTCCAGCTCCCTGCCTGCCTGCGACCACGCTAACGCATCGCTCCACGCACGTAAAGCCGCTAGAATCGCGCATTCCGTTCCTGCCTTGCGCGCCATGACCGACGCCGCTGCCGCCAGCCACAACTTCATCCGCCAGATCGTCCTCGACGAACGCGCCGCGAACAAGCACGGCGGCCGCGTCGGCACACGCTTTCCGCCTGAGCCCAACGGCTACCTGCACCTGGGTCATGCCAAGTCGATCTGCCTGAATTTCGGTATCGCGCGCGAGTTCGGCGGCACCTGCAACCTGCGCTTCGACGACACCAATCCCGCCAAGGAAGACATCGAGTACGTCGAGTCGATCAAGGCCGACGTGCAATGGCTTGGCTTCGACTGGACCGAGCTGCGCCACGCCTCGGACTATTTCGAGGTGTTCTATCGCTGCGCCGAAAAGCTCATCCGCGATGGCAAGGCTTTCGTCTGCGATCTCAGCGCCGATCAGGTGCGCGAATACCGCGGCACGCTGACCGAGCCGGGACGCAATTCGCCGTTCCGCGAGCGCTCGGTTGAGGAGAACCTGGACTTGTTCGGCCGCATGCGCGCGGGCGAATTCGCGGATGGTGCGAAAACGCTGCGCGCGAAGATCGACATGGCCAGCGGCAACATCAACCTGCGCGATCCGGCCCTGTACCGCATCCGCAAGGTGCCGCACCAGAATACGGGTAATGCCTGGTGCATTTATCCGATGTACGACTACGCGCATTGCATCTCGGACGCCGTCGAGGGCATCACGCATTCGCTGTGCACGCTCGAATTCGAGGATCACCGTCCGCTCTACGACTGGTGCCTCGCGCAGATCGACCTGCCCGACCACCCCGAACTGGTGCAGCCATTGATCGATGCCGGACTGAAGACGAACGTGAGCACGCCGCGTCAGATCGAATTCGCGCGCGGCAACCTCGACTACACCGTGATGAGCAAGCGCAAGCTCATGGAACTGGTCCGCGACGGGCTCGTCGCCGGTTGGGACGATCCGCGCATGCCCACGCTTTCGGGCTTGCGCCGACGTGGGTTTCCGCCCGCGGCGATCCGCAATTTCTGGGAACGCGCGGGCGTGACCAAGCAGAATTCCACCATCGAGTTCTCGGTGCTCGAAGGTTGCGTGCGCGAAGCGCTGGACGCCGCCGCGCCGCGCCGCTTTGCCGTGCTCGATCCGCTCAAACTCGTCATCGCCAACCTGCCGGATGACCACGCCGAGACGCTGACGTTTCCGAATCATCCGAAGAATGAAACCTTCGGCACGCGCAGCGTCGCGTTTTCGCGCGAGTTGTGGATCGAGCGCGAAGATTTCATGGAAACCCCGGTCAAGGGCTTCCATCGCCTTGTTCCCGGCGGCGAAGTACGCCTGCGCGGCGTCGGCATCGTCAAATGTACAGACGTCGAAAAGGACGCCAGTGGCAACGTGAGCGCCGTGCATTGCACGCTGGACGCGGAAACGCGCCACGGCATGCCCGGGGCGGAGCGCAAGGTCAAGGGCACGATCCACTGGGTCAGCGCGCGCCACGCCATCGCGGCCGAGGTGCGCCTGTATGATCGCCTGTTCAATGTCGTGAATCCCGACGACGACTCGGACGGCAAGACCTATCGCGATCACCTCAATCCAGACTCCATGCGCATTGTGCGCGGCTGGCTGGAGGCCTCGCTTGCCGATGCCGCGCCCGAATCCGCGGTGCAGTTCGAGCGCCTGGGTTTCTTCGTCGCCGACCGTCGCGACCACGCGTCCGGCAAGCCGGTTTTCAACCGCACGGTCACGCTGCGCGATTCGTGGGCGCAAGCGGCGGGCAAATGATCCTCGCCCAACTCCATCTCACCCTGCCCCTGTGGCTGCGCGACACGTTCGACGAATCGCGGCTTTACGCCGACGACGACGCCAAGGTCGCGCTTGCGATCGAACTCGCGCGCGGCAACGTCGAGAACCGTGGCGGTGGTCCGTTCGGCGCGGCCGTCTTCACCGGCGAAGGGCGCCTCGTCGCCGTCGGCGTCAACCGCGTGGTGCCGCAAAATTGCTCGGTCGCGCACGCCGAGATGATGGCGTACATGCTCGCGCAACAGCGCCTGCAGCGTTTTCGCTTGAACGAGGACGGAACACGATTCGTGCTCGCCACCAGCGCGCAGCCGTGCTGCCAGTGCTACGGCGCAACGGTCTGGGCCGGGATCGACGAACTGCTGATCGGCGCGCGTGGCGAAGACGTCGAGGAATTGTCCGAGTTCGACGAAGGCCCGCTGCCCGCCGACTGGATCGGCGAATTGGAAAAGCGCGGCATCGCCGTGCGCCGCGACATCCGGCGCGAGCAAGCGCGGCAGGTTTTCGTGCGCTATCGGGAACTCAATGGTGCTGCTTATTGAACCGCCCCCAGGCGGTGCTGCTTTTCTTCCAGCGGTTTTCATCACTACGCTTCCCAGCCAATTGCGGCAATGCACAAAAAGCGGAGTTTGATTTCCTCGTTGCCCTGGCCGATCATGCCCGGGCTGCACGTCTTTGGGGAGGTTCAGCGACTTGCGTCGCGCGAACCTTTTTGACGCATCATCAAAAAATGGGGTCTGTATGAATTTCAAGTGCACACCAGTCGCGCTGGCACTGGCCAGTGTTCTTTTTTCCGTCGGTGCCGGAGCGGTATCGCCGGTCGCCAAATTTCATTCGCTGCACCTGCCGCCGCAACAAGTCGTTTCGAGCAAGGCGAATCCCATGATTGGCGCTAACGGCGAAGCGGCCGTCATCATCAAACTGAAAGGCGAGCCGGCTACACATACCTATGCGCACGCGTTGCGCCAGTTCGGCAACAGCCCGCTTGGCAAGACCTCCGCCAACAACTCGGCGCGCACCACCATCGCCAACCTCAAGAGCGAACAGGCGGCATTCGTCAGCCAGCTCAGTGCCAAGGGCGTCGCCTTCACCGAAATTTATCGCGTGCAGCGCGTGCTTAACGCCGTCGCCGTGCGCATGAACCCTGCCGACATGCAGAAAGTGCGTGCGCTGCCGAACGTCGAGGCAGTCGAATTCCTGCCCACGTACAAGCGTCCCGAAAACATCACCAGCGTGCCCTTCGTCAATGCCCCGAAGGTGTGGGATGGTTACAATCAACTCGGCCTGCCATTCAACGCCACCGGCATCGGCGTCAAAGTTGGCGACATCGATACCGGCCTGGATTACGTCCATCCGGACTTCGGCGGCAGCGGCACCCTCGCCGCCTATCAGGACGTCGATCCGACTTCCGCTATCGGAAAGAACTCCCACAACATCATCTTCCCGACGGCGAAAGTCGCAGGCGGCTACGACTTTGCCGGCGACGCCTATAACGCCAGCAACACGCCAATGCCAGACGCCAATCCGATGGACTGCGGCGGCCACGGCACGCACACCGCCGGCACGATCGCCGGCATCGGCGTCAACAGCGATGGCACGCCTTACGGCGGCCCCTGGAACACCACG
>JAFEFP010000037.1 GCA_018240545.1 Pseudomonadota bacterium | reverse complement strand
GAGGCATCCGGATGGGTGAAGTACGGTGTATCGAGCACGAGGATGTTACCGACCATGGAATGGTGCACATTGCAGTACACACGCACGTAGCCCACGTGCGAAAACGTCACCGCCTTGCCCTCGCCCTGCCCGTACAGACCGACGTCGAAGGCATTGTCTTTCGACCCCGAAAACGCGTTGTGCAGGATCGGATCGCCATTCGGAAAACGTACCGTGCTGCCAACCGTGATGGCGAGCGTGCGCGGAACGAACTGCTTGCGCAGGGTACGCATCGTGTAGCTCGTGCGCGTCGGCAGCAGGTGCTGAGGCACCTTCGGGCGAAAATAGATGATCGCATCCTGCGCTTCTTCGCTGCGCAACGGCTTGCCATCGGCAGACAGCGACAAGTGGCCTTCGATGCCGGCGGCGTGCAGCCAGTGCGGCAGCAGCAGCACGAGAATCAGCAGTACGCGCACGCTCCCCCCCGCCGCAGGTTTTCCGGCATCATAGCAAAAGCGCGGCAACCGCCCGCAGCGCCGTGACCGAGTCCATGTCGACCATCGATATCCGCCGCAAGCACGGCAAGTCGCACAATGCCGCCAAAGCCGCAGTTGACAGGACTGCGGCTGCCATCGGCAACAAGTTCGGAGTCAGCAGCGAGTGGGATGGCGACACACTCCATTTTTCGCGCAGCGGAGTGACCGGGCGCATCCATATCGGCAAGACCGAGCTGCGTGTTCATGCCGAACTCGGTTTTCTGCTGGGGATGCTGAAACCGGCGATCGAGGAGGAAATCCATCGCCAACTGGATGAAAACTTCGGTTGATCCGGCAGAGGGCCTATAATCAAGAGCCTGTCCATCGATTCTTGCGGAGCCCATCATGTCCTCAGCGGTCGTCATCGCCGGCGCCAAGCGCACGGCCATAGGTTCCCTGCTCGGCCAGTTCACGGGAGTGCCAACCACAACCCTCGGCGCCACCGCGATCAAGGCCGCGCTGGATCAGTCCGGCATTGCACCCGCGGAAGTCTCCGAGGTGATCATGGGCTGCGTATTGCCCGCCAATCTTGGCCAGGCGCCGGCGCGCCAGGCTGCCATCGCGGCAGGCCTGCCCAAGTCCGCCGGCTGCACCACCATCAACAAGGTCTGCGGTTCCGGCATGAAGGCGATCATGCTCGGCCACGATCTGATCAAGGCCGGCTCGGCCACCGTCGTCGTCGCCGGCGGCATGGAATCCATGACGAATGCGCCGCACATGGTCGCCGCGCGTACCGGCATCCGCTACGGCGATGGCAAACTCGTCGACCACATGGCCTGGGACGGCCTGACCAATCCCTACGACGGCCAGTCGATGGGCGTGTTCGCGGAAAAATGCGCGGAAAAATACGGCTTCACGCGCGAAGCCCAGGACGCCTATTCGATTGAATCGGTCAAGCGCGCGCAGGCAGCCATTGCCTCCGGCGCTTTCGCCGCGGAAATCGTCCCGGTCAAGGTCGCCGGCAAGAAGGGCGAAGTCGAATTTGCCACCGACGAGCAGCCGGGAAAATCCGACGTCGCCAAGGTCCCGACGCTCAAGCCCGCGTTCCGCAAGGACGGTACCGTGACCGCCGCCAGCTCCTCAAGCATCTCCGACGGCGCCGCAGCCACCGTATTGCTCGATGAAGAAACCGCGAAAAAGCTCGGCGTGAAGGCCCTGGCGCGCATCGTCGCGCACGCCACGCAATCGCAGGAGCCGGAATGGTTCACGACCGCGCCGGTCGGCGCGATCCAGCAAGTGCTGAAAAAAACCGGTTGGCAGATCGCCGACGTCGACGTATTCGAAGTCAACGAAGCATTCGCGGTCGTCGCCATGGCGCCGATGAAGGAGTTGGGCATCGATCACGCCCGGCTCAACGTCAACGGCGGCGCCTGCGCGCTCGGCCACCCCATCGGTGCATCCGGTGCACGCCTGGTCGTCACCCTGATCCATGCGCTCCAGGCGCGGGGCGGCAAGAAGGGCGTCGCTTCGCTGTGCATCGGCGGCGGCGAAGCCACCGCGCTGGCGATCGAATTGGTGTAAGCTGACTGTGCCCAACTACCGACTTCATCGGCGGGCGGACGCACGATATCCGTTCAATCCTCACACATCCGAAAACCTGATAGGGAGACTCACATGCAATTCAAGCACGCCATGATCGCTGCCGCGCTCGCCCTCACGCTCGGCGCGTGCGGCGACAACGCTCAACAGGCCGCACAGGACGCTGCCGCCAAGGCCAAGGAAGCCGCCGCAGCCACCGCGCAGAAAGCGCAGGAAACGGCCGCTTCCGCGCAGCAGGCCGCCACCCAGGCCGGACAGGCCGTCGATCAGGCCAAGTCCGGCGACATGAGCGGCGCTGCCGCTTCGGCACAAGGCGCCGCGGCTTCCGGTCAGGAAGCCGCCGCTGGTGCGCAAGCGACTGCCGAAACCGCCAAGCAAGGCGCCGAGGACGTGAAGGCCGCCGCGCAGGGCGCAAAGCCGGCCGAAGAGCCGAAGAAGGACGATAACGGCGGTCACTGACCGACGCTGCAGACGTTGCAGACGGATCGGCCGCGCAAGCGGCCGATTTCGTTTGCACCCGACGAAGTCCCGCCGAAGGCTCCGCTTCCGATATGCTTTGCGGCGTCTTCGCCGCGCCGTACAGATGCCATGCCCACCATCGAATCGCAGATCGACACCCGCTCGCCCGAATTCCAGGCCAACGCGAATCATTTGCGTGCCGCGGTCGACGACTTGAAGCAGTGCATGGCGCGGGCCGCGCTCGGCGGCGGCGACAAGGCACGTGAAAAACACACGTCGCGTGGCAAGCTGCTGCCGCGCGAGCGCCTCCGGGCCCTGCTCGATCCGGGTTCGCCGTTCCTGGAATTCTCGCCGCTTGCCGCGCACGGCATGTACCAGGACTCCGCGCCCTGCGCAGGACTGATCGCCGGCATCGGCCGCGTGCACGGCAGCGAAATCGTCGTCGTCGCCAATGACGCGACCGTCAAGGGCGGCACCTATTTCCCGATCACGGTGAAGAAACATCTGCGCGCGCAGGAAATCGCGCTGGAAAACCGCCTGCCGTGCGTCTACCTCGTCGATTCCGGCGGCGCTTTCCTGCCGCTGCAGGACGAGGTGTTTCCGGACAAGGAACACTTCGGCCGGATTTTCTACAACCAGGCGCGCCTTTCGGCGTTGAACATTCCGCAGATCGCCGTGGTCATGGGCTCGTGCACGGCGGGTGGCGCCTATGTACCGGCGATGAGCGATGAAACCGTCATCGTCAGGGAACAAGGCACCATCTTCCTCGGCGGCCCGCCGCTGGTGAAGGCCGCGACCGGCGAAATCGTGGATGCCGAAACCCTCGGCGGCGCGGACGTGCACACGGCGGTTTCCGGCGTTGCGGATCACTTCGCCGAAAACGACGCGCACGCGTTGTCCATCGCGCGCGACATTGTCGCGAACCTGAATCGGCACAAGACCCTGCCGGTGGCGCTCCGCGCGCCGGCCGAACCGAAATATCCAGCCGAAGAACTCTACGGCGTGATTCCGCAGGACACGCGCCGTCCGTTCGATATCCGCGAGGTGATCGCGCGCATCGTCGATGCCTCCGCGTTGCACGAGTTCAAGGCGCGCTACGGCAAGACCCTGGTTTGCGGATTCGCGCACATCCACGGCTACCCGGTCGGCATCGTCGCCAACAACGGCATCCTGTTTTCGGAATCCGCGCTCAAGGGCGCGCACTTCATCGAGTTGTGCAACCAGCGCAACGTGCCACTCGTGTTCCTGCAGAACATCACCGGTTTCATGGTCGGCAAAAAGTACGAGCAGGCCGGCATCGCCAAGGACGGCGCAAAAATGGTCACGGCAGTAGCATGCTCACACGTACCCAAATTCACGGTCGTGATCGGTGGCTCATTCGGCGCGGGCAATTACGCGATGTGTGGCCGTGCCTACGGCGCGCGCTTGTTGTGGATGTGGCCAAACGCGCGCATCAGCGTGATGGGTGGCGAACAAGCGGCCTCGGTGCTGGCCACGGTCAAGCGTGACGGAATTGAAGCCAGCGGCAAGCAATGGTCATCGGGCGAGGAAGAGGCGTTCAAATCGCCGATCCGCGAGCAATACGAACGCCAGGGCCATCCCTACTACGCGACGGCCCGGCTCTGGGACGACGGCATCATCGATCCCGTCGATTCCCGGCGTGTGCTTGGCCTGGCGATTTCGGCATCGTGGAACGCGCCGATCGAACCGCAGCGCTACGGCGTGTTTCGCATGTGACTGCAATTGCCGCTGCGCGGCGAAATTATCGGGCCGCGTCGGGCTCGTAACGCAGGTTGTCGAGCAGCGGCGTTCGCGGGCGCTGGATGTGCAGGAAGTCGACACCGGCGACCTTGTGGCAGGCGTTGCACGAGGCGGAAAGCCGGTCGAAGGCTTTGGCGAATGCGGCCGGGTCCTTTTTCTCCAGCGCCTGCTGCACGCCGCGAATGGCCGGGTCCATGATCGACGGCATCACGACCGAAAGTTTTTCGGGCTGGAGCTCGGGCGCATCGCCATTGGATTCCTCGATGCCGTGCAGGGCCTCGCCCAGTTCGCCGACCATGAAGTAGGCCAGGTTCCGGTTGCCCGCCGCGCCGGCCCACCACAGGCGGTCATGACGTATCTGCAATTCCAGCATCTGGTGTCCGAGTTCCGGCGCCGGCACGCGTTTCTCGAGCTCGGCCAGCCGGGTCTTGAGTACCGCGATTTCCGCCGCGTCCGTTGCCGGCGTGGCGTCGGCGCCGATCAGTCGCGGCGCGGCGCCGACCAGCACGACACCGACCAGTGCGGCAAGACACGCCATTGCACGGTTCATTGCCACCTCGCCAGACTCATGCGCCATGCGCGGCCGTCACGGTAACGGAGGCCGCGGTCCGGGCCGGCTTGTGCTGCGCCGACATGCGCGCCGCCATCAGGCGCATGCCCGTCACCAGAATCACGAATGTCGCCAGCCAGAATACAAGCTGCATGCCGGCGGGGCGCGCCTCGTAGCCGGTAAGGATATGCAGCGTCTGGCCCAGCAGCGAGCCGTTCGCAAGCAACCATGAGCTGTCCCAGAACTGGTTGCCCCAGGCCGGCAACAGATCGGCCTGGATCAGGAAGCCCGCGGCGGTCGCGGCGAGTCCCGACGCGAGCACCACCAGCATCCAGTTGGTCGCATTGAAGAAGTAGCGCATCGGAATGCGCAACAGGCCGAAGTACAACGCGAAACCGACCGCGGTTCCACCAGCGAGCCCGAGCGGCACGCCGAGCAGCAGATCCACCCGACCCGCACCACCGGCCGCCATGCCGTACAGGAACAGCACGATCTCCGAACCCTCGCGCAATACGGCGAGCGCGACCACCGCGAGCAACATGGCCAGCGAGCTCGATCCTGCCTTGACCGCGTGGCCCACCGATTGCATCTGCTGCACGAGTTCCCGCCCATGGCTCGACATCCAGATCACGTGCCAGCCGATCATCAGCACGGCGGCGAGCAGGACGCAGGCATTGAACAACTCCTGACCGGAACCGCCGACGGCTTCCTCGATCACGCCGGCGAACAAGGCGACGAGAATCGCGCCAATGACGCCCAGGCCGATGCCGCCTCCGATGAAACGGGCACGGCCCACCACCCCGCGCGTGGCCGCAGCGACGATCGTGACGATCAACGCGGCTTCCAGCACTTCGCGGAAGACGAGCAGCGCGACACCGAGCATGATGGCTTACTCCACGATCAGGACGCCGTTGCCGGTGTCCTGATGGAAATCATCGAAGAACTTGTAACTGCCCTTGTCCAGCGGACCGATGAACACCGAAATCGTGCGGTTGGGAAGGACGATCTTCTCGCGGTTGAACTCATGGCTCTCGAATTCCGACGGCGTGGAATCCGCATTCTTGACCAGCAGCTTGAACTTCGTGTTCGCGGGGACCTTGAGCTGCGTCGGTTCGAACCGGTGGTCCTTGATGATCAAGTGGAACTCGGGCATGTCGGCCGACCACGCGGCCGTGGACGCCACGAGCAACAAACACAGGCAAATTCGCTTGCGCATGGTCATGCCGGTTCAAGGGATGCGAAACGAATGATAATGGTTCGCATTCACAAAAACAAGCCGCCGACCGGCCACGCCCGGCGCGCCCGCCAGCGGCCGTACCTTCGCCAGCGCGGCAATGACGCGCTTGTGCAGGGCGCGTCGGCAACCGGCTATCATGCGGCAATCGCAAGCCCGGGATCGCGCATGCCCCCATCGCTCGACATCCTCATCGAACACGGCGTCGCGCGCGTGGCGCTGAATCGCCCGCAGGTGCACAACGCCTTCGACGATGCGCTGGTGGCGCAGCTGACCGAGGCGCTCGGCCGGCTCGATCGCGACCCCGGCGTGCGCTTCATTGCGCTGACCGGCAACGGCAGCACATTCTCCGCCGGCGCGGACCTGAACTGGATGCGCGGCATGGCGCGCGCCAACGAGGCGGAAAACCGCGCCGATTCCGAACGCCTCGCCGCGCTGATGCGCTCGCTGAACACCTTGAACAAACCCACGCTGGCGCGCGTCAACGGCTCGGCGTACGGTGGCGGCGTTGGCCTCGTCGCCTGCTGCGACATCGCCATCGCCACCGACAGCGCGAAATTCGGCCTGACCGAGGTCAAGCTCGGACTCGTGCCGGCCGTGATTTCACCGTATGTCGTCGCCGCGATCGGAGCACGTCAGGCACGCCGCCTGTTCGTCACTGGCGAGATCTTCGACGCCGCGTATGCACAGCGCATCGGCCTGGTCCACGAGCTTGCACCTGCCGACAAACTCGACGAGGCCGTCGATCGCGTCCTGCATTGGCTCGGCAAGGGCGGCCCCCATGCGCAGCGCGAAGCCAAGCACCTGGCGCTCGAACTCGGCGGTGCACTCGATCGCGAGACCGGTCACACCGACATGAAAAACGCCGCGCTGATCGCGCGCCTGCGCGTGTCGAGCGAGGGCCAGGAAGGCCTGGCCGCGTTCCTGGACAAGCGTCCGCCTGCGTGGGCAAAGGAAAAGTAGCACCCATGTTCACGCGCATCCTGATTGCCAATCGCGGCGAAATCGCCTGCCGCGTCATCCGTACCTGCCGACGCCTGGGCATCGAAACCGTGGCCGTGTTTTCGCAAGCCGACGCGACGGCGCAGCACGTGCGCCGGGCCGACGTCGCGTATCCGATCGGCGGGCCGCGTCCGCAGGAAAGCTATCTGCGCGGCGACGCCATCCTCGAAGTAGCGAAGCAATCCGGCGCACAGGCGATCCATCCCGGTTACGGATTCCTGTCCGAGAATCCGGACTTCGCCGAGGCGTGCGGGAAAGCCGGCATCGTCTTCATCGGACCTTCCGCGCAGTCCATGCGCAGGATGGGCTCAAAGGCCGGCGCCAAGGAATTGATGGCCGCGCACGGCGTGCCGGTGGTACCCGGCTACACGGGCGAGGACCAGGATCCGACACTGCTATCGCGCGAGGCGCAGCGCATCGGTTTTCCGCTGATGATCAAGGCGGCCTACGGCGGCGGCGGCAAGGGCATGCGCATCGTGCGCAAGGCCGATGAATTCGCCGCGAACCTGGAATCGTGTCGACGCGAGTCGAAAAACGCATTTGGCCGCGATCGTGTCCTGCTCGAACGCTATATCGAAGCGCCGCGTCACATCGAATTCCAGATCTTCGGCGACAGCCACGGCAACATCGTGCATCTGAACGAGCGCGAATGCTCGGCGCAGCGCCGCTATCAAAAAGTGCTGGAGGAAACGCCCTCGCCGTTCCTCACCCCGGAATTGCGCGCGAAGATGGGCGAGGCCGCCGTCGCCGCCGGTCGCGCGCTGGGCTACGCGAATGCCGGCACGGTGGAATTCATCGTGGCGCCGTCCGGCGAATTCTTCTTCATGGAAATCAACACGCGCCTGCAAGTCGAGCATCCGGTCACCGAAATGACCCTGCATCTGGACCTGGTCGAATTGCAATTGCGCGTGGCTGCCGGTGAGGCGCTGCCGGCTTCGCTGATCCGCAACAAATCGGTGCCGCAGGATGGTCATGCCATCGAGGTGCGCCTGTATGCCGAGGATCCGCAAGCCGGATTCCTGCCCGGCTCCGGCAAACTGCAACGCCTGCGCCTGCCGCCGCAGGATGCGCACGTGCGCATCGACGGCGGCGTGGTCGAAGGCGATTCGGTGACGATCTTCTACGACCCCATGATTGCCAAGATGATCGTGTGGGATCGCACGCGCGCAGCCGCGCTGCTGCGCCTGCGCGAGGCGCTGGCGCAGTGCGAAGTGGACGGCCCCAAGTCGAACATCGCCTTTCTCGAACGCCTCGTGCGCCATCCGGCGATCGTCGAGGGCCGCATCGACACGGGCTATCTCGACCGCCGACTCGATGAGCTTTTGCCGCTCGCCGGCCCTGCCGATCCGACGTGGGTGTTCGCCGCGGCCACGGTCGCGTTGCTCGACGAAGAAGCACACAGGCGCCAGGCGGCGCGCGCCGATGCCGATCCGCATTCGCCGTGGCATGCCGCGGATGCCTTCCGGCTGGGCCATCCGGGCAAGCGCATCGTCTGCCTCGAACATCGCGGCGAACGCGTTGAGATCCAGGCTTTCGGCGCCGATGGAAACTATGCGCTGGCGCTGGGCGAGGCGAAGTGCCAGACCACCAACGCGAAGCTGCACGACGGGTTCCTGGGCGCACAGTTCGACGCCATCGCGCGGCGCTTCCGCGCCGACGTCGATGCATCGAGAATCATCCTGCACGACGGCGAACGGCGCACGCGCTTCGAGCGTGCGCGCGCCTTTGCCTTCATCGCGAGTTCGCGCAAGGCGGACGACCACGTCGTCGCGCCCATGCCCGGGCGCATCGTGCTGCTCAAGATCAAGCCCGGCGACACCGTGAGCGAAGGCCAGGAACTGCTGGTCATGGAAGCCATGAAGATGGAGTTGAGCCTGAAGGCACCGCACGACGCGACGGTCGAGTCCGTCAACGCGAAGTCCGGCGAATTCGTCGAGGCCGACACCGTACTGGTGCGTTTCGGAGCCTGACCGTGCGATCGACCCTGCCCATCATCGTGTCGTGCGCAGTCCTGCTCTGCGGCTGCCAGGACACGCTGTTCGAAACCCAGCCGGGAACGCATGTCGCCGCCTGCGATGCGCGCTTCGTTGGACCATGGCGCTTGCTGCCGGCCGATTCGGAAAAGGCCGACGACGCGTTCTTCGTTGTCGTCGAGCCGCAGTGCAAGCGGTGGCGTTTCATCGAAGACGGCAAGGACGACACGAAAACCGAAAACAGCGTGCACGTGGCATTCGCGCGCGTCGGCGATCTCACGCTGCTCACGTTGAAGGAAGACCAACCCGCCGCGCACGACCCGCAGGCGCGCTGGAGCCACGGTTATCGCTACCTGCGCTACGAATTCGCCGACGCCACGATCCGCCTGCATCCGGTCGACGACAAGCGCGTCGCCCACCTCATCATCGACGGCGGCATCCACGGTCGCACCGAACGCATCTCGCGTGAGCCCGGCAGCCAGCGCGGCAGCGACGACCTGCACAATTTCGTCGCTGGCGACGCGCAAGAAATGGCGCGCGTCGCGCAACTGGACGGAATCTTCCGCTCCGGCGGCTACTACATATTGAAACCGGCCACCGCCGCCGAAATATCCGGTCCGATGCAACCCAAGGCCGACGCCAAGCCATGAGCCTCTCCCGCCACGTCCGCATCGTCGAGGTTGGCGCCCGCGATGGCCTGCAAAACGAAAAAGTCGTCGTGCCGACGGCGGTCAAGATTGAGTTGATCGATCGGCTGTCGGACACCGGTTTGCAGTCCATCGAGGCGACCAGCTTTGTCAGCCCCAAGTGGGTGCCGCAGCTGGCGGATGCGGCGGGCGTCTATTCCGCCATCCAGAAGAAACCCGGCGTGCGCTACCCCGTGCTGGTGCCCAACCTGCAAGGCTACGACCGCGCGCGCGCGGTCGGCGTCACCGAGGTCGCGGTGTTCACGGCAGCGAGCGAAGCGTTCAACCGCAAGAACACCAACGCCTCGATCGACGAATCCATCGACCGCTTCGCCCCGGTGCTGGAACGCGCCAGGAACGATGGCATTGCCGTGCGTGGCTATGTTTCCACCGTGCTCGGCTGCCCGTACCAGGGCGATGTCCCGGTAGCCGATGTGGTGCGCGTGGCCAAGCGCCTGCACGACATGGGCTGCTACGAAGTCTCGCTCGGCGACACCATCGGCATCGGCACGCCGGCCAAGGCGCGCGCGATGCTTGCCGCAGTCGCCGAACGGGTGCCGATGTCCGCGCTTGCCGTGCACTTCCACGACACGCGCGGTCAGGCGCTGGCCAATATCCTCGCGTGCCTGGAACTGGGCGTGGCGGTGGTGGACTCCTCCGTTTCCGGCGCCGGCGGCTGCCCGTACGCGCACGGTGCCACCGGCAACGTCGCCAGCGAAGACCTCGTCTACATGCTGCACGGCTTGGGGCTGGCCACGGGCATCGATCTGGACAAACTCGTCGCGACCGGCCGCTGGCTGAGCGCGCAGCTCGCGCGCGACAACGGCAGCAAGGTGGGCAAGGCGGCGTGAGCGGCACGGATCGGCAATGGCGCGACGCGCAAGATGCCTTCGCGCGCGCCGATTTCGACGCCGCCATCGCAGCCGCCGATCGCGTCATCGCCGCGGACGCAGCGCACGCGCAGGCGCATGCGCTGCGCGCGAACGCCGCGCTCAAGCTCGAACGCTGGGCCGATGCCGTCGCCGACCTGGACTGGCTGCTTGCGCGCCAACCCGGGCACGCCGCCATTCGCAGGAATCTTTCGGTCTGCTGGATGCGGCTGGGCAACCGGCACAAGGATAATGGCGCCCTTGCCGACGCCGACGCGGCCTACCGGCGGGCGCTTGGCGCCAATCCGGACAATGCCGACGCCCACTTCAATCTCGGCATGCTGCTGCTGGAAACCCGCCGCGCCGCCGCGGCGCTCGAGCACCTGCAACGCGCGGTCGCGGGCGAGCCGGCGAATCTCGCCTTTGCCCTCAAGCTTGCCGAGGCGCACATCGCCAACGATGCGAATGATGCCGCCGTGTCGCTGCTCGAACGCCTGGCCGCACAAACCAGCAGCCGCGAGCAAATGCAGCAATGCGCTCGCCTGCTGCTGCGTGCCGCCTCGCCGCAAGTCGCCAAGGCATTGGCGAAACGGCTGCTGAAGGCGCACCCGGGCCTGGGTGCCTGGGGCCGCGAGTTCTGCCGCCAGTTGCGCAAGGACAGCGACCTGGCCGGCAGCCGGGAGCTGCTGGCGTTGTTGCGAGAACACGCCGGCGACGACGCCGAACGCCTGCGCATCGACATCGCCAGCGCGCTGGGATTGCCGAACCTGTATCCGGACCAGGCCACGCTCGCAGCCACCCGCGACGACTACGCCGCGCGTCTTCGTGCATTGGTCGAGGCCTATCCGGTGGATCGGGTCGCCTGCCTCGCGCTGCCGGCCGAAGCCCTGGGCTGGGACAACTTCCTGCTCGCCTATCAGGGTGGAAACGACCGCGCCTTGCAGAGCCGGTACGGGGCCTGGTCCAGCGCCGCGCTGCAGGCGCTGCTGCCACAATTCGCGCATGCCCGCGCGCGCGGCGCCCGGGCGCGCCCGCGGCTGGCGATGGTCTCCAGCCGTTTTCACGAATGCACGGTCGGCGCCTATTTCGCCTCGTGGGTCGAACACCTGGGTCGATCCGGCTGGGAACTGGCGCTCGTCCACGTCGGCGATCACCGCGATGGGCTGAGCTTGCGCCTTGCCCGCGCCGCCCAGCACGAAATCGCATTGCCCGAAGCGGTCGCGGACGCCGCGCGCACATTGCAGGAACTGGATGCCGACATCATCCTGTATCCGGAGCTGGGCATGGACTACCGCACGCTCGCGCTGGCGGCCTTGCGCCTGGCGCCGATCCAGGCGTGCGCCTGGGGCCACCCGGACACCACGGGCCTGCCGAGCATCGACGCCTTCTTCTCCTGCGCCGAAATGGAACCGGCGGACGCATCCACGCATTACAGCGAAACGCTGCTTGCCTTGCCGGGATTGGGCACGCGGTATCTGAGCCCCGCGCTGCCCGAACCCGCGACACGCGCCGCGATCGGCCTGCCGGACCGGGGCACGCTGTATTTCGTTCCGCAATCCCTGTTCAAACTTCACCCGGACAACGACCGTGTGTACGCCAGCATTGCGCGGCGCGATCCGGCCGCAAAATTCATCCTGTTCGACAGCCCCGACACCGGTGCGCGCAGCGTGTTCGATGCGCGCATCGCACGCGCATTTGCCACGGCGGGCATCGAAGCGGCCGGCCGTTTCGTGTTCCTGCTGCCGCGCCCCCGCGCCGATTACCTGCGGGTGAACATGGCCTGCGACGTGATGGTGGACACGCTGCACTTCTCCGGCGGCAACACCAGCCTAGACGCATTGCACGCCGGCCTGCCCATCGTCACCTGTCCGGGGCGATTCATGCGCGGACGCCAATCCATGGCCATGCTGCGTCATCTCGACGTTGCGGACCTGATCGCGCACACACCCGACCAGCTCGCCGAACGGGCAGTGGCCGTGGCCAATGAGCCGCCGCGACGTGCTGCGCTGGCGCAGCGCGTTCGTGCCGGCCTGCCGGATCTGGTCCAGTCCGACGCGCCGCTGCATGCGCTCGACGCGCATCTGCGCGCATTGCTCGCCCGTCGCTGAGCGGCGCTTATAATCGCCCGGCCCATGCCCGCCCGCCTCGCCCCCGATCAATCCCGCGGTTACCTCGTTCCGCTCGGTGCCAGTATGCGCGGTGCTGGCCAAACCGGCATCTTCAAGCGCCTTTTCGCGATCCTCGGCCAGCGTCCGCGCGTGGCGATCGTCGTCGCCGCCGCCGACGAGGCGCTGGCGGACGATCTGGATGCGCGCCTTGTCGCCGACAGCGCCAGCCAGGTGCAACGCCTCGTGCTCAACCAGCGCGCCGACAGCGAAGCGCAGGCTGCGCTCGCGGCGGTCGAGCACGCGCACCTGGTCGTGCTGTGCGCCGACCAGCCGTTGCGGCTTTCCACCCTGCTCGGCGGCACGGCGCTGGCGCGCCTGCTGCGCCGGCGCAATGCGGACGGCATGGCGGTGGCGGGAATCGGCGGCGGTGCCGCCGTGCTGCCCGAACACATGCTCGGTGGCGGCGCGCACGGCGCCTCGCCGCGCATGGGCAATGTCAGCCTGGCCCCGGGCCTGGGCTTGTCCAACCGCCTGCTGATCGACCAGGGCGGCGCCGGTGCGGATCGCCTCGGCCGCCTGCTCGGCGCGCTGGCACTCAATCCGTTCGTGCTCGGCATCGGCCTGGATGCCGACACCGCCGCGTTCATCGGCCCGGACAACGTGCTGGAAGTCGTCGGCGTGGGCAGCGTCACCGTCGTCGATCCCACCGATGTCGGCCACTCCAATGCCGCCGACGCCGGGCCGAGCGATCCGATCAGCATCACCAACCTGCGCGTGCATGTGCTGGTGCATGGCTCGCGTTACGACCTCGACTTCCGCAGGCCGTTGTGAGGTTCGCGATCCGGCCGATCCAATCGCGCGACGACGCGGACGTCGCCGCGATCATCCGCGCCGTGATGTCGGAGTTCGGCGCCGACGGACCGGGCTTTGCGCTCCATGACGCCGAAGTCGACGCCATGCACGATGCCTACGCACGCGCCGACCGCGCCTATTTCGTCGTCGAATCCGGCGGCCGGGTGCGCGGCGGCGGCGGCATTGCGCCGCTGGACGCGGAGCCGGGCGTATGCGAATTGCGCAAGATGTATTTCCTGCCGGAACTTCGTGGCCGCGGCGCGGGCGATGCGCTCATCCGACGCTGCCTCGACGCCGCCCGCACGCTCGGCTATCGGCGCTGCTATCTGGAAACCCTCACCGGCATGGACGCGGCCCAGCGCCTGTACGAGCGCCATGGCTTCACGCGCATTCCGGCGGCACTCGGCAATACCGGGCACTTCGGCTGCAACCGGTTTTACCTGCTCGATCTGTAGGCGCTTTCCCATCGCCGCCGTACCCGCGCCAACCCGCGCGACCTTGACCGAGGTCAAATTTCATGCAGGCGGGGTAAGCCATACTTCGGGCCATGGCCGCCTGGTATCCATGGATCGTGCTGCTGCACCTGGCCTGCGCAATCGTCTTTGTCGGCGCGGTGGCGTTCGAGGTTCTCGTGCTCGAAGGCCTGCACGCCCGCCTGGGCCCCGACGCCATGGAACGCATCGAACAGGCGGTGATGGAGCGCGCACGGCGTTTCATGCCGTTTGTCGTCGCGCTGCTGTTCCTGAGCGGCTTTGCCCTGTTCGACATCCGCTGCGACGGCGTTTCCTGCGTTGGCTCGCGCTTCGGCTTCTGGCTGCTGCTGAAAGTCGCCTTGGCGTTCGGCGTGCTCGGCGTGTTCGCCAGCGCCATCCTCGCCGGCGCGCGTGGACGCATGAATCCCTGCCGTTTCCGCACTACGCATCGGATCATTCTGGCGATGATGATCGGAATCGTATTTCTGGCGAAGGCGATGTTCGTATTGTGAACCCTGGCGCATTCGGGCGCGAATGCTTGACGCAGGCGATGGCGCCTGCGTTCCTGCAGACGGGACGACGTCCAATCGAGATTACGGGAGAGATCCCATGATGACTGCCTGCCTTGTCGTTGAGCCGATTTCCACCGCATGCGCGGCTTCCGACGCGATTTATGCGGCCGCCTACTCCGAACTGCGCCGGCTCGCGCGGCGTGAACGGCGCCGCGCCGGCGAACCATCGACGCTTGACACGACCGCACTGGTACACGAGGCGTGGATCAAACTCAATGCCGGGACCGCCCTTGCCGGCTTGCCGCAAATCGAATTTCGCGCCATCGCCGCGCGCGCAATGCGCAACGTGCTCATCGACCACGCGCGCCGGCTCGACGCCGCCAAACGCCGGCATCTCACGGTCACGCTGAGCCATGCCGATGCCGAGGCGATCACCACGCCGGTGGCACTGCTCGATCTGGATGACGCGCTGCGCGAGCTGGAGGACA
>JAFEFP010000036.1 GCA_018240545.1 Pseudomonadota bacterium | reverse complement strand
AACCAGCCCGCAGGCGGACTGCAACCGGCCCGTCAGATTCGCTATGCCGCGATTCTGGATATTTCCCAGTCGCATACGCACACCGACATCGCCCAATTCTGGATCAATGGCCAGCCCGATACCCAGGTGTTGATCGTCAACGCACCCGTCTTCCAGCGCGACGCGCAGGCGAGCATGGAACAAGACCCACTGACCGGTGCCGGCGCCTATTCACCCGACGCCCAAACCTGGGGTCGCGGCGTGGTGTGGGGTAGTTGGAATACCTCGTTCTACCAAGGCTACAACGCAACCGTCGTGACCGCCTATCCGCAGAATGCACCGCTGCCCAACGGGTTTCTGCCCGATCCGAGCGATGCGGTGTATCTGAACCATCCCGACGCTGCCCTGTGCAATCAGGCACCCACGCGCGCCGAGCGGTTGCCGGAGACTGGACGGAACACGAGTGCGACGCTGCATTGATCGCATTGCCGCACGATATTGCCTCGGCGCATTAAGCGGGCGCGTGGCGTGAGTGCACGCGACAAGTAGAAGCGCTCGATGCGGGCGCCGCCGGACTCGGGAGAACGCGTCCGGCGGCGTTTCGAGGTAGCCGCGCGCCATGGCGTGACGCAACGCCCCGCGCGAGAACCGTCATCGATTCCCGTGAAGGACGTTCACGCGTATCGATGACGGTTCTCGCGCGGCGCCGTCGAGCGGGCATACTGCACGTGCCGTGCTGCCTTTTACTGCCATGCCGCCACCGGCCCGACGACAAGCCCAACCCCGCACCATTGCAGCGTTGTAGTTGGACATTCCGCGTCCTGACGCGCTTGGCGCAGATGCGTGTAGTCGCTGCCGAAAGCGTGTAGTCGCGCCAAGCCTTGCAGGATGCGGGTTTGCATGCCGCCAACTACACACCCTTTTATCTTGCGCTCCAAAAAAGAGCGCTTAACAACGGCGGCAAGATAAAAGTGTGTGTTCCGCGCATGGCTGAAACCCAAGCGCCATGCGGATTTCCGAGGAACATCGCTTTGTGAGCGTGTTCCGCGTATGCGCGAAAACCCCATAACGACGCGGATTTTCGATGTTCCTTTGTCCGCAGGCGTCCAATGCCGTGCCGTTTTCGTGTTGCCGCAAAGTGCTGAGTTCGTGCGCGCAAGGCGGTACGTTGGGCGTACGATTGTGCCAAGTTTTGCGCGCATTGGTGCGGCCAATTCGAGTGCGGACGGAGCACCAGCCGCGCGCTTCAATAGGAGTGTTGTGCGCGCAAATCGGGCGGCGCCAAGTACGAGAGTTGGTGGTCGCACAGGACGCGCGACGACTGCCTTTAGGTCAGCGTCGCGCGCGTCTTGCGGGCGATGATCGCGCGCGCGTGGTGACGTCCGGACGGGGCACGCGCCGGGTGTTCCGAGTCAGCTTGACGACGTTGCTCGGCTGGCGCAGGGAGTCCAGATAATCCGCCCATGCCTGCATCATCTTGCGGCGCTCGGGCAGGTAGCTGGCACGGTTATAGGCTGCTCGGACTTTGTTGCGTTCCGCGTGCGCCAATTGGCGCTCAATGACGTCCGGCGCCCAGCCCATTTCGTTGAGCCGTGTGCTGGCAAGTGCACGGAATCCGTGCCCCGTCATGGTCTCCTTGTCGTAGCCCAAGCGGCGCAGCGCGGCATTGACCGTGTTCTCGCTCATCGGGCGCCGGCCGGTACGCAAACTCGGGAACACGTAGCGGCCATATCCGGTAAGCGGATGTATCCCGCGCAGGATGGCCACGGCTTGTTTGGACAATGGAACGACGTGCGCCTCGCGCATCTTCATCTTGTCCGCCGGGATGCGCCATTCGGCCGCATCGAGGTCGAGTTCAGTCCATTCCATCGCCCGCAGGTTGCCTGGGCGGGCGAATACCAAGGGTGCCAATTGGAGCGCTGCCATCGTTACCGGCTGGCCCTGATAAGCGTCGATCGCGCAGAGCAGCTCGGATACCTCCTTGGGATCGGTTACGGCTGCACGGGGCGAGGTTACGACCGGCGCCAGAGCACCGCGAAGATCATTACTCGGATCGCGCTCGGCGCGACCCGTGGCGATGGCGAAGCGAAATATCTGGCCGATGCGCTGCTTGACCCGGTGTGCCGTTTCGTGGGCGCCGCGTGCCTCGATGCCGCGCAGGATGGCGAGGATTTCCGGGGCGGTAATGTCGGCAATCGGCTTGTTGCCGAAAGCCGGAAGGACGAACGACAACAGCCACTCGGCCTTGCGATAAGTCACTTCGGCGAGCTTGCCGCGCTGCTGCTGCAACCATTCCCGTGCAATGGCGCCAAACGTGTTCTCGGCAGAGAGCTTCAAGTGCAGTTTTTCGGCCTTGCGCTGCAAGGAAGGGTCGAGGCCCGATTGCAGCAAAGACCGCGCCTCGTCGCGGCGTTTGCGGGCCACGACCAGCGAGATTTGCGGGTAGACACCCAAGGACAGCATGCGTGCCTTGCCGGCGAAACGGTAGCGATAGCGCCAGTAGCGCGCCCCATCGGGCCGAACTTCAATGCACAAGCCGCCCGCGTCGGCGACGCGATAGACCAAGGTACGGGGCTTCAACGCCGAGAGCCGCATCGCTGTGAGCATGGAAATCCTTGAGTGAGTAACAGGAAACGGAGCTAACGAGTAACAGAACTCTTACTCGCTAACTTACTCACTCGCAGGGCGCGATGCAACTGAACAATCCGAGACGGTCAAGGCGCAATAAATGGCGTTATAAAGCCGTTCTTACGTCTTTCCTGGACTGTCTTGGACGTTGTGAAACGATGATTTGGTGCCCCGAGCCGGACTCGAACCGGCAAGGCGGTTGCCCGCCGAGGGATTTTAAGTCCCTTGCGTTTACCCGTTTCGCCACCGGGGCTTGGTCATGTCATGAAGTATGCGGCATTGCGCGCGCAGCACGCCAGAAGTGCAGACCCGGAGGGCCACCCGGTGACTGCCGCATTCACGGACGAACGCAAGGTTTACGGATGGAGGCCAGGGTCGGAATCGAACCGGCGTACACGGCTTTGCAGGCCGCTGCATGACCACTCTGCCACCTGGCCATCCGAATGACTCAGCTTAACGACGTGAGCCTGAAAAAACAAAACCCCGGATTGCCCGAGGTTTGCATAACGGCAAATGAACTTGCCGTCGCCAGCCGGGCGCAGCCCGGTGGCGCGAGCGTGGCGCACGCTTGGCTGCGTCCGCGAGGCGAAAGTCGCGGCAGGATGCCCGATCTTTCGCCATCAAAAAATGGAGCGGGAAACGAGACTCGAACTCGCGACCCCGACCTTGGCAAGGTCGTGCTCTACCAACTGAGCTATTCCCGCGCGAGGGCGAGCATTATACGGTTTGCGCCGCAGATCGCAACACCATTCACGACGGCGGACGATCGTCGCGCATGGCCGGCCACGCCGCCCGCAGGTAATCCAGACCCGACCAGATCGTCAGACCCGCGGCGACGACGAGCAGGGTTTCGCCGACATGGAACAGCTTGAACCCGTTCGATTCGTGCTGGTACAGCAGGACCACGATCGCCACGATCTGCATCACGGTCTTGAGCTTGCCGAGCATGGCCACCTTGACCAGTCCGCGCGCGCCGATTTCCGCCATCCATTCGCGCAGCGCGGAGATCGCGATCTCGCGGCCGACGATGACCGCGCTAACCACCGCCAGCAGGGGCGTCGGGTTTTCCTGGACCAGCAGGAACAAGGTCACGGCCACCATCAACTTGTCCGCTACCGGGTCGAGAAACGCACCGAAGCGCGAGTACTGGTTGAACCGGCGCGCGATATAGCCATCCAGCCAATCGGTCACGGCGGCCGCCAGGAAGATCACCGCCGCGGCAATGTTCGCCCCGCGAAAACCGGCGTAGAACACGGCCACCATCACCGGCAACAAGGCGATGCGGAACAAGGTAAGGATCGTGGGCAGGGTCAAGCGCATGTCGCGAGTGTGCCACGTCCACGCTCAGCCGTGGAAAGCGGCATAGATTCTCGCGGCCAGATCGCGACTCACGCCGCGCACCCGCGCCAGCTCGTCGATCCCGGCCGCTGCCACGCCGCCGATGCCGCCGAAATGCTTCAGCAGTGCGGATCGCCGCTTGGCGCCCACGCCGCCGATTTCCTCGAGCCGGCTCTTTTCGCGCGCCTTTTCGCGGCGCCGACGATGGCCGGTGATGGCGAAACGATGCGCTTCGTCGCGGATGGCATCGAGCAGGTGCAGGGCGTGCGACTCCGGCCCTGGCCACAGGATCTTGCCATTGTCGCCGCGGATCAGGCTCTCGTGGCCGGAGCGGCGCTCCGGACCCTTGGCAATACCCAGCACCAGCACGCCGTCGATACCCAGGTCGGCCAGCACCCCAAGGGCCTGCGCGACCTGGCCCTTGCCGCCGTCGATCAACAGGATGTCCGGCAGCACGCCTTCGCCTGCCTGCAGGCGCCGGTAACGCCGCTCCAGGGCCTGGCGCATCGCGGCGTAATCGTCGCCGGGTTCGATTCCGGCGATGTTGAAGCGCCGGTAGGCGGACTTCACCGCACCGTCCGGGCCGTAGATCACGCACGACGCCACCGTGGCCTCGCCCGCGGTGTGGGAAATGTCGAAACACTCGAGCCGTTGCGGCATGTCGCCGAGTCCGAGCAGTTCGCGCAGGGACTCGAAGCGCTCGTGAATCGTGTACTGGCTGGCCAGACGTCCGGCCAGCGCCGCCTGCGCATTCTTGCGTGCCAATTCCACGAAATGCGCGCGATCGCCGCGCACCTGCGACTTGATCTCCACCGCGTGACCGGCCTGTGCGGACAGCGCTCCGGCGAGCAATTCCGCTTCGTCGGGCGCGTGGCTGAGCAACAATTCGCGCGGCACGTTCTTGTCCAGATAGTACTGGGCGATGAACGCGGCGAGTACCGCGCCTTCGGCGGCGTCCACCGGCAGGCGCGGAAAGAAGTCGCGCGAGCCCAGGCTCACCCCTTGGCGGAAAAACAGGACTGACACACAGGCCGTGCCGGATTCGATGCGGCAGGCCAGGGCGTCCAGATCGGCGCTCGCACCCAGCACGTGCACCTGTGCCTGCAGGCGCTTGAGCGTGGCGATCTCGTCGCGCAGCCGCGCGGCTCTCTCGAACGCCAATGCCGCACTCGCCTGCTCCATGGCCGCGCCAAGTTCCTCGATCACCGCGTCGCTCTTGCCATGCAGGAACATTGCCGCGTGGCGCACGCTCTGTGCATAGGCCGGTGCATCGATGAAACCCACGCACGGCGCGGTGCAGCGCCCAATCTGGTACTGCAGGCAGGGCCGCGAACGGTTGCGGAAAAAACTGTCCTCGCAGTTGCGGACGCGAAACAGCTTCTGCATCAGGTCCAGGCTTTCGCGCACGGCCCACGCGCTCGGGTAGGGGCCGAAGTATTCGCCCTTGCCGGATTTCGCACCACGATGGAATGCCATGCGCGAAAAATCTGCCGGCTCGGGCTTGCCGCCGGCGGTCCGTTGCAGGCCGTGACGTTCATCCAGGCCTGCCGACAGGTAGATGTAGGGATAGCTCTTGTCGTCGCGCAGCAGGATGTTGTAGCGCGGTTTCAGGCTCTTGATGAGTTGCGCTTCGAGCAACAACGCCTCGCCTTCCGTGCGCGTGAGTGTGACCTCGATGCGCGCGAGCTGCGCAATCATGCTGCCGATGCGCGGCGGCAATGCGGGTTTCAGGAAGTAGCTGCCCACGCGCTTGCGCAGGTTGCCGGCCTTGCCCACGTACAACGGCTCCCCGTGCACGTCGAGCATGCGGTAGACGCCCGGCGACGTCGTCAGTGTCCGCACGAATTCGCGGCCGTCGAAACTGCTTGCGTCGGATTGCGCCACGCGTTATTCGGAAATCGTCAGGCGCCGGATCTGGCCCTTGGACAGATCCACGCGCACGATCTCGTGGGCATTGGTGTTCGCAATCCACAAGGCGCCGGCGCCAAGCGCCAGCCCCGCCGGTTCCTGCAACCGGTACGGCAGGTTCAGCGTGCGCACGTCGCCCGTGCGCATGTTGATGGCCTTGATCTTGCCGTTGTAGCTGTCGGCCACGAAAATCAGCCCGCGCGCGTCCGCGGCCACGGCCAGCGGATGTTGCAGACGGGTAGCCTCGCGCTTGCCGGCCGCATCGCCGAAATCGTACAGGCCCGAGCCGATCAGCGTGCTGGTACGGTTGTCGAGCAGGCGCAATACGCGCACGGCAGAGGATGCCGCGTCGGCGACGACGAGTTGCTGGCCGATCAGGCTCAGGCTGGAGGGCTGGGCGTAACTGGCGGTCACGCCGATGCCATCGTTCAATCCGAGCTGACCGCTGCCGGCCAGGACCACGAGCTTGTTGCGCACCAAATCCAGTTGCCAGATCTGGTTCTGGCCGGCAACGGCGATGTAGACATTGTCGCCAAGCAGGGCCACGTCGGACGGCGCCGACATTGCCACCTTTGCCGGTTCCAGGCTCTCGTTGGGCAAATCGTGACCCGCCTCGCCGGTGCCCGCGACCGTTTCCACGTCGCCGCTGATCAGACGCACCCGGCGTACCGCATGATTGCCGCTGTCGGCGACGAACAGGACGTCCTTGCCGAGCGCCAGACCCTGCGGATCGGTAAACCCGGCATCGCGTCCGCGACCGTCCCAGTAGCCCGGATTGCCCGAACCGTACTGGCGCAGGATGCGGCCTTCATGGGTGCATTCCAGGATGCGGTTGTGGCCGCTGTCGGAAATCCACAAGCTCGATTCGCCCACGGCCAGGCGCGCGGGAAAACGCAGCGGCGTCCGCGCTTCCGGCCGCACCGTGGCGACATCCGATTCGTATACGCGCAGGTCCAGCGCCGCGGCCTCGTCGAGCAGGTGCGCGATCAGGGTATCGGCTTCCTGTCGCCGGCCCTCGCCCGGCAGCAGGGCGGCGAGTTGCCCTTGCGCGTCGATCACCGCCAGGGTCGGCCAGGAATCCACGCCATAGGCCTGCCACAGCCGGTATTCCGGATCGTTCGCGACGGCATGGCGGATGTGGTAGCGATTGACCGCCTTGAGCACCGGCGCGCTCTCGCGCTGGTAGGGAAATTTCGGCGTGTGGATGCCGATGATGCTCAAGCCATCGTGATACTTGTTTTCCAGATAGCGCAGATCCGGCAGCACATTGCGGCAATTGACGCAATCGAAGGTCCAGAAATTGAGGAGGGTGACGCGTCCACGCAGCGCGCCCATGCACGGTGGGTTGTCCGTATTCACCCAATCCAGCGCGGACGGAAACTCCGGCGCGACGATGCGTGCATTCATGCGGACGATCCGGTGGCTTGCATGCCGGCATTATGCGCCATCGCCAGGCGTTCGATCATGCGCTCGACGCCGGCCCGTACGAGTTCGACGACGCGCTCGAAATCATCCGCGCCGCCATGGTAAGGGTCCGGAACCTCGCGCGGACTGGAAATTCCCGCGAATGGCAGGAACAGCTGTGCGGGATTGCCCGGGCACGTGCGCGCGAGCTCGTCGAGATTGCCGTGGTCCATCGCCAGCACCGTGTCGAATCCACGCAACAGGACCGGCGTGGCCAGCTGTGCCCGATGCCTGCCCAGGTCGTAGCCGTGCCGGCGCGCGCTCGCAACCGAGCGCGGGTCGGCCGGATCCCCGACATGGAAGCGCTCGGTTCCGGCCGAAGCGATGTCCGCAATGATTCCGGCCCTGGAAAATTCGGCCCTGGCGATCGCCTCTGCCACCGGCGAGCGGCAGATATTGCCCATGCACACGAACAGGATGCGCTTCAATGCGCCGCACTCGTGACGAGCCGGCGCACGCGCTCCAGGTCCGCTGCCGTGTCGACGCCGGCCGGGAAGGCTTCGGGCGCCACCCGCACCGCGATGCGATCGCCATGCTCCAGCGCGCGCATCTGTTCCAGCGCCTCGGCGCGTTCGAGCGGGGTCGACGGCAGCTTTGCGAAACGGCGCAGGTAGCCGGCGCGGTAGGCGTAGATGCCGATGTGGCGAAGAAACGGCACATCCGCCGGCAACCGTTCGCGGCTGCGCGCGAACGCATCGCGCGCCCAGGGCACCGGGGCGCGGCTGAAATACAGGGCAAGCCCGTCGGCGCTGGCGACGACCTTGACGCAATTCGGATTGAACAATTCCTCGGCGCTGGCGATCGGCATGGCCAACGTCGCCATGGGCGTGTCCGCCTCGACCAGGGCCTGCACCACGGCGCGGATCCCGCTGGCCGGTGCCAGCGGTTCGTCGCCCTGCAGGTTTACCACGATGGCATCGTCCGGCCAACCCAGCCGCTCGGCGCATTCGGCCAGACGATCGCTGCCGGAACCGTGGTCCGCCCGGGTCATGAGCACGCGGACCGCAGTCGTGCTCAGTGCATCGGCGATCCGCGCATCGTCGGTGGCGACAACCACCGCGCTGGCTCCCGCCGCCTGTGCGCGCCGCACCACGCACCGGATCATCGGCTCGCCGGCGATGGTCTGCAGCGGCTTTCCGGGCAAACGCGTCGACGCGTAGCGCGCGGGAATCGCAACGATGAACGGCGGCAGGGTATGCATGCGTTCAGTGCCGCGCCGCGTACTTGCGCGCCACATAGTCTTCGACGATGCCGACGAATTCCTGCGCGATGTGCTCGCCGCGCAGAGTCATCGCCTTCTGGCCGTCGATGAAGACCGGTGCCGCGGGTGCCTCGCCGGTGCCCGGCAGGGAAATGCCGATGTCGGCATGCCGCGACTCGCCCGGGCCATTGACGACGCAGCCCATCACCGCCAGCGTGAGGTTCTCGACGCCATCGTACTTGACCCGCCACTCCGGCATTTTCGCGCGCACATGGTCCTGCACGCTCTTGGCCAGTTCCTGGAACAGCGTGCTGGTCGTGCGTCCGCAACCCGGGCAGGCCGTCACCAGCGGCGTGAACGCGCGCAGGCCCATCGTCTGCAAAAGTTCCTGGGCGACCAGGACCTCGCGCGTGCGCGATTCGCCTGGCGCCGGGGTCAGCGAAATGCGGATGGTGTCGCCGATACCTTCCTGCAACAGCACCGCGAGCGCGGCCGCCGACGCAACGATGCCCTTCGAGCCCATGCCCGCCTCGGTCAAGCCAAGGTGCAGCGCGTAGTGGCAACGCGCAGCAAGATCGCGATACACGGCTATCAATTCCTGTACACCAGATACCTTGCAAGACAACAAGATACGGTCAGTATTTAATCCCAATTCTTCTGCGCGTGCCGCAGAATCCAGGGCCGAGCGGATCAACGCTTCGCGCGCGACATGCGCCGCATCCCGCGGCACGGGTCGCCGGTGGTTCTCATCCATCAGCGCACCGAGCATGGCCTGGTCGAGCGAACCCCAGTTGGCACCGATGCGTACCGGCTTTTCGTACTTCAACGCGAAATCGATGATGGCCGAGAATTGCGCATCGCGCTTCTTGCCAAAGCCGACGTTGCCGGGGTTGATGCGGTACTTGGCCAGTGCCCGCGCACAGGCCGGTTCGCGTTCGAGCAACTGGTGGCCGTTGTAATGGAAATCGCCGATCAGGGGCACGCCGACTCCCATCCTGTCCAGGCGTTCGCGCAGATGGGGAACGGCGGCGGCGGCTTCGGCCGTGTTGACCGTGATGCGCACGAGTTCGGAACCCGCCCGCGCCAGTTCCGCGACCTGCCGGGCGGTACCCGCTGCGTCGGCGGTATCGGTGTTGGTCATCGACTGCACGACGATGGGCGCGTCGCCGCCGACGCGCACTCCGCCCACATCGACTTCGACACTGCGGCGGCGCGGACGCGCCGCTGCGATCTGATCTGCGTCTTTCATTGCTGTTTCGACCGAACCCGAACGCCCAGTTGACCCGTTCGCCACCCAGCCGTCAAGCGCTGTCGCCACGCGCAACCGCGGCGCTGCCGCGATCGTCGTTCGCCGCCTGCGGCACGGCGTCCGCCGCATCCGCGTTCGCCACCTCGACGCGCAGATAACCGCCTCCGGTATCGCTGATGCGCACGCCACGCAGGGTGTCGATGACCGGCTCCACCGGCCAGCTGTAGGGATCCCCGGGCCGCGTCAGTTCGAGTTCGTTCGCGTCGCGGTCGAACAGCGATGGCACGACGATGACAGGCATCGCGCCATCGCCGCGCATGGCATCGAGTGCCACTGCGCGCATGGCGGCGCGCGGCACGCCCTGCACATCATAGCTGCGCACGGCTGCCGGCTGCGCCCGACGTGCGAGCAATTCCACGCCCGCTTGCATGCTGCCGCCATCGATGCGCAACCAGCGGATCACACCGACCATCCAGTCGCGCGCATCGTCGTCGTCCGCCAACGGCGCTAGGCCCAGCAGTTCGCCAACCTTCACGCGCATGCCATCGACCTTTTCCCAGGCCAGGCGGTAGCCACCCAGGCTCTGGTCGAGCACATGCGCCGGCACATGCATCACCCGCGGTGCGCTGGCGGCCGAATTTGCCCAGGTCGCGGCGCGATCGCCCTCGTGCAGGGTGATCGCGACACCGCGGGTCTTGATCAGGAAACCCTCGAAGTCGGTGCCGCCGGCGAGGACATAGTGCAAATCGTGCAGGCCAATCACCGAATCGAGCCTGTGTCCCGCCTGCAAGCGTGGGTGCGTGCGATCGCTGCCGCTTTCCCACGAACGCAGGATCCGCTCGACCAAATCCGTCGCGACGCCCACCGCGGCGCCGCGCGTGCCGAATTGCGTCGTCTTCGCACCCGGCGGCAGCAGGGCAAGCTGCCCCTCGAGGAACCGTACCAACCCATTGATCTCCAGTGCCCACGAATCGGCATCCGGGGTCTCGCGTTCTTCCGGCAGGTAGCCGAGGCTGCGGTCGACGTCGGTACGGATCGCGATTGCACCGGCCGGCGCGCGGCCTTCGCGCAACTCGCAATGCTCTGCCCACAACCGCGTCAATTCATGGATGTCGCCGTTTTCGCGCTGGCTGAACCGATAGGGGTTCGACAGGGCGAACAGCAATGCATGGATATAGGCCAGACGCACGCTGGTCGCGACGCCGCGCGCTTCGGGCACGCTTTTTTCGTCGACCTCGACGGCCACGGCGAACCCGAACAGGTCGTGCAGGTTCTGCCACGCACCCGCGGGCGGGGCGAGATAGCGCAAGTAGGCCTGGTACAGGAAGCCGCCGCGGTGCCGCGTCGCCCGCGCCAACGCCAGTGCCACGGATTTGCCGCGCAGGAAGGGCACGGCTCCGGCCGGCGCGCACAGGTCGTAGACCGCCGCGCAGTAGCCAAGCGCCAGTTCGTGCTCGAAATCCTGCGCCAGCTGGCCGAGTTGCTGCTTCTGCGACGGCAACGGAAAGCTGTCGCCGAGCACCTGCTTGTCGAGTACGGCAACGATATTGTCGATCGGCTCGCGCAGCATCTCCAGCGCATCGATGCGCTGCTGCGCATCGATGCGCAGCTGGTTCATCTCGCGCAAGGCGGAAATCAGCAGGCGCGCCGTGGCCCCGGGGTTCGCCAATGGCAGCTGCGCCAGCCACTGGCGCAGGGACTTGGCGTCGCTGGCGAACGAATTGCGGCGTGGAACGTGCCGTTCCGGCAGCCCGCCCGCCAATCGCTCGAACAACGCACTCATTGCCGACCCCTGTACATCGGTCGGTCAGTATACTCCCGAACGCCGCCGGAACCGCTCAGGCGAGGCGCAAGGCGCGCGCCACCAGGCGGCGCAACAAGCGTTCGGCGAACCCTCGCGGCCGGGTGAGGCCGAGCCGCGCGAGCAACGGCGCGTGTTCGGCTCGCGGCGCGCCCGCCAGCATGGCAGTCAAGGCAAATCCGGCGAACCTCAGCTTGTTCGCGGACAGCGCCTGCAAGCGCTGCAGGGCGGGCAGCAGGCGCAATTCGGCGTCATCGAAATCGCTGCCGAACGGAAAACGCGGGAAGCGCTCGCGATGCGGGGCCAGCGCCGCAGCCAACCGCTGTGGCGTGTTCCGGCGCCAGGTCGAGGGAATCACGAAGTCGGCGCCCAGCTTGCCGGCGGCTTTGGCCTGCGCGGCCAACGCATCGATGAAGCGCGCATCGGCGATGGCGAGCATGGCGATGATGCAGTCCTCGTCGGACTTGCCGCGCAGGTCGGCCACGCCATACTCGGTGACGTAGATGTCGCGCAGGTGCCGCGGGATCGTGGTCTGGGCGTAGTTCCACACGATGTTGGATCGCAGCCGCCCGGCGTACCGGCGCGTGGCTCGCAGCAACAGGATGGAGCGCCCGCCGGCAAGCGCGTGCGCCATGGCCACGAAGTTGTACTGGCCGCCGACGCCGCTGACGACCTGGCCGTTGTCAAGCGTATCCGACACCGCGGCACCGAGCAGCGTCGCCATCATGCAGGTATTGAAAAAACGCGCGTCACGGCGCTGCAGTGCATCGAGTGTCTCGCGGCCGCCATAGAGCTGGTTGATGTCGGACACGCGCGTCATCGAAAGGCCGTCGAAATCCGCGCCCCGCAACGCGCGCAGCCAGGCGTAGAAATCCTTCGAGCCGAGATAGAACGCGCCGCGCAAATAGCGTCCGTCGGTACGCCGCGCCACATCGACATCGCGGCCCGTGGCCAGTGCCTTTTCGACGTCGATGTCGTCGTAGACGCGGCGCTTGAGGATGCCGTCGCGCGCCAGGTGCATGAATCCGTCCATGACCATTTCACTGGCGCCGTACAGGCCGCGCGCAAACGCCGCAATGCCGCCGCAGCGATCGACGAGCCGCGCATCCAGCGTGCCGAGCGCGTCGAGCGCGCCGCGGAAATCGGGGTTGTGCGCATGCCGCAGGCGCAAGGCATGCACGAGGGCATCGGACAAGGCACCGATGCCGACCTGCAGCGTGCCGCCGTCGCGCACCAGCGTGCTCGCGTGCAAGCCCAGCGCGTATTCGGCCGTGTCGACCGGCGCGCGCGGCAACGCAAACAGCGTGTGCGCGGATTCAGGCGTGTCCAGCACGATGTCGAAAAATGACGCATCGACCTCCGCCTCGTTGCCGACGAACGCAAGATCGGGATGGATCACGCCGACGACGAGCGGACGCACCGCGCCGATCGCGGCCATGCGGTCGAGCAGATCGGCGGTGACATCGGGATTGCTGGCCAGGCTGTAATGCCGTTGCGCGCCCTGCCCGCGCGCCGCGACGAGTTGCACGATGACATTGATGCCGATTCCGGCCAGGTCGCGCGCGACGTGCGTGTAATTCAGGCTCGTATAGTCGCGTTGCGACTGCGCCACGCCGAGCATGGCGCCGGATTGCAAATAGAACTCGTGCACGCGGATGTTCCGCGGCAGTGCATTCGCGTGCTGTGCGCCGATCCAGGCCAGATCCGGATAGTCCTTGCCGAAATGCCGCTCGAGGAACGGCCCGAGGAAGCGGCGCTCCAGATCGCTCTTCGGCGCCGGCCGCGCGAGCGACAGCGCCGTGTAGATGTCGAGCCGCAATGCCGCATCGTGCGCCGCGGCAGCGTAGATCGCATTGAGCAACACGTTTGGTTTGCCCAGCCCCAGTGGCGTGGCGAGCCTGAGCTCCCCACGCGCATGGGCAAGGATGCGCTCGACGCAGGCACGGGTATCGGCGAGGAATTCCGTCATCGTCCCATCATCGCAGATTGCACGCATGCGGTGCGGATTCGGTATCATCGCGACGGGAGGGCAACGTGGCCGAGCGCTTCAAAATCGCGATCGTCGGTTCCGGACCGGGCGGGCTATCCGCTGCGGCGCGCGCCGCCGAACGCGGCGAATCGCACGTGCTGCTCGAGGCCGAGGCACACCTGTCGAACACGATCTACCGCTACCAGAAGGGCAAGTTCGTGATGGACGAGCCCGGCATCCTGCCGCTGCGCTCGCCGGTACCGTTCAGGGCCGGCTCGCGCGAATCCATCCTCGGCGCCTGGGACGAATCCGCAGCGCGCCTGAAGGTCAATGTCCGCCACAAGCACGAAGTCGCGTCGATCAAGGCGCAGCCCGGCGGCGGTTTCGAACTCAAATGCGCAAATGGCCAGATCATCGGCGCGGAGTTCGTGGTGATGGGCATCGGCCTGCAGGGCAATATCCGCAAGCTCGGCGTGCCCGGCGAAGACCTGCCCTTCGTGCAGTACCAGCTCGACGATCCGGACGAATACGCCGGCGAGACCATCGTCGTGATCGGGGCCGGCGACGCGGCGATCGAGAACGCGGTGGCGCTGTCGAAACAGAACAACGTCGTCATCGTCAACCGCAAGGACGAGTTCGCGCGCGCCAAGAAAGGCAATGAGCAGGCCATCCTCAAGGCCATCGCCGACGGCGTCATCGAGTGCTACTACAACTCCGGCCCGGAACGCGTCGACGCGCTGAACGTCGGCCGCAAGAAAGGCCGCATGATCCTCAGCACCGCCAGCGGCAAGGCGCAGATCCTGATCGACCGCGTGATCGCGCGCCTCGGCGCGACCGCGCCACGCGGCTTCGTCGAAGCCTGCGGCGTGACATTCCCGAACAAGGACCCGTCCTCGGTGCCGGCGATCAGTTCGCAGTACGAATCCAACGTGAAGGGCCTGTACATCGTCGGCGCGCTCGGCGGCTATCCGCTGATCAAGCAGGCGATGAACCAGGGCTACGAGGTGATCGAATACATCCTCGGCAACAAGGTCGAGCCCGCCGACGCGCCGCTGCTGAAGGCCAAGTTCGCCAGGATGCCGGGCTTCCGCTCGGTCGAAGAGGCGCTGGCGCGCATCCAGAAGAACGTGCCGCTGCTGGCCAGCATCACGCCCTTGCAACTGCGCGAGTTCATGCTCGATTCCGACATCCGCACGCCGGCGCCGGGCGAGACGATCTTCACGCGCAACGATTACACGAACACGTTCTTCAGCGTCGTCGATGGCGACGTGCAAGTGGTCGTCGATGAGGCATCGAACAAGCGCATCACGTTGCGTCGTGGCGAATTTTTCGGCGAGATGAGCCTGATCTCCGGCCGCCGCCGCTCGGCGACGGTGCTGGCGGGCGCCAACTGTGTGCTGATCGAGACGCCGCGCCGTTCGATGAACCGGCTGATCGCCTCGGTCGAGGCGGTCAAGCGCCATATCGACGAGGTGTTCATCCTGCGCGCGCTGCAATCGCGCTTCG
>JAFEFP010000035.1 GCA_018240545.1 Pseudomonadota bacterium | reverse complement strand
ACCCCCTGCCTTACCCGCAGGGGGTTTTTGTTTGGCCGGCCGGCGGGATACACTGCCGCCAGACCGCGAAACGCCGAACACGATGCCGAAAAGCCCATCGACCTGTGCAAGCAATGCAAAATCGGTTGTCGCCTGCATGGTCATCGCCATCGCCGCATTCCTTGCCGCGATTCTTGCGAAATCCATTGCATTACTCCTCCTGTTGCTGATTGCCGATGCGATGTGCCTGCTGATGGCGGGCCATGTCGCGCATTTGCGCCGGCGGAGCGATTGGCGGGCAGACTTGCACGATGTCGCGACCTATCTGGCGATGCTGTCGGCCTACACCCTGGTCGGTGCCGCGCTAGTCGGATATCCACTGCGCTGGATGCACGATTCCGCTTCGCTGGGGGCCGCCCTGGGCATTTCCGCGGCGCTCGTGCTCACCCTGCTTCTGCTCTGGCGGGTGTGGCCGGCATTCGGCCTGACCGGCATCGATGCACGTCATCGGCGTTCGGCCTCACCGCGCGCCGCGCCGCGCGGCCCCCTTGCGGTCGCCTGGGAACTGACGGCCGACAACGAAATGTTCTTCGGCCACGGATTGGTGGTGGCGCTGGCTCTGTGCGCCCTGACCCAAGGTGCGTTCGTCGTGTCCGGAATGGGCATGCCGCTTGCCCCGCCGACGCATTGGATCGCACTTGTCATCTATGCGTTGCTTGCGCTGCCCTTGAGCTGGATCGTCGTCCGGTACGGCGTGTGGGCGCTGCGGCTCGATCGTCGACGTGAGCGCGGGGAACGCCTGCCGCAACGCCTGGCATCGGCACCGGCGACGAACACGCAGGTGCACGCGATCGAAACCGACCCCGGCGAACTTGCACGGTTCGATCCCGCACCCGGCGATTTCGACGCCATGCTGCTGCGCTGCGTGCGTACTGGCCAGACGCAGCTGGCGTTGGCGGCATTGGATCATGGGGCCGACCCGAACGGGATGCCGCCGACCGACGACCGGGATCAGCGCAGTGCGCTGGTCCTTTCGGTGCTCAATCCCGACCTGCGTCTGCTGCGCGGTTTCATCGCCAAGGGTGCCAGCCTGCAACGCGTGCACGCCGGCCTGCCGGTGCTGATCGCGGCGACGCGCGACAGCCGCGAAGGCCGTGCGGATGCCGTGATGACCTTGCTGACCAATGGCGCGCCGGTGAACTGTGCCGACGCCGAAGGCAATACGCCGCTGCATTTCGCCGCGTTGTCGGCCACACCCATCGTGGCGGCCTTGTTGTGCGATGCAGGAGCGCGTCTGGATGCCATCAATCGCGAGCAAAGGACTCCACTTGCACTCGCGTGCGCAGCGGCCAATTGGGATCTGGTGCGTTTCCTGCTCGAGCGCGGCTCGAGCGTCGAAGTCGCCCAAGCGCAGCCGGCGCTGATCGCGGCCGCCGCGATCGAGGACGACGATCCGACCGGAGTCGCGTTGTTGCTCAAACGCAAGGCCCGCGTCGATGCACGTGATGTCCTGCAACGCACGGCGTTGATGACAGCGGCCCTGCATGGCCATGCCGAAATCGCGCAAACGCTGGTCAATGCTGGCGCAAGCCTCGTCGCCGCGGACGCGCACGGGACCACACCCTTGATGGAAGCGGCACGAACCGACGCACAGGGTGTGCTCGACGTGCTGATCCCGCTGCGGCCGCCGCCGGATGCGGTGGATCACGCCGGTCGCAGTGCCTTGATGATCGCCGCACAGTCCCTGCGCGCCAGCGAATTGACGGTGCAGCGCCTGCTCCGCTTCGGCATCTCGCGCCAGCTGGTGGCGAACGACGGCCGTCGCGCCGTCGACTTCGCCGCCTCGGCCGGGCGCTGGAACATCGTTGCCTTGATCGATCCGGAGTATCCACTGCCTTCCAACCTCGGCGATGCAACCGCCGGGCCATTGCCGGCGGCGGAAGAGTCTCCGGAACACCTGCTCGATGCGCTGCGTTTTGGCCATTGGCAGGTCGTGGAGCGATTCGCAGGCCTTGTGCGCGAGTGGCCGTCGCCGGTGTGCGCGCAACTGTTTTCCGACTTGGTCGTGCATCCGGATCCGGCGACACGCCGCTGGCTGCTCGGCCACGGGCTGGATGCGGGCGCGATCGTGCGCGGCCGCTCGCTCTGGCAGCAGGTACTGGACCACTTGCCCGCTTCCCTGCCGGCGGCAACCGATCTGGTCGAAGCCGGCGCGCAACCCGCTGGCAGTGACGTCCTGGTGCGGCTGTGCCGTGCCGTCGACGCGACCCGCGCACCGTCGGCGGCCATCGAGGCGTTCGCCCGGAACCTGCTCGAACGCGGCGCCGAGATGTTTCGTGCCGACATCGAGGGACGTTCGCTACTGGCGTGGGCGACCGCCACCGGCTTGCCCGGCCTGTGCGCGGCCTTGCTCGACCGCGGGGCCGATCCGCAAGCGCGGGACCGGCATGGGCGTACGCCGTTGTTCGCGGCACTGTCCGCGGGCGAGGCCGTGCGCGAGGCCCTGGTCAAGATGCTGCTGGTCGCCGGCGCCGATCCGGAAGTGCGCGCCGCCAATGGCGAAACGCCGCTGGGCATCGCATTGGCACGTGGCCATGCGAACGTGCAGCGCTGGTTGAACTGGTCCGGCTGGAAGCTGCCGCGGCGTGGCTTGCGCGAAGCCGACGTGATTGCCGCGGCGCGTGCTGGCGATGCGGACGCCGTGGGCAAGTTGCTCGACCTGGGCCTGTCGGCAGATGCCGTGGACGGGCACGGCGCCAGTGCCCTGATGCATGCCTGCGCGCGCGGCAGCCTCGACGTTGCGACGCTGTTGCTCGTGCGCGGCGCCAATTCCGCGCACTCGGCCCGCGACGACGCCACCGCATTGAGTGCCGCCGTGGCGGCACGCCAGGAACGTGCGGTGGAAATGCTCATCGCCCGGGGTGCACCGGTCGATCAGAAACTGGCGGGCGGCGGCACGGTTCTGATGGCCGCGGCCGGGCGCGGCGACGGCACCCTGGTCGCCACCTTGCTGGCGCATGGCGCGCACGCCAACGCGGCCGACGAGCATGGCATGCGCGCGCTGCACGCGGCGGCGCAATTCGCGTTTGCCAGCGGCGACGAGCCGGCTGCCACCGGCGTCATCTGCAGGTTGCTCGATGCCGGCGCACAGGTCGATGCGCGCAACTCCGATGGGCAAACCGCGTTGCTGATCCTGCTCGGTGCGCGCGCGCAGCCCCGCAGCGGCACCGACCAGAAGGCGATCGGCAGCCTGCTCAGGATCCTGATGGAGCGTGGCGCACGGATCGATCTGCAGGACGAACGCGGCGTCGGCGCGCTGCACGCCTGTGCAATGCATGGCCTGCTCCTGCCCTCGCGCAAGCTGCTGGCGGCGGGCGCGGACCCGGCCTGCCGCGACATCTTCGAGCGCACGCCACGCGACGTCGCGCATCTGCTCGGTTTCATCGACGTCGCCGCCGAACTGGGCGGCGACCGCGACCGTCGCCGGGTGATCTGACGACCGCCGGTGGTCATCGGCCGGATGGCGCGTCGTTCGCGCGATCGGCCTCGAACAGCCGCTCCAGGTCGTCCAGCGCGTCCTTGGTCGATTGCACGAGCGCGGCTTCGTCGTCGTAAACCAGGTATTGGGTCTGGAGCACGTTCGCGTCGTGCCGGCGGAACGTCTCGACACGCTCGGCGGCGAGTGCGGCATCCAGTCCCAGTTCGACCAGCACGCGGCGCGTCATTTCCAGGCTCGAAAACAGCGTCTCGCGCACCACGTCGGCGTCGTCAATGCTCAGATCCATGAGCCGGAACGCGTGCTGGCGGTTGCGCGCGCGGGCGATGATCTTCAAGTGCGGAAACGCACGCTTGACCAGGCGCGCGGTGCGCAGATTCGCCTCCGGGTCGTCGGTGGCGAGGACGAAGACCTCCGCCCGGTCCGCGCCGGCGGCGCGCAAGAGATCCGGGCGCGCCGGATCGCCAAAATAGATGTGGCTGCCGAACCGGCGCGAGAAGTCGACCTGTTCGGCCGAGGTCTCCAGCGCGGTGAAGGCAATGCGCTGGGCGCGCAGGATGCGCGACACGATCTGGCCCATGCGGCCGTAGCCGGCAATGATCACGCGCGGATGCTCGTCGACAATGGGGTCGAAGGGTCGCGAGGCGGGCGACTGGCGCGTGGCGAGCCAGCGCGACACGGCGATCAGCGTCAGCGGCGTCAGTGCCATCGACAGCGTGACCGCGACGATCAGCGCGTCGCGTTGGGCGGGATCGAGCAGTCGATTCTGGCCGGCGAGGCTGAAAACGACGAACGCGAATTCGCCGCCGCCGGACAGGAGCGTCGCAAGGCGCAGGTTGCCGGCCAGATCGAGCTTTCCCGAAAATCGCCCGAGCACGAACAGGACGGCGGTCTTGAGCACCAGCAAGCTTGCCACGATCAGCGCGATCGTGATGGGTTCGCGGCGGATCAGGCCAAGGTCCAGCGCGACACCGACGCTGAGAAAGAACAATCCGAGCAGCAGGCCCTTGAACGGTTCGATCTGCGCTTCGATTTCGTGCCGGTACTCGGAATCGGCGAGCAGTACGCCGGCGAGAAACGCGCCGAGCGACATCTGCATGCCGGCGAGCTGCATCAGCCAGGCGACGCCCAACACGACCAGCAGCGCCGTGGCGGTGAAGACTTCCGGTATGCGCAAGCCGGCGACCGTGCGGAACACGGGACGCAGCAGCCAGCGGCCACCGACCACGATGGCGGCGATCACGGCGATGAACTTCGCCACGGTCAAGGCGTCCGCCGCCGTCGACGCGGATGCCGCATGCGGGCCGAGCAGCGGGATCAGGGCGAGGATCGGGATCGCCGCCAGATCCTGGAACAGCAAGATCGCGAACGCGAGGCGGCCGTGGGTGCTGGACAGTTCCTTGCGTTCGGCCAGGATTTGCAGACCCAGCGCGGTCGAGGACAGGGCCAGTCCGAGACCGACGATGATGGCGCCGTTGCGTTGCACTCCGAGCAACCACGCCGCGGTCCCGAGCAGCAGGGCCGACGCGATGACTTGCGCGGCGCCGGCGCCGAACACGGCGCGCCGCATCACCCACAGGCGTTGCGGCGAGAGCTCCAGGCCGATGACGAACAGCAGGAAGATCACGCCGAGTTCGGAGAGCTGCGTGGCCTGGCGCATGTCCGGGGTGAGCGCCAGCACGTGCGGGCCGATCAATGCGCCGGCGCCGAGATAACCCAGCACGGCGCCGAGTCCCGCGCGGCGCGAAAACGAAACCGCGATCACCGCGGCGGCGAGGAACATCACGGCGTATTGCAGGAAGTGCGAGGTTTCCACGAAATCGTCCGCTGGCAATGGCGGCAGTATAGACGAGCGGTCCGCCGCGACCGGCCATCTCAACCGGTGAGATCGCGGCGGGCGACGCTACGCCTCCCTGGTACGGGAGGCCGGTCATGGCGCAATCATCGAATCCTGTCGCACGCGACATCCGTGTCGCGCAATTTCTCCGGGCCTGGCTCGCGGCCGGCGCATTGGCCTGCACGCTGGTTCCGGCGTGGCGCGGCCATGATCCGGTGTTCGGCTGGTTGCCGTTCTGGCTGGTCGTTGCGCCGCTGATCGATCTGGTCTGGCTGCGCCGTGAGCCTCTGCTGGCGGCGGTGCGCGCGCGTCTCGTCAGGCGTCCGCACCGCCGCCGGTCCTTGCCGCAGGCGCGGCGCCTGCGCCCGGTTCAGTCGGAGATGCCGAGTCGCTTCCTTTCCATCCGGCGCAGGAATTCGGACATGATGCGCCGGTACAGGTCCTCGCCGAGGTAGGCGTCTTCCACGCCGGCATCGATCGAGGGGTTGTCGTTGACTTCGATCACCACGCTGCGGTTGCCGACCTGCTTGAGGTCCACGCCGTAGAGGCCGTCGCCGATCGGCGCGGTCGCCTTGAGCGCGAGCTTGACGATGTCGCTCGGCGCGCTGCGCACGGGCAAGGTCTTGAAGCCGCCGGATTTCTGCACCGCATCGGCGCCGTGGTTGTAGATCTGCCAGTGTCCGCGCGACATGAAGTACTGGCAGGCATACAGTGCTTCGCCGTCGAGCACGCCGATGCGCCAGTCAAAATCGGTGAACAGGTATTCCTGCGCCAGCACCAGGGCGGTGTGCTCGAACAGTTTCTCCACCGCGGCCTTGAGCTGTTCGGGCGTTTCCGTCTTGACGATGCCGCGCGAGAACGATCCGTCGGGGATCTTGAGCACGATCGGAAAGCCGAGCAGGTCGGGCAATTCTTCCAGGCGCTTGCCGTCGTCGCGGTAGAGGATTTCGGTTTTCGGGGTCGCCAGCTTGCGTGAGCGGAGCAGGTCGTGCAGGTAGATCTTGTTCGTGCACTTGAGGATCGAGCCGGGGTCGTCGATCACGACCATGCCTTCCTTCTCGGCCTTGTTGGCGAAGCGGTAGGTATGGTTGTCGAGCGCGGTGGTCTCGCGGATGAACAGACCGTCGTACTCGGCGATGCGCGAGTAATCGTTCTTGCCGACCGCTTCCACTTCGATGTCGAGCTCCTTGCCGGCATCGGCAAACCGTTTCAGGGCGCGTTTGTTCGATGGCGGCATCGCCTCGTTCGGGTCGCACAGCATGGCGATGTCGTAACGGTACTGGCGGCGCGCGCGCGGCTTGCGCCAGAGTTTCTTCGAGAACTTGTCCAGCGCCTCGGCGAAGGAGTCCTCCTGCGGGTCGGCCAGCGTGTGCAGGCTGGCGGGCTTGATCGCACTGATCTGCCAGACCTTCTCGCGTTCGAATTCCAGGCGCAGGATCGGACAGGGAAACGTTTCGAACACCTGCCGCGCGAGGTCCACCAGCGCCGGGTAGCTGGTTTCGCCGAAATACACGAGCACGCCCAGGTCGGTGGTGTCGCGCCCGCCGGCGGGCAGGAAATTCGTGAGTTTCTGGTTGAGGTCCTCGATGTCCAGCCCGTACAGGGCGCGCTTGCGCAGATCGTTGATCGTGCGCACGGACGGGATGACCTTGTGTCCGCGCGCCTCCGCCAGCAGCGAAACGTAGTAGCCGACGCCGAGGTATTTGTAGCTGCGGCACAGGTTGATGACCTGCACGCGCTCATCGTCGGTGGCGATGGCTTCCTTCAGGTAATCCTGCGCGGCGACGACGTTGTCCGATGGGTAGTACGAACCCCAGTCCGTCGCTTTTTCCACCACGATGACGAGCCGGCTCACGCGCGCGCACCGTCAAAAAATATACTTGTGGACGTACTCGGCGGCTCGGACATGGGCATCGGCGCACGGCTCGGGGCGGCTAGTTTGCCACAGCCGCAATCCCGCGCAAGCGCGCCGGTTCGCGTGTTCAGCGTTGCGTCATTCGATGCAACGGCCTAGGCTTGCGCGCCATGTCCGCGCCCAAGTCCAGGCCCATTCGCCTCCGCCGCGCCGTCCTCGCTGACTTGCCCGAATTGCTGGCGCTGGAGCGGCGCGCCTTCACCACCGACCACCTCTCGCCGCGCCAGTATCGGCACCATGTGACCAGCCCCAGCGCGAGCGTGCTCGCCGCGGTCGATGCCGGCGGCCTGCTCGGCAAGGCCGTGGTGTTTTTCCGCAAGGGCAGCGACAGCGCGCGCTTGTATTCCATCGCCGTGGACGACGCGGCACGCGGGCGCGGCATTGCCAAGGGGCTGCTTCGCGCGGTCGAGCGCGGCGCGCGCAAACGCGGTTGCAAGCGCCTGCGCCTGGAAGTGCGCCAGGACAATCCCGGCGCGATTCGACTTTACGAAAAACTCGGTTACCGCCGCTTCGGCGCCATCGCCGGCTTTTACGAGGATGGGGCGGATGCGTGGCGATACGAAAAACCGCTGCGCAAGCCAGGCGTCACCAACCGAGCGCCTTCAATTTCTCCGCCGTCGCCGCGTCGGCCGGGCGCGCAACGAGGCCGCCGAGCGGGCTGATGGCCACGGTGTAACTGCCACCGTCGACCAGCGGCAGGAAGGCCGCGCTGCCGTAGTCGGCATCCAGCCAGGGCAGCCAGCGCGGAAAGCGTTGCTTGAGTTGCCACAGGTCGACGACGGCATCCCCGTCCAGCGCAACGAGGCTCGGCCGTGCGGACCGCGCCTGCGTCGCTTCGCGGTAGCGCCCCGACAGCCGGTCGACGCGATACAGCGGCTGCGCGCCGAGTGCGACCGCGCGCGGCGTCCACTTGATCACGCGCGCGTCGAGTTGCCATTCGTCGCCATGCAAGTCCGCGCTGCGATGCGTGCCGTCGGGGAAATCCACGCGTACGCCGAACCATTGCGGACCCAGCTGGCGCGCCTGCACGCGCGCAACCGGCGCCTCGGCGGTCAGCAGTCCGTAACCGCGCAAGGCAAGCCCCATCCCGGCGAGCAGGACCGTGAGCAGCACGAACACCAGCAGCCACGCGCCGCGATGCGCGCAGGCGAAGCGTCGGCGCGCGCGCCAGTGGCGGCGTACCGCGAACGCCTGGGCCAGCGCAATCAGTGCCGCGATGGCCGCGGCGGCGAACAACACGGGAATGAGAAAGGCGAAGTCCATCGCGGGGCACTCGCGTCAGTGCTTCTGCGCCTTCAGCGACGCCTCGCGTACCGCGCCGAACTGGCTGCCGGGCAGCCACTGCGGGAACGTGGATTCATCCGCGAGGCGCTTGCCGACGGCGTACAGGGCCTGCACGTCCTCGATCACGCCGGACAAATCCCAGTTCGGATCGTAGTTGTCGGCGGGCTTGTGGTAGCGGTTCGTGGTGAAGTCGGCGTAGGCCGCGTGGCCGGCCGCATTGCCGCCGTCGATCTTGTCGAAGCCGCTCTGCGCGTACAGCACCGGCACGCCCTGGCGCGCGAAATTGAGCTGGTCGGAACGATAGAAGAAACCCTTCTCGGGTTCCTCGTCGGCGCTGACCGCGCGTCCCTGCGGCTTGAGCGCGTCGGCGAGGTACTGATCCATCTGCGACTGGCCAAAACCGATTTCGGACATGTCGCGGGCGCGGCCCCAGGGAATCATCTCGTCCAGGTTGATGTCGGCGACGGTCTTGGCCATCGCAAACACCGGATGCAGGGTGTAGTAGCGCGAGCCGAGCAACCCGGCTTCTTCGAGCGTCGTCGCCAGGAACAGGATCGAGCGCTGCGGTGGCGGGTCCTGGTGCGCGAACGCATCGGCGATCTCGAGCAGGCCGGACAGCCCGGTGCCGTTGTCGACCGCGCCGTTGTAGATCTGGTCGCCCTTGAGCGTGGGATCGCGGCCGAAGTGATCCCAGTGCGCGGAATAGACGATCACCTCGTCCTTGCGCGTGGTGCCGGGCACGAGCGCCAGCACGTTGTCGGTCTGCAGGGTGCGGATCTGGTTGTGGAACGCGATCGAGGCCGTCGCCTTGAGCGGCACCGGCGTGAAGCCGGGTTTGGCGGCGGCCTTCGTCAGCGCGTCCAGATCCGCGCCGGCGCTGGCGAACAACCGGTGCGCGGCATCGCCGGTGAGCCAGCCGGCCACGTCCAGGCGCGGCGGCGTGGTCGCATCCGGCACCAGGCTGAACTGCGGGCCGCTCCAGCTGTTGACCACCACTTCCCACGGGTAACCCGCCGCACCGGTCTGGTGCACGATCAGGCAGCCGACGGCGCCCTGGCGCGCGGCTTCCTCGTATTTGTACGTCCAGCGCCCGTAGTAGGTCATGGCCTTGCCCTTGAACAGGGCCGGGTCCGCGTGGCCGGGATCGTTGACCAGCACGACGACGATCTTGCCCCTGACGTCGAGACCGGCGTAGTCGTTCCAGTGGTATTCCGGCGCGACGATGCCGTAACCGGCGAAGACGAGGTCGGCGTCCTTCACGGCGATGTCCGTCTTGTTCTGCAGCGTACCGACGATGAGATCGCCGCGATAGTTATACTTTTCCACTTTGCCGTTCGCGCTCACGTCCAGCGCGATCTTGTCGCCATCGAGCAAGGTCGTTTCCACCGCCGGCACGGCCTGCAAGTAACTGTCGCCATTGCCGGGTTTCAGTCCCATGCCCTTGAACTGGTCGATCAGGTACGTCGTGGTCATGCGCTCGCCGATCGTGCCCGGCTTGCGGCCCTCGAACTCGTCCGAGGACAGGCGCTGGTCGTAGCCGGCAAAATCCGCGGCCGTGATCGCCGGCGAGAAGTGACCGTCGCTGGTCGGCTTGAGCGGTTCCGGTTTGGGGACGGGCGTCGCGGCGCTCCTGGCTGGCTCCGGGGGTGTCGACTGGCCGCAGGCGGCGAGCAGAAGCGCGGCAAGAAACAGGACGGTGGCGTTGCGCATGAGGGACTCCGGAATCGAACACGAGTCCCGATTGTAGGATTACTGCGGCGGCTTGTCGCCCGTGAACGTGACCGGTTTCGCGCCTTCGATCTTGCCCACCGTCGCGCTGTCGCTGACGAAGAGCTGCACGGTGCGCTTGAACACCATCTCGCCCTGCACCACGGCGTGCGGGCCGATGACGATGCGCGGGTTGCGGTTGACCCCGAAGTGGAACCAGCTGTTGTCGGGATTGACGAGGACGCCGCCTTCGACCCGGGAATTGGCACCGATGTCGATGTCGCCCGAGGTTGTCTCGATGCCGCCGCCGACATGCGCTGCGGACAGCGCGATGCCGCCATTGACGTTGGAAACCTTGCCGGCCACATCCGCGCCGGTGCCGAGCGTGATCGAGCCGTTGACCGCCTCGATGGTCTTCGCAATCTTTGCACCCGCGCCGACATGGATGCCGCCGTTGACGGTGTCGAGTGATTCCAGCGTGTCGTTGGCGCCGATGTGGATGCTGCCGTTGACCGTGGTTGCGCCCGCGGCATGCGCGCCATCACCGACGTGGATGCTGCCGTTGACCGTGGAGAGCTTGCCGACGATGGCGTTGTCCGGCACATGGATGCTGCCGTTGACCTTGTCGATGTCCAGATCCGCATTGCCGGCGGCGAGGGCGGTGCCGAAGGCGAGGGCGGCGGACAGTGCGATGAGTGCAAGTCGTTTCATGCGGGTTCTCCGATACGGTTGTGTCCCGGTGGGATGCGGCAGGCCGCCGCGGGGTTTAATCGGATAACATTATCCGCCCATTGCGAGATCGTCCCGTGTCCCGACCCAAACCCGTATTGCTGCTGATCCTGGATGGCTGGGGCCACCGCGTCGAACGCGAGAACAACGCCATCGCGCAGGCGAATGCGCCGAATTGGCGCCGTTTGCTGGCGACCTGCCCGCACACGCTCGTGCAGACGCACGGCAACTTCGTCGGCCTGCCCGATGGCCAGATGGGCAATTCCGAGGTCGGCCACATGAACATCGGCGCCGGCCGCATCGTGTACCAGGACCTGACGCGCATCGATGCGGCAATCGCCGACGGCAGTTTCTTCGCCAATCCGGCCCTGCTCGGCGCCTGCGCGGCGGCCAAGGGCGCGACGCTGCATGTTTTCGGATTGCTCAGCCCCGGCGGCGTGCACAGCAGCGAGGATCACCTCTTCGCCTTCCTCGACATGGCCAGGAAGAATGGCGTCGAGCGCGTTGCCGCGCATGCGTTTCTCGACGGCCGCGATACGCCGCCGCAAAGCGCGCGCGCTTCGCTGGAAAAGTTGCAGGCCAAGTGCGATGCGCTGGGCAATGCGCGCATCGCCACGGTGAGCGGGCGCTACTACGCCATGGACCGCGACAAGCGCTGGGAGCGCGTGAAGCTGGCTTACGACGCCATCGCGGAAGGTGATGCGCCATTCCATGCCGACACTGCGCTTGCCGCGCTCGATGCCGCCTACGCGCGCGGCGAGACCGACGAATTCGTCAAGCCGACGCTCATCGGAGCCGCGACGAAGATTGCCGATGGCGACGCCATCGTCTACCTGAACTTTCGCGCCGACCGCGCGCGCCAACTCACCCGGGTTTTCGTCGATGCGGGATTTTCCGGGTTCGCGCGCGCGCGCCAGATTCATTTGTCCGCCTTCGTCACGCTCACGCATTACAGCGACGATCTGCACGTAACGGCAGAAGCGTATCCACCCCAGTCGCTGGCCAATTCGCTGGGCGAATACCTTTCGAGCCTGGGCCTGAAACAATTGCGCATCGCCGAGACCGAAAAATACGCACACGTCACGTTCTTTTTTTCCGGCGGACGCGAAGAGCCGTATCCGGGCGAGGAACGCATCCTGGTGCCGAGTCCCAAGGTTGCGACCTACGACCTGCAACCGCAGATGAGTTGTCCGGAAGTGACGGAAAAACTCGTCGCCGCGATCGCCAGCGGCCAATACGACTTCATCGTCTGCAACCTCGCCAACGCCGACATGGTCGGGCACAGCGGCAAGCTCGACGCGGCGATCAAGGCCGTGGAAGCGGTCGACGTCGCACTCGGCAAGCTCGAAACCGCGATCCGCGCGACGGGCGGCGAGATGCTGATCAGCGCCGATCACGGCAATCTGGAACAAATGCGCGCCGACGACGGCCAGCCGCACACCCAGCACACGGTCGGGCCGGTGCCACTGGTCCATGTCGGACGCAAGGCAACGCTGGCGCCCGGCGCGTTGCGCGATCTCGCGCCCACGGTACTGGCGCTGATGGCGCTGCCGCAGCCGGTCGAGATGACCGGCCATTCGCTCGTGACCTTTGCTTGATCCAGCGGTTTTCGAGCGCTTTGCTGTTGCTGGGGTGCGCTTGCGCAAGCATTCATGCCCAGACCGACGATCCTGCCCGTGCCGCCCAGGAGGCCCAGGCCAAGCAGAAACTCGAGCAGGTGCGCGCGCAGATCGAGGCGCTTGCCGACGCGCAGCGCGATACCCGAGGCAAGCGCAACGACGCGGCGGCGGCACTGCGCGACCAGGAACTCAAGATCGCCGCGACGGCGAAGGAGCTGCGCGCGCTGGATGCGCAAATCGCGACCCAGCAAGGCAGGCTCGACGATCTGCTCCGGCAGCGCGGCGCGCTCGACGACCAACTCAAGGACCAGCGCGATGCGCTGGCGGCGCTCGTGCGCTCGGCCTACGCGATGGGCCGCGGCGAAGAGTTGAAATTGCTGCTGGCGCAGGACAAGGCCGCCGACATCGCGCGCCTGCTGGCGTACTACCGCTATTTCGAGAACGCCCGACTGCGTGAGATCGGCGCGCTGCTCGAGAATCTGGATGCGTTGGCGAAGGTGCAGAACGCGATCGAGGCGCAGGCCAGGGTGCTGCAGGACTCGCGCGCGGACCGCGCCGCGCAGGCGCAGCAATTCGATGTCGAGCGCCGCGCGCGGCAAGACGTGCTGGACGACTTCGATGCCACGTTGAAGGACCAGAAAAGCCGCCTCGCCGCGCTCGGCAAGGATGAAAAGGCGCTGACCGACCTGCTCGCGAAACTGCGCGATATCTTCGCCGACATCCCGCAGAACCTTGCGGGTGCGGAACCGTTCGCCGACCTGCGCGGCAAGCTGCCCTGGCCATTGCGCGGACGCATCGCGGAGCACTTCGGCGCTGGCGCGGGGGGCGGCCAGGTCAGCCAGGGCGTGTTGATCGCGGCCCGGAACGGCAGCGAGGTGCGCGCGGTTTCGCACGGGCGCGTCGTCTTCGCCGACTGGCTGCGCGGCTACGGTCTGCTGCTGATCCTGGATCACGGCGACGGCTACCTGAGCCTGTACGGCTACAACGAAACCCTGCTCAAGGACGTCGGCGACTGGGTCGATGCCGGCACCGTCGTCGCCACCAGCGGCGACAGTGGCGGACGCCCGACGCCGGGGCTGTACTTCGAGCTGCGCTACCGGGGCAAGGCGATCGACCCGCTGGCCTGGCTCAAATCGCCTTCACGTTGAACCGGCGGCAGCGGCCTATAATGCCGGCACCGCGATTCGGGTGATCCTCATGCTGCGACTGTCTTTTTGCCTACTGCTTGCGCTGGCACCCGTGGCATTGCGCGCCGACGAGGCGAAGCCGGCGCCACCCGCCGAAAAAACCGGCGTGAGCATGGCGCAGATCCGCCAGTTCACGGCCGTGTTCGACCTGATCAAGCAGGCCTACGTCGATCCGGTCGACGACAAGACCCTGATGCAGAGCGCGATCCGCGGCATGCTCGCGGGCCTGGATCCGCACAGCGAATACCTGGACCAGACCGGGATGCAGGCGCTGAACGAGGACACCAGCGGCAGTTACGACGGCCTCGGCATCGAGGTCATCACCCTCAATGGCGCCTTGCGCGTGGTCGCGCCGATCGACGACACGCCGGCGGCGCGCGCCGGGATCAGGCCCGGCGACATCATCGTGCGCATCGACGGCACCGCGATCACCGCGGAAAACGCGAACCGTGCGGTGGACATGCTGCGCGGCAAGGCCGGCACCAAGGTCAAGCTCGCGATCCTGCACGAGGGTGCGAGCGTGCCCGAGGAGTACGCGCTCACGCGCGAGGCGATCCGCGTGGCCAGCGTGCGCGTGCGCGAGCTCGAACCGGGCTACGTCTACATTCGCGTCGTCCAGTTCCAGGAGGACACCGGCAACGAGCTGCGCAAGAAGCTCGCCGCGTTGCTGGCGCGGGAAAAGCCGCTGCGAGGCGCGGTGCTGGATCTGCGCAGCAACCCGGGCGGATTGCTCACCTCGGCGGTGGAGATCAGCGACGATTTCCTCGATGCCGGGGTCATCGTCACCACGCGCGGACGCGTGAAGCAGGCAGACCTGAGTTTCAAGGCCACGCCGGGCGACCTGCTCGATGGCGCGCCGCTCGTGGTCCTGGTCGACAATGGCACCGCCTCGGCGGCCGAGATCGTCACCGGCGCGCTCAAGGACAACCACCGCGCCCTGGTCATGGGCCGGCGCACGTTCGGCAAGGGTTCGGTGCAGACCGTGCTGCCGCTGGATGACACGCATGCGGTCAAGCTCACCACCGCGCGCTACTACACGCCGGACGGCACCTCGATCCAGGCCGCCGGGATCGAGCCGGACATCGAACTGGCCGACCTCAAGCTCAGCGTGCGCGACGCGCCGCCGTCGCTCGTGCGCGGCGAGCGCGACCTGCCCAATCACCTCAAGGGCGAACATGAGGGTGAAAGGAACGGCGAGCGCGACGGCGCCAGCGACGGCCTGCTCGACGACTACGGGTTGAACGAGGCGCTGATCGTGCTCAAGGGCATGGCGCTGCGGCACCCGGCCGCGCCCGACCCCGCCGTACCGAAAGCGCACTGACTACTGGCGCTGTTGGCGGGCGAGTGCCGGCCGCGAGAGCAGCGCAAAAAGTATACCGATCAGGAAACCGGCGATGTGCGTCCACCACGCCACCGCGCCGAACGCC
>JAFEFP010000034.1 GCA_018240545.1 Pseudomonadota bacterium | reverse complement strand
CGCCAGGCGCGTCGCATAAAGCACCGCCTCGGTGCCGGTGTTGCACAGGCGCACCCTGTCCACGCTCGGCACGGCGTCGACGATTTTCTGCGCCAGGCGCGCTTCATCCTCGGTCGGCAGCGCGAACACGGTGCCGCGCTGCTGGATGAAGTCGACCACCGCCTGCGTCACCTTCGGCGGGCGATGGCCGAAGATCATCGGTCCCAGGCCCAGCAGGTAGTCGATGTACTCGTTGCCGTCGACGTCGGTCAGGCGCGAGCCCTTGCCGTCCCTGACGAACAACGGGTATGGATTCCAGCCCGACCAGGTCGCGCGCGCGGTGCTGTTGACGCCACCGGGAATCAGTTTGCAGGCGGTCTCGAACAACCTGGCGCTGCTGGACGTGTCGAGGCCGGCGACGAGCCGGTCAGCCGTTGCGTTCATGTGTCACCTTCGATGGAAATTCTGGATCAGGCGGTCGCCACGCGCACCGCGCCGTGCCTCATGGCAATCAGTGCCGGCAACTGCGACAGCGCATCGTCAAACCCGTCGATGGCGGCGTGCGGAATGTTCTTGTTCCTGCAATGCGGGATCAGCTTGCCCTTGGCGAACACGAAGTCGGCGGCTTCGGCAACGCAAAAATCCGAAGCGCCGTCGCCGATCAGCAAGGTGTGCTCGTGCGTGGCGCGCGCACGCGCGCATTTGCAGGTGCCGCTGCCGATGCGGCAGTCCGCACTCGCATGCGGAAATTGCAGCAGCCATTGGCGATCGCCATTCTGGCGCAGGTGATTGGCGACGATGGGCAAACCCTCGAAACCGGTGCGCGCGAGAATGCGACGGATCGCGTAGTCCAGGCCGTCGCTGACGACGACAAGGTGCATGCCCCGCGCATGCGCGGCAGCCACGAAGGCGCCGAAGCCCGGATCGACCGCGCGCGCATCCAGGTGCGCATCAAGCTCGGCGCGACTCATGTCGAGCAGGGCCACCTGCCCGGCCATGCAGTCGTGCGAATTGATGCGACCGGCCTTCCAGTCCGATTCGAGCGCTTCCCAGCCGGGCCGCCCGAAGCGTTCGAGCAGGGTATCGGTGGTGTCGTCGACGGCGATGGTGCCGTCGAAATCGCAAAGGATGGTCCAGTGGGACACGCGCGTTTCTCGCCAGAATCCGGATGCGGCATTATCGGCGCCGCGCATTAAGGATTCCTGAGCGGCAAGAGCTTGAATTGAGGGGGCTTTAACGTATTGCGGGGAGCTTTCTGGCAAAATCGGCCATCGCCTATTTTCGTCTTTTGCCGCGCGCATGTCGAGCCGTTCCGCCTTTTTTGCCTACACGCCGTGGGACGTCATCCCTGCATTGATGGTCCTAGGCCATCTGGCGTTCGTCGCCACCCTGTTTTTCGGCTTCCACGCCATGCCGTGGGTGGTGTGGATCCCGCTCGCCGGCGTGTACGCGATCAGCATTTCGTGGAGCATCAACTCCTCCAGCCACAACTTCATCCACAATCCGTTCTTCTCCTCGCCGTTCCTCAACCGCCTCTACAGCATCATCCTGTCGTTGACTGACGGTTTCTCGCAGGAGTTCTACCACCACGTCCACCTGCGCCACCATGTCGGCAACATGGATCGGGTCGGCGCGAACGGCACCACCATCGATCCGCTGTCGATCTGGCGCCACGGCAAGGACGGCAAGGTCGAAAGTCCGTGGACGTACACTTTTTACAGTTACTTCCGCGACGACATCGGCGAGGTCTACCATCGCGTCAAGGAAAAATTCCCGGACAAGGCGAAATGGATCTGGCGCGAAATCTACATCGTCGTCGGCATCTACCTCGTTTGTCTCGTCTGGGACTGGCGTGCCTTCCTCGCCCTGGTGCCGTTCTACTACCTCGGCCACTCGCTGTCGTCATTGAACGGCTACTACGAGCATTTCAAGGGCAATCCGGACGATCCCATCGCCTGGGGCGTGTCGACGTACAACAAGTTCTACAACTGGATCTGGCTCTACAACGGCTTCCACGCCGAACACCACTACCGGCCCAAGGTGCACTGGACCAAGATGGTGCAGTTGCGCGATTCGATCCGCGACCAGCAGCGCGCGCACGGCGTGCACGTGATGAACCACTGCCATGGCCTGGGATTCCTGGACCGCAAGCCGGCGCAGTACACGCAGGTGAAGATGCCCATCGGCAACGCGGCGTAAACGAGCGCCGCATCGCCCTTCCCACCCACGCCGGTTTTGGCTAAGGTAGGCCATCGCCCACACTGGTGACGGTCATGACCGCAATCGTGCGCCGGATCCTGCCTGCGCTCGCGTTTGGCTTGTTCGCCGCCGCCTGCGGGCAAGTCAAGCATCCGATCAATCCGCCCAGCGCCAGCATCCAGCAGCTCGACGTGCTGCCGGACGGGCGCTGGAAACTGCAGGTCCGGCTGGAGAATTTCAGCGACCAGACCGTGCATTACGGCGCGTTCAAGGCCGACCTGCGCGTTGGCGGCGAGGAGGCCGGCAACATTGACACGAATGCGGACATGGATATCCCCGGCGAAAACGCCGACATCCTCGACATCACGCTGGCGCCCGACGCCAACGCGGCGAAGGCGTTCAAGGCCGATATTTCACGTCCGGATGGCGTGGCTTACGAGTTGAAGGGAACCATCCAGATTCCCTCCGCCGGCAAGGATTTCAAATTCGCGCACAAGAGCCGGCTGTCGCCGATCCCCGGCGTGGCCAATTCCTATCGTTGAGTAACATCTTTGTCGTCCCGGCAGAGAATGCCGGGACCCAGACTGCATGGATGCCGAAGGTGGATTGCCATCCATGGCTTCTGGATTCCGGCAATCCATGCCGGAATGACACCGACTGAAGGAAAATGCGATGAGCAACTACAAAGCCCCGCTTGCGGACATGCGCTTCGTCATGTTCGACCTGCTCAGGCTCGACGCGCAGTACGCGCGCATCGATGGCGGCGCGAACGCCACGCGCGACGTGGTCGATGCCATCCTCGACGAAGCCGCGAAATTCTCCGAGACCGTGCTCGCTCCGCTCAACGCTCCGGGCGACGAACAAGGCTGCACGCTGGACAAGGCCACCGGCGCGGTGACGACGCCGGCGGGTTTCAGGGACGCCTACAAGCAGTACGTAGAAGGCGGCTGGAGCGGCCTGACCGCGCCGGAAGCCTACGGCGGCCAGCACCTGCCCGAGTCGATCGGCGCACCGCTGAAGGAAATGCTCGACTCGGCGAACCTGTCCTGGGGCAACTTCCCGCTGCTTTCGCACGGCGCGACCGAGGCGTTGCGCCTGCACGGCGAGGAATGGCAGCGCGTGGCCTTCCTCAAGCCCATCGTCGAAGGCCGCTGGACCGGCACCATGTGCCTGACCGAGCCGCATTGCGGATCGGACCTGGGCCTGCTCAAGACCCGGGCCGAACCTGATTCTGACGGTACCTATCGCATCACCGGCACCAAGATCTTCATCACCGCCGGCGAACACGACCTGACCGAAAACATCGTGCACCTGGTGCTCGCGCGCCTGCCCGACGCGCCTGCGGGCGTGAAGGGCATTTCCCTGTTCATCGTGCCCAAGGTCAAGGTGGATAGAAGCGGCGCGATGGCCGCGCGCAACGCGGTGAGTTGCGGCGCGATCGAACACAAGATGGGCATCCATGCCTCGGTCACGTGCGTCATGAACTTCGACGGCGCCGAAGGCTACTTGATCGGCGCGCCGAACAAAGGCCTCAACGCGATGTTCACGATGATGAACACCGCGCGCCTCGCTGTCGGCATCCAGGGACTCGGGCTCATCGAACGTGCCTATCAGGGTTCGCTCGCCTACGCACGCGAGCGCCTGCAAGGACGCGCGCTGAGCGGCGCCAAGTTTCCGGACAAACCTGCAGACCCGCTGATCGTGCATCCGGACATCCGCCGCATGCTGCTCACGCAGAAAGCCTTCGCCGAGGGCGGACGCGCGCTTGCCTACTACGCCGCTAGCCTGGTCGACCTCGTCGAACGCGCGCCGACACCGGACGAACGCAAGCACGCGGACGAATTGCTCAGCTTCATCATCCCGATCACCAAGGCCCTGCTCACCGAAATCGCGAACGAGTGCGCCTACCATGCGGTGCAGATTTTCGGCGGCCACGGCTACATCCACGAGACCGGCATGGAGCAGATCGCGCGCGACGCGCGCATCACCTCGATCTACGAAGGCACCACCGGCATCCAGGCACTGGACCTGCTCGGGCGCAAGGTCATGCAGACCCAGGGCGTGGGCCTGAAGCATTTCCTCGAGGAAATCGGCGCGTTCTGCCATGCCAACATCGCGAACACCTCGGTGCAGGAATTCGTCGCACCGCTCGCGACATCGGCAAAACAGTGGGCAGACCTGACCCAGGAAATCGGCAAGCGCGCCGCGGCGAATCCGGACGAAGTCGGCGTGTGCGCGGTGGATTACCTGTTTTGTTCCGGCTACATCGCGCTCGCGTATTTTTGGGCACGCGCCGTGGCGGCTGCGGACGCCTCCGCGCAACCGGCACAATTCAAGCAAGCAAAACTCGCCACCGCGCGTTTCTACTACGCGCGCCTGTTGCCGCGCACCCTGTCGCATGCGGCCAACCTGCGCGCGAATGCCGACACCCTGTTGGCGATGCCGGATTCGCAATTCGGCTGAAGCCTCAGCGCGGCTGCAGTTGCACCGTATCGATCATCCACAGGGGATTGACGCTCGCGCGGCCGAAGGCAAAGCACAGGTCGTGCGTGCCATGGTCCGAGGGCAACGCGACGTGCAACTGCGCGACCCCACCAATGTTCGCGGCCTGCGCCAGCGGCACGCGCACCAGTGCGTCGCCCTTGCATGCGTCGCGATACACAAGCAGTTCGCCGCCCGGTGCTGCCGGCTTGCGCAGCACGACCTTGTCCGCGTCGTGCCATAGCTGGAAATTGTAGGGACGTTCCGCCACGACCACATCGACCGCGCCCAGCTTGTCCAGGTCCACCTGCGGATAGATCCAGCACGGATCGAAAATATCCACGCGATATACCGCTTCGCCTCCGCCAAGCGCGGGACCGGGCAGGCGCAACGGCAATCCGCCGCCGGGATTGCACGAACGCAGCTCGTCGCTGTTCCGGCGCAGCGAAGCCCCCGCGCCGAGCGCTTCGACGCGCGGCGCGAAGACGCTGTCGGCGTAGGCAATGCCGAACAGGCGATAACGCGCGAACTGTTCCGGCAGGCGCGCGAGGAAGCCCTGCCAGTCGCGCCGAGTTGGTGGCGACCACAGCACCTCGGCCAGCGCGGCGGCGCGCGGAAACGCGGCGTGCTCGACGCGCTGGGGCGTGTCCATGTATTCCGTCCACAGATTCGCCTGCGCGCCAAGCACGTGCCGCGCCTGCGCCTCGTCGAGCGCGTGCGGCACGGGTTCGTAGGCGTAGACATCGGCCAGCGACACCACGTCGGGCCGTCCCGGCGGTTCGTCGTGCAGTGTGCTTTGCACGTGGTCGAAATACATCAGCGGCGAAGGCGCCATCACCACATCATGCCCTTCGCGCGCGGCCGCGATGCCGCCGGCTTCACCCTGCCACGACATCACCGTCGCATCCGCCGGAACGCCGCCTTCGAGGATTTCGTCCCAGCCGATCAGGCGCCGTCCATGCGCGGCGAGAAACTTGCCGATGCGCGCGGTGAAATAGCCTTGCAGCGCATTCGCGTCCGCGACCCCCAGCTCGCGCATGCGCTGCTGCACCTGCGCCGAGGCCTGCCACTGGTCCTTGGCCGCCTCGTCGCCGCCGATGTGGATGTAGGTGCCGGGAAACAGATCCATCACCTCGCCGAGCACGTCTTCGAGGAAGGAAAACGTGGCGTCGTCGACGTTGTACAGGTACGTGTGCACGCCCCAGTCCGGCGAGACCGCCGGGCGCTTGCCGGTGACGCCGAACTGCGGATAGGCCGCGATCGCCGCCTGTGCGTGGCCGGGCATTTCGATTTCCGGCACGATCGCCACGAAACGTTGCGCGGCATAACGCACGATGTCGCGGATGTCGTCCTGGGTGTAGAGGCCGCCGTAGCGCGGCGCACCGCCGTGCAGCGACGCCGGCGTGCGCCAGGCGCCGATGGACGCAAGTTCCGGATACTTCTTGATCTGGATGCGCCAACCCTGATCGTCGGTCAGGTGCCAGTGCAGCACGTCGAGCTTGTGCCGCGCCATCTCGGCGATGAATTTCTTCACGAACTCGGGCGACTGAAAATGCCGTGCCGAATCGAGCATCAGGCCGCGCCAGGCGAAACGCGGGTAATCGGCAATGCGCACGCCCGGCACGCGGATCGCGCGCGCCTTCGCGGTTTGCGCCGTCAGCCACTGCCACAGTGTCATGCTGCCGTCGAACAGGCCGTGCGGCGTGCGCGCGGTCAGAACAATTTTGTGCGCATCGATGCGCAGTTCGTAGGCTTCGTCCAGCGCCTGCGGTGTTGCCGCGCCGGCAACGGCGAGCGTTGGATCAACGACGAATTCGATTACCGCCGCGCGCGCGTCGACCTCACGCAGCCGCAATCCGCGCGTTTGCGCGAGCAGGTCGGCGAACCGGCGCGCGACTTCCGTCGCCGCAGCGCCATGCGCGGCAATGGCATCGCCGTCCCGCAGGGTGAAACTTTCCGCCGCGGGAGTCACGCTCACCGGCAGGGGAATCAGCGCCGGCACCGGCGCTTGCGTTACCGGCCGCGTCGGCTGGCAGGCCGACAGGCACAGTAGCGTCAGGATGCAAAGGATTGCGCGCATGGCTTGCCGATGATGCCAAAAAAAAGCGGGCCGGGATCGCTCCGGGCCCGCAACCGGTTGGAGAGCCGTAACCGTGATCAGAGCTTCATGTGCAGGGTCAGCATGTACTCCGTGCCATTCTTGTACTTGCCGGACAGCATGTCGTGCGTGCCGTAGTACGAGTAGTAGGTGGAATCGAGCAGGTTGAGCGCATCGAGGCTGAGCTGGAAGTGGTTGTTGAAACGCCACGCCACGCTTGCATCGAGCTCCTTGTACGGCGCGACGAAGGTGTCCGGCGCACCGGCGACATAGCCACCGGCAAGGTATGTGCTGCGCCGTGTGAATGACAGACTTGCGCTGAGCTGGTCCTTCTCGTAGTACGGCGAGAAGCTGACCGAGTTCTTCGAGTTGTAGGGCAGCGCGCCACCGCTGCGCGTGGTGCCGTCGGAGTACGTGTAATTCGCGCGCACGCCGAAGCCGGATTCCCCGAACGCCTGCTGGTAGCTGATCGCCGCACCCTTGACCTTGGCCTTGCCGCCATCGACTGGACGCGAAATGCTGTAGTCGCAGAAGCCCTTGTTGTCGCAGTTGCCGGATGCGAGCTGCGCGTACTGGTCCGGATTGCTGGTGAACAGCGAGTTGAACAAACGTTCGGTTTCGACGCCGTTGACGATGTAGTTGCGCACGTCCTTGTAGAACACCGATGCCGCCAGGATCGACTCCGGCGCGAAGTACCATTCCGCCGATAGGTTGAAGTTGTTCGACTTGTACGGACTCAGGTTCGCGTTGCCACCGGTGCCGGTGAGTACCGAGTCATTGGTGAAGGTGTACGGCGCTTCCTGATTGTACGGCGCGAATGCGATCGTCTCGGACAGCGCGCCACGCAGGATGAAGTCGTCCTGCACGCTGTAGGCGATGTTGAGCGCCGGCAGCACGTTGTTGTGCGTGCTGCTCACGGTCTGGTAGCTCCCCGCGGGCGGTGGCAGCGAATTGAGCTGGTCCGCGCTGACCACATAACCGGTACTGTCGAGCATGCTGTGCACAAAGCGCAGGCCGAGATTGCCGCGCAGCCTGTCATCGCCGAAATTCAGCTGGGCGTACCCGGCGTCGCTGGACTGGTCGATGTTGTAGGTGCCCTGGTAGACGTACGGCGCATACAGGAACTGCGGGCTCTGGTAGTTCGGGCTTCCGGTCACCCAGCCCGTCACCGCGCCACCGCTGCTCGGTTGCACATGGTTGGCCGCGCCGGGCCAGAAGTCGAAGCCGCTCAAATCGGTCAGGCCGCCGGCGCCAACCTGGGTCAGCGAGCCCACGCGCACGCCACCGCTCCACACCAGCAGGTTTTGGCCTTCATGATGGTCGGCCCAACGCGCTCCCAGCAGCAACTGGTTGAAGAAGCCGTTCAGATCCATCGAGAAATCCGCTTGCGCATAGTTGTCGCGCGCGCGATCCGGCCATTCACCGTAGTTGCCCATCCAGCCCGCGCCCGCCCAATTGGCCGGATTCGTCGCCGCCGTGGTGCTGTCGAACTTGAAGCCTTGGTTGATATCCCAGGTATAGCCGCCGAAATACACGGGCTCGATGAATGCCTGCGTGCTCGGATTGCGCGATGTGCTCACCCCGACCTGGCCGGACAGTTTCCAGCTGTCCTGACGCCAGCTCGCGCGCCAGTCCGCGCCGCGCGTGCTGACGACCGCATGGCGCACCTGGTTGTCGAACACGGTGCCGGCCGCGCCGGCGCAGCCGGTCTGGGTCGACGGATCGCAACTGTGACCGCCGGTAATCAAGCCATGGCCGTTCGAGACAAGTTGGTCGATGCCGGCGACAGTGCTGGTCAGCCACACCGGGAACGCGTACATCGACTGGTTCCAGTTCGACAGATCATCGCGCATCCACATCAGGCTGAGCGTGGAATCGAAGTTCTCGTTCGGCTTGAACTGGATGTTCGAAGTCACGCTGTCGCGCTTTTCGGTCTGCTGGAAGTAGGCGATGTTGATCTCGTTCGGCATCATGTCGCTGGATTTGATCGACCCGGATGCCACTTGCGCGGCAACGAGCGGATTGTTCGCCGCAATGTTCGCCACCGGCGTGTAACCGAAGATTTCCTCACCCTGGCGGCTGGTCACCTGTTCGTAATGCTGGGCGGAAACGTCGAAGCCGAAGGTCTTGTCATCACTCTTCCAGCTGTAGAAACCGGAAATGTTCGGCTTGCCCTTGCCTTCCATGGCGTTGTAGTTCCAGCCGACGCTGCCGTCGAGCGTATTGCTGGGCAAATCCAGCGGCAGGCGTGTATGCATGATGATGGTGCCGCCGAGGCTGCCTTCGGGCAGGCGCGCTTCCGGACTCTTGTAGATTTCCAGGCCACCGAGGATTTCCGGCGGCAGCAGCGAATAGTTGAAGCCGCGATCCGGGTTGTCGCCGTAGCGCCACACCGCCTGCGCGACCGGATGACCGTCGAGATAGGACAGGTTCAGGCTCGGGTCGAGGCCGTCGATGCTGACCTTCTGCGTCGCGCTGAACGCGCGGTCGAGGGTGACGCCGGGCAATTGCGCCATCGCCTCGGCGACATTGGTCGCCGGGAACTTGCCGATGTCCTCTGCCGTGATCGCATCGATGATCGCGTCGGCATCGCGCTTCTTGTCCAGCGACGCCTTGAGGCTTTCGCGGATGCCGGTGACCACGACAGTGCCGAGTTCTTCGGCTTCGGTCTTGCTCTTGGCCTTGCGAGTATCGTTCGCGTCGTTCTGGGCCAGCAATACCTGCCCGGCGGGCGCCACGCCCGCATCGGGTACCTGCTGGGCGGCATCCTGCGCTTGGGCCGCGGCGGCGAGGAACAGGCTGGCGAGAATGCTCGCCGTCAGGATGTTCTTGCGGTATTTCATGATGCTCTCTCCTCAGGGGCGTGCGTGAGTCGATTCGATTGGGTGTTGCGTTCGCTTGCGGGTACGGGTGTTGAAATCTTCGGGTCTCCGGTTCAGCCCGATTGCATCTGGTTTTCCAGGAACCAGCCGGCCGCGCCGAGCACGCCGAGTTGGCCGTGGTCGATCAGGTTCACCGGGACGCGTTCGAGCATGGGCCGCATCGCGCCCTTGTCGCGGAAACGCGCGACGAAATCGCTGCGCAACAGGAATTCGCGGATCTGCGGCAGGATGCCGCCGGCCAGGTAAACGCCGCCCTGCGCGCCGTAGAGCATGACGAGGTTGCCGACGACGCCACCGAGCCAGCCGCAAAACGCGCCCAGGGCCTCGCCCGCCAGCGCATCGGCTCCGGCCAGCGCTGCTTCGGCAATCTCGCGCGGCGAGCGCGCGGCGACGGGCACGCCGCGCAGGCGGCCGAGCGCGGCATGCAGGTTGACCAGGCCAGGACCCGAAAGGATGAGTTCGGTCGGCACATGCGAGCGCTCGCCAAGCAACAACTTCAGCACGTCGATTTCCAGCGCGCTCGACGCGGTCAACGCGGCCTGGCCGGCCTCGGTGGAAAGAATCACCGTCGATCGCGCGCCGGGGATGCGCACGGCCGCGCCCAGACCCGTGCCAGGTCCGACGACCAGCACCGGCCCGGCGATCGGCTCGGCCGCGACGGCCACCGGCGTGACGTCTCGCTCCGTCACGTGGGCCGTCGCGAACGCGATCGCGGTGAAATCGTTGACGACGCGCAGGTCGGCGAGGCCGAGATCCGCGCGCATCTGCTTGAGCGAGACCGGCCACGGCAGGTTGGCGTTGATGACCGTGTCGTCAAGCACGTAACCGGCGCAGGCGATGGCGCCGCAGGCAACCTCGGCGTGGACCTGTGCACCGAGGAAATCCTCGAAAATGGCGGTAAGACTGGGGTAATCGGCGCAGCGGTACTTGCGGTAGCCGGCGACGGTCGGCGCGCCGATGCCGAAGCGAACCACGCCCACGCGCGCGTACGTGCCACCGACGTCGGCGGCCAGGATCGCGTCGCCGTGCGCCTGCGCCAATCGTTGAGCTGCTGGGCGTGCCGCTGCCGTCATTGCGTTTCCAATCCGTTTCTGGCCCGTTGCCAGGCCATCGATGCGGCGTGAGTCTGCAAATGCATGACAACGTTGTCAACAAAAATCGGCGGGTGCCGCCGTCATGCCGCACTGCGTCAACACGCATGCCATCTGGCCAATGGCGGAAACATCGGCATGTTTGCACAATCCCAAGATATTTGTCGGTAAAAATGACGCATCGCGGCAACGCCATGGGCAGGTGTCACTGCACGAATCTGCGCAGCTTGATGCCCAAGGAATATCGAAATTTCCGGCAAAGCATGACAACGTTGTGCAACAATCGCAGGCGCCTTCGCAAACCGCCTCGGGACCTCCCATGAACGCCGCCGATTCCGCCGCAACCGCCTCGCGCAATCTTGCCGCCGTCGTCACCATCGGCATCCTGTTTTTCATCTTCGGTTTCGTCACCTGGCTCAACGGCCCGCTCATCACCTACGTCAAGCTCGCGTTCGACCTTGACGACGTCAACGCATTCCTGGTGCCGATGGCGTTCTATCTTTCGTATTTCTTCCTTGCCCTGCCCGCCTCGTGGATCCTCGCGCGCACCGGCATGAAGCGCGGCATGGCACTGGGCCTGTTCGTGATGGCGATCGGTGCCGCGCTGTTCGGCCAGTTTGCGACGGTCCGCATCTATCCCGGCGCGCTCACCGGCCTGTTCGTGATCGGCGCCGGACTCGCACTGCTGCAAACCGCGGCCAACCCGTACATCAGCATCCTCGGACCGATCGAAAGCGCCGCGCAACGCATCGCGGTCATGGGCATCTGCAACAAGTTCGCCGGCATTGTCGCGCCCATCCTGCTCGGCCTCTTCGTGCTCAAGGACATCGGCGGATTCGCCGACAAGGTGGCCGCCGCGAACGGTGCCGGGAAGCAGGTCATGCTCGCGGAATTCGCCGCAAAGGTGCACCTGCCCTACCTGCTGATGGCGGCGCTGCTGGCCTTGCTGGCGGTATGGATCCTGCGTTCGGTGCTGCCCGAGATCGACCCGCACACGGCCAATGCCGATGCCGGCGGCGGCGATGCGGATCGCGGTTCCATCTTCGGCTTCCCGCACCTGTGGCTTGGCGTGTTGTGCCTGTTCGTCTACGTCGGCGTCGAGGTGATGGCCGGCGACGCCATCGGCACGTATGGACAGGGCTTTGACCTGCCGCTGGACGAGACCAAGTTCTTCACCGCATTCACGCTCGCGGCGATGCTGGTCGGCTACGTCGCCGGATTGCTCCTGATTCCGCGCTTCATTTCGCAGCAGGCCTATCTTGCGATCTCGGCCGTGCTCGGCGTGATCTTCTGCGTCGCCGCCTACGTCACCCGCGACTACGTCTCGGTCGGCTTCGTCGCCGCGCTCGGCTTCGCCAACGCGATGATGTGGCCGGCCATCTTTCCGCTCGCGATCCGTGGACTGGGCGGGCTTACCGAGCGGGGTTCAGCGTTCCTGATCATGGGCATTGCCGGCGGCGCCATCATTCCGCAACTGTTCGCGCACCTGAAGACGCCGGAGAATTTCCAGATGGTGTTCTGCGCGATCATGCTGCCGTGCTATGCGTATATCCTTTACTATGCGCGGTATGGTTACCGCGCGCGGACGCGCTGACGAGGCAATGCGCAAACCCACCATCAAGGATGTCGCCCGCCGCTCGCGCGTATCGCTGAAGACCGTCTCGCGCGTGATCAACAACGAGCCGGGCGTGCTCGAACGCACGCGCGCTCGGGTGCAACGCGCCGTCGCGGAACTGGACTACCAGCCCGACCAGTCCGCGCGCAGCCTGCGCAGCGCGAAGTCCTACGCGCTCGGCCTGGTCTACGACAACCCGAATCCGTACTACGTCATCAGCCTGCAAAGCGGCGTGCTGTCGGTTTGCCGCGAAACCGGCTACGGCCTGCAGATCCATCCATGCAACTCCACCTCGCCGCGCCTTGCCGACGAACTGTCGGCGCTGGTGCGCAACGCACGCCTGGCCGGACTCGTGCTCGCGCCGCCGATGTCCGAGCGCCGCGAGCTGATCGAGCACCTGGCCGCGGAGAAGATCGCCTTCGTGCGCATTCTTTCCGCCGCCGAGGATCCGCGCGACGGCTATCCGTGCGTGTTCGTCGACGACCGCGACGCGGCCTACGACATCACCGAGCACCTGATCCAGCTCGGCCACACGCGCATCGGATTCCTGTGGGGCGGCGAGTCGCACCGTTCCAGTCCGGAACGCTTCAAGGGCTACGAGGCCGCGCTCAAGGACTACGCGATCCCGCTCGACAAGAAGCTGATCGTGCCGGGCGACTATTCCTTCGACGACGGCTTTCGCGGCGCACGCAAGCTGTTCGCGCTCAAGGACCGGCCCACCGCGATTTTCGGGTCCAACGATGAGATTGCAGCCGGCGTGCTCGCCGCGGCCAAGGCCGGCGGCATGGATGTGCCCTGGGACCTGTCGATCGCCGGCTTCGAGGACAGCCCGTTTTCCAAGCAGTCGTGGCCGGCGCTGACCACGGCCAAGCAGGCGACCGAGGAAATCGCGCGCCACGCCACGTTGCTGCTGCTGGCCTCGCTCGAACGCAGCGACGACGCGCCGCACGGCAACAAGGGTTTCAGCCCGCAACTGGTGATCCGCGATTCGACCGCACGGGTGCGCGTGCCGCCGTCCGGCAACTAGCCGCGCAACGCAGCCGCAGCACGCGCCAACGCCGTAACCGCCTTCCAGTCCTCGGCAAGCACCAAGGCTGCCGGCGTCAGCCACGAACCGCCCACGCACACGACATTGGGCAGGCGCAGGTACTCCGGTGCGTTCTGCGCGCCGATGCCGCCGGTCGGGCAGAAGCGGATGTGCGGCAAGGGTCCGGCGAGCGAGCGCAGGTATTCGACGCCGCCCGCCGCCTGTGCGGGGAAGAATTTCTGCACGGCGTAGCCGCGCTCGGCCAGCGCCATCGCTTCGCCTGCCGTGGCGACACCCGGCAGCCACGGCAGCGCGCTGGATGCTGCGGCCGCGAGCAAGCCGTCTGTCGCGCCCGGCGACACCGCGAATTTCGCGCCGGCCGCAGCGGCAGCCGCAAAATCCGCGGCGGACAATACCGTGCCCGCGCCGACCGCTGCCTGCGGTACCGCGTCCGCGATTGCGCGGATCGCAGCGAGCGCCAGCGGCGTGCGCAACGTGACCTCGATCGCGACAATGCCGCCAGCGCACAGGGCGCGCGCCAGCGCTACGGCCGCATCCGCATCGTCGATCGTCACCACGGCAACGACGGGCGCGGTGCGCAGGATCGATTCCAGGCGCTCGCGCTTGTCCGACATCGATGCGTTCATGCGGCATCTCCAAAGAAACCCGCGCCCGCGTCGGCGGGGCTGGCGGCGGCGCGGAAACGCGCGAACAGTTCGCGTCCCATTCCGCTGCCATGTGCATCGCGATTCGCATACGCCGCCACGGCGCGCGCGGCCAGGATAGCCGCGTCGACTTTCACCTCCAGCGTGCCGGATTTCGCGTCGACGCGCACGACGTCGCCATCGCGGATCTTGCCGATCGCGCCGCCCGTGGCGGCTTCCGGCGTGACATGGATCGCCGCGGGCACGCGCCCGGATGCTCCGGACATGCGCCCGTCGGTGACCAGCGCGACGCGATGGCCGCGATTCTGCAGGACCGTGAGCAAGGGCGTGAGCTTGTGCAACTCGGGCATGCCGTTCGCGCGCGGGCCCTGGAAGCGCACCACCACGACGCAATCGCGCTCGAGCTCGCCGCGCTCGAATGCCGCACGCACGGCGTCCTGATCGTCGAACACCAGGGCCGGCGCTTCGATGATGAAGCGATCCCCCGGCACCGCCGAGACCTTGATCACGGCACGGCCGAGGTTGCCGTCGAGCAGGCGCAAACCGCCGTCGGCACGGAACGGTTCGCGCAGGCCGCGCAGCACCGAGGTGTCGCGGCTTTCGCGCGCGACCGGCACGCGCTCGACCGAGCCATCGGCAGCGAACCGGGGTTCGATGCGATAGGCATCCAGGCCCGTGCCGTTGACCGTGCAGATGTCGGCGTGCAGCAGTCCGGCGTCGAGCAGTTGCGCGATCAGAAAGCCCATGCCGCCGGCGTCGTGGAATCCGTTCACGTCGGCGCTGCCGTTCGGATACACGCGTGCGAGCAAGGGCACCGCGTGCGAGAGCGCGTCGAAATCGTCCCAGCGCAAGTCGATGCCGGCGGCGTGCGCAATGGCGACCAGATGCAGCAGGTGATTCGTCGAGCCGCCGGTCGCGTGCAGACCGACGACGCCATTGACGATGGCGCGCTCGTCGATGACGTGGCCGACGGGCAGATAGTTTTCACCGAGCGCCGTGATCTGCACCGCGCGCTGCACCGCCTCGACCGTGAGCGCTTCGCGCAACGGCGTGTTCGGGTGGACGAAACTCGCGCCCGGCAGGTGCAGGCCCATGATCTCCATCAGCATCTGGTTCGAGTTCGCCGTGCCGTAGAACGTGCAGGTGCCCGGCGCATGGTAGGCACGCGATTCGGCATCGAGCAATTCGGCGCGCCCGACCTTGCCTTCGGCATAGAGTTGCCGGACTTTCGATTTTTCCTCATTGGAAAGTCCC
>JAFEFP010000033.1 GCA_018240545.1 Pseudomonadota bacterium | reverse complement strand
CGAGCCGGCCATGAACATGGCCACGTACTACCTCGTGTTCGCCGTCGTGCTCAAGACCGGGCAACGCGATTATGTGCCGTTCCTGCTCGTGGGCCTGACCCTGTGGCAATGGTTCAAGTCCGGCGTCAGCCACGGCGGCCAGTCGATCTGGCAGCAACTCGGCCTGATCCGGCAGGTCCGGCTTCCGCTGCAGGTGTTCCCGAGCGTGCAGATCCTCGCCGACACGGTGAAGTTCGCCTTCATCCTCGCGCTGCTGCTCGTGATCCTTTGGGCGTATGGCTACAAGCCGAACGTCACTTACCTCGGGCTGGTTCCGGTATTGCTGGTCGAATTGATCTTCACCGCGGCGGCGGCGTACCTGGTCGCCGCGGTCATGCCATTCGTGCCGGACCTGCGTTTCGTGATCGAACAGGTGCTGCAGGTGGTGATGTTCGTGTCCGGCGTGGTCTTTTCCCTGGACTCGATCCCGCCGGGGATACGGCACTGGTTCGCGCTCAATCCGATCGTCGAGCTGATCGATGCCGGGCGCGACATATTGATGTATGCGCGCTGGCCGGACTGGGTCGCGCTCGGCCGCGTCACTCTGGTCTCGCTCGCGTTCTTCGCGTTGGGTTCCTGGCTGATCCGGCACTTCACACCGCGTTACGTGAAGCTGCCAACATGACCGAGCCGATCATCGAATTGCGCAATGTCGGCATCGCGTTCAACGCGCAGCTGCGCATGGGCGCACCACGGTTCTGGGCGCTGGAAGACGTGAATCTCGCCTTGCCGCGAGGCGCGCGCCTGGGCGTGGTCGGGCGCAACGGCGCCGGCAAGAGCACGTTGCTGCGCGTGCTCGCGGGCATCCTCGCGCCGGATCGCGGATCGCTGCGGCGCGGGCGCGTGAGCTGCCAGTTGTTGTCGCTTGCGCTCGGCTTCGTGCCCTACCTGTCCGGCCGCGACAACGCGATCCTGTCCGGCCTCCTGCTCGGCCTGCGTCGCCGCGAGATCGAACGCCGCCTGCCGGCGATCCTGGAATTTTCCGAGCTGGGCGATTTCTTCGAACAGCCGGTGTCGAGTTATTCCACGGGCATGTATGCGCGCCTGGGATTTTCCGTGGCCATGCAGGTGGAGCCCGATGTCCTGCTGATCGACGAGGTGCTTGCCGTCGGCGACACCGAGTTCCAGCAAAAATCCGGTGCCGCGCTGCGCGAACGCATCCACAGCGGCACCACCGTGGTGTTCGTCTCGCACATGGACGCGCAAGTGCGCAATATCTGCGACAGCGCGCTGTGGATCGAACATGGCCGCAGCGTGATGCAGGGCCCGGTGGACGATGTGCTGCGCGAATATCACGCCGCCGCGCCGGTCGCCATGGCCGCGCAATGAATGCGACGTGGCAAGGCTGGGACGGGCAGCGCCTGCGCCTGCATGCGGACGCACCGTGCGGACTGCATCTGGACGGCGCGCCGTTCGAGCCGGTCGCCGCAGGCGACTTCGCGCGCGACTTGGCGTTTTCGCCGAACGGCGGCAGTGAGCTGGAATTTGCGCTGCGCGATGCCGATGGTCGCGCCCTGGCGCAGGCGTGGCGAGTGCGTTTCGGCGAGCCCGCGCAACCCGGCGCGGATGCGTGGCAGGGCGAAGCGCGGGCGCTGCAGGCGCTGGCCGATTTGCCGCTGCCGACGTCAGATGCCTGGCGTGGCGCGCCGCCTGCCGCGATCGTGGTGCCGATCCACAATTCGCCGCTGTGCGTGCAACGCTGCATCGCGGCGCTGTTGCGGCACACGCATCCGGCGCGGCGCAAGATCCTGATCGACGATGCGAGCACCGATCCGGCCATAGCGGAAATTGCGCGCGGCTTCGCGCCGCGCCCGGATATCCTGATCCGGCGCAACGAGCGCAACCTCGGCTACACCGCGAGTTGCAACCTGGGCATCGAATTGGCCGGCAAGGCGGACGTGGTCTTGCTCAACGCCGATACGCAAGTCGGTCCACGCTGGCTGGAACGTCTGCGCCTGACCGCATACTCGGACGCGAGCATCGGCACCGTCACCGCGGTTTCCGACAACGCCGGCGCGTTCAGCGTGCCCGAACTGGAAAAGTCTTGTCCGATTCCCGAACGCTGGACGCTGGAACAGGCTCAGCGCGCGCTGCTGCAACAGTGCGCAGGCTGCCTGCCGCAGCTGCCGACCGGAAACGGGTTTTGCATGTACGTGAAGCGAGCGGTGTTCGATCGCGTCGGCACGCTCGACGCGCAGGCTTTTCCGGCCGGATACGGCGAGGAAAACGACCTGTGCCAGCGCGCCGAACGCGAAGGCTTCCGGCATGTGATCGCCGGTGACGTGCTGGTGCAGCACGCACGCAGCGCAAGTTTCGGCGAAGAGCGCCGCGTCACGCTCGGTGCGCAGGGCATGGCGGTGCTGCGCGAGCGCTGGCCGGACTATGAAGCGAGAGTCGGCGCGACGCTGTGGAGTTTCGAGCGCCGCGTGCTCGACTGGCGCGTGCGCCGCCTGTATGCCGGAAACGATGGGCGCTATGCGACGCAGCCGCCGCGGCCGCGCGTGGCTTTGCTCGATGCCAGTTCGATGATCGAGGATGAATCAGTGGAATGCTTGCACGCCGACGCGGAAAAACCGGCCGCGCTGCGCGCCTGGCTTGTTCACCACGCCATCGAGGCCGTGCAAACCGTGAATCCGGCCATCGTGCGTGCCGCCGCGAGCGTGGGCGTTCCGGCGCACAGCGCTGCCGAAATCGTGCGTTGGGTTGCGAATATGCGGGCGCTTGCCTAGCATGCAGCGTTCGCGTTCCGATCTTCGTCCGATGCCCCATTCCGCTTGCCCCGTCGCGCGCTGCTTGCGTGCCGTTCTTTGTTTGCTGTCGCTTGCGCCGGTGGCGGCATTTGCCTGCGCGGGGCGCGTTCACATCGAGGTGAAGGACTCGGGCGTCTATGCGCTCGACTACGCCAGCATTGTTGCCGTCCAGCCCGGCCTCGCGGATTGTCCGGTCGACGAACTGGTCCTGAGCAACCGCAACGACGAGGTTCCGATACGTGTGCTCGGCGCGCCGCAGGGACGTTTCGGTCCCGGCTCCCGCATCGAGTGGCTGGGCCAGATGCTGCACGGTCCGGAAAGCTGGTTCGACCCGTATTCGACCGTGAATGTCTATCTCCTGGGCGCCGCGCCGGGGCCGCATGCACGCGTGCGCGTGCTGGCGGCGCCGGACGCCGCGCTGGCGCCGGCGCCGCTGGTCCGGCACGTGCATTACGAGCAGGAAAACCTGCTGCTGCGGCTCAGCGACAGTGAAATGAAGCCGGGCGAGGAGCCCGATTTCTGGCAATGGGCCAAGCTCACGCCGATCGACCCGGCGCCGTTCACGTTGGCGTTCGACCTGCCGGATCTGGCGGCGTCTGCGCGCGATGCCACGCTTACCGTGAATCTGCGCGGCGTTTCCAGCGTGCTGCCGGTGAAGGGCCAGGCCAAGCCCGTCGACCATCGTGTCGATGTCGCGCTCAACGGCAAGCCCTTGCAAATCCTGGAATGGGACGGCCGCGGCGAATTCCGTCGCGACCTCCATCTCGACCCGGGCCTGCTCAAGGCCAAGGGCAATGTGCTGACCTTGCGCGTGGTCAAGCGCCCGCTGGCAGGCAATCCGGACGGTTTCATCGTGGACGTGGCGATGGTCAACTGGCTGGCAGTCGCCTATCCGGTTCGCGGCGCGATCGATGCCGATGCAAGCGCCTTTCGCGCCGTCGGTACCGGGCCGGTGGATCTGCAGTACCGCGGCACGGGTGCGCCCGAAGTCCTGGGCAGCGATGGCGCGCTGCGCAGTGCGCGGTCGATCGGCAAGGGCCGCTATCGCTTCGCCGGGGCCGGTGCGGCGGTCGACCTGTACCCGGCGCTCGAAGGCCATGCCATGCGGCCGGTGTCGGTGCGCGCCGTCGCGACCCGCGATCTGCGCGCAGCCGATCCCGGGTTCGATTACCTGATTGTCGCGCATCCGACCTTGCTCGACGCGATCGCACCGCTGGCGCGATACCACGCCCAGCACGGGCACCGCGTTGATCTGGTAAATGCCGACGGCATCTATGATGCGTTCAATGGCGGCATCGCGCATCCGCGCGCCATCCGCGATTTCGTGGCCTGGGGCGCGACGCACTGGCCGATCAAGCCGCGCTACCTGTTGCTGGTCGGTGATGCCAGCACGGCGATCCACCACGATCCGACGCACGGCCGTCTGGGCACGTCCTCGTACCTGATGACGCCGGATCCGCTGGGCTCGCAAATCCTGGCCGGCAGCGGGTTCGGCGGCATGACCAGCTATGCGTATCCGGAAGCGGCCAACCAGCTCGCCACGCGCAATCTCGTCCCCACGTGGCAGTATCCGACCGCGGAAGGCCAGGGTGCCAGCGACAATCCGTACGCAACGCTGCGACAAGGCGACTTCCATCCCACGCTGGCGGTCGGGCGCTTGCCGGTGGTCACGCCGGACGAGGTCAAGGCCATCGTCGACAAGACGCTCGCCTACCTCGAACACCCCGCGCCGGGGCAATGGCGGCGCGCGATGACCTTCGTCAGCACCAGCGAGGTCGCTTCGTTCAAGAGTGAGTCGGACAAGATCGCACAGAGTCTGGATCGCGAGGGCTTTGCCACCACCAGCATCTACACCGATTTCCACGACAAGAGCCGCGAACACTACGAGCAGGCGCGCACCGCCCTGCGCCGCGACCTCGACGCCGGCAGCCTGTTGGTGCATTTCCTCGGGCACGGAGGATCCTACATCTGGCGTGTCGGGCCGATGGGCGACCTGTTTTCGCTCGACGATGTCAGCCACCTGTCCAACGCGGGCCGCTATCCGATGGTGCTGGCGATGACGTGTTTCTCCGCGCCATTCGACAATCCGTCCGACGATTCCATCGGCGAACGCTTCCTGCGCGAGGCGGACAAGGGTGCGGTCGCGGTGTTCGCGGCGTCGTGGAAGAACTCGCCGAATCCGACGTATTCGAAGATGTTGATCGACGAACTGCTCAAGCCCGGCAAGACGATCGGCGACGCCATCGTGGCGGCCAAGGCCAGGATCGCCGATCGCGATTTCGTGGAGACTTACAATTTGCTCGGTGATCCGGCCCTGGTGCTGGCGCGGCCGCAAGGCGACCTGCAGCTCGCGCGCGCGTATGGGCGCTGGGATCGCCAGGTCGTGGTGCGCATTCCACGCAGTGATTTCGGTGGCGATGTCTATGCGGACTGGATCGACGCCAATGGCGCCATCGTGCAGTCGCGCCACTACCAGGCGCGCGACACCCTGTTCTCCCTGCCCGTGCTCGACAAAGCGGTCACCCTGAGCGTGTATACCGTGGATGGCCGCGATGGCTACACCGCGGCCGGGGGCGTGAGCCTGCTGCCCCCGCCCAGGCCCAAACCCAGGATCGCGGTGCGGTCGGGCAGGACGAACGGCCCGGTGCGCCCCCGCCCACCGCGTGCCGCCGATGCCATTTCGCGCATGGGCTTCGAGGACGGCGACGACGCAACGAAATGACCATGACCGCGCGATCATTCCACCGCGTGTTCGTCATCGGCGCCTACCTGCCCAATGGCGGCACGCGCATGGCCTACCATGTCGGGCGCATCCTCGAACGGGATTTCGGCATCCGCGCGATCGCCGTGCAGGTCGGCGATGAAACGCCTGCGCACGGCATCCACGACTACGACCTGCTCATGCCGCAGGTTTCGCTGGCGCAGATGCAGGCCGACATCCGCGCCGACGACATCCTCCTCGTCAATCCGAGCTTTTCCCCGCACCAGTTCGGCTGGCGCCTGCCGGGGTTCAAGTTGTGCTACGTGCAAGGCTTCAACACCTATGCGCTGCTCGACCGCGGTTTCGACCACTACATTTCCGTCAGCGGTTTCGTGCGTGACTTCCTGCGCGGCGTGTACGCGCTGGACACACGGGTAATTCCGCCGTTCATCGAACTCGAACGCTTGCCGCCGGTGCCGGCGTGGAAAGAACGCCCGGCGTTGCGCGTGCTGCCGTACCGCAAGGGCGTTGCCGAAGTCTGGGATCTTTCGTTCGCGCGCCTGCGCGACAGGGTCGCGGCGCGCGCGCCGCACATCGAGATCGCCGAAGCGCTCCCGGGTGCGGACGTCGCCCAGCCCGAGTTGTTCGCGCGCATCGGCGCGGCGCGGTATTTCCTTACCCTGTCCGCCGCGGAGGGTTTCGGCCTGGTGCCGCTGGAGGCAATGGCGCTGGGTTGCACGGTCGTGGGCTACGACGGTTTCGGCGGACGCGACTACATGCATTGCGGAGAAAATTGCCTCGTCGCGTCGTATCCGGATATCGAACAGGTCGCCGACCTGCTGATCGCGGCCGTGGACGATCCGGCGCGCAGTGAACGAATCGCGCAACGCGGCCGCGAAACCGCTGCCACGTACACCTACTCCGCGTTCCGGCAGGCGTGGGTCGAAGAATTGCGCGGCGCCCTGCGCTGCGGGCCCACGTGCGCAACCTGATCCTGACTGGCTTGCCGCGCGCTGGCACGACGTTGGCGTGTGCGTTGGTCGATGGACTCGACGATGCAGTATGCCTGAGTGAGCCGGACTGGCAAGACACCTGGTCGCGCGAAACCGACGATCCTCGCGCCTACGCGGCTCGTGTGCATGCGGATTTCGGGCGCGTGCGCACGCTGTTGGCGGCCGGCGGCGAGGTCCTGGACCGACGTGCGGCGAACGGTGCCGCCGTCACCAACTACTTCCGCGGCGCGGCCGATGGCAGCCACGCGCCAGCGTATGTGTTGCGCGCATTTCGCCGCCCGGGTCTGGGCGCGGATTTCCTGCTCGGCATGAAGCACAACGCGCATTACACCTGTGCGCTGGGTGATCTGGCAGGTCACGACCAATTCGCTGCGATTGCGATCGTGCGCCACCCGCTGGCGACGATCCAGTCCTGGCGCGCGGCCACGGACCTGCCGATCAACCAGGGACGCTTGCCCGCGGCCGAGCGTTTGTGGCCCGATCTGGCCCGCTTGTCCGACCTGGCGGACACCCTGTTGCGTCAGGTCGGCATCTACCGCCTGTTCTGCGAACGCTATCTGGCCTTGGCCGATCGTGTGCGCGTGCTGCGCTACGAGGATATCGTGCGCGATCCGGATGCGTTCGTCCGCCTGTGTGGTCGCGGCCGGGCGCGCGATGTGGCCGTGGCGCCAACGCCCACGGTGGAGGACGAGGCAACGCCGATCATCCTGGCGCGCCTGCGCGAACATTGCGCAATCGCCTGCCGCCTGTATCCGGAATTGCAGGACGCCTGAGCGGAGCCGGATTTGCCCTCGCACCGGGAATTGCCGGTGCGAAATCCCGCATGCGCTACTTCATCACGCCCGGCAACAGCGACTGCCAGCGCGTCGTCTCGGCCTTCTTGTGCGCGGTCTTCGCGCCGTGCGCGGGTACGTGGGTCGATGCGCGCGCGGCGTTTGGCTGCCGTGTCCGCTGCCGTGCGGCCGGTTCGGGCGCAACCAGCGGCTCTGCCACGGCGTCGTCGTCGCCCGGGTCGCTCATCGGCAAGCTGCTGCCGCCAGCGGACGCAGGCGGTGAAGCAACCGTCGCCGCGGCCAGCAGGTTGTTCTCGCCGCCAACGGACATCGGATTGGCGGCCGCAGCGAAAGGCACGCAACCCAGGATGAGGGCGATGGCGAACGACTTGGTCATGAGCGGCTCTCCGAACCTGCGGAATATCACGCGGGCGGAGGCGCATCCTCGCACGATCCGCAGAGCGGCGCCAGTGGCGGGTCTTGCGCGCGCCCTGCGCCCGTTGGCTTCCCGTTAAACTGCGCGGATGAGCATCCAACCCGCCCGATTGCTTGGCGCGCTGCGCGCCGACCGCGCCGTTTCCGGGAGCGAGCTGGCGGCACGCCTGGGCGTCACGCGCGCGGCGGTGTGGAAGCAGGTTCGCAACCTGCGCGCGCTCGGTGCGCCCGTCGATGCCGTGGCCGGGCAGGGTTACAAGCTGGCCTGGCCGTTCGCAGCGCTGGATGCCGAGGCGATCCGCGCGCGGCTCGACCCTGTGCTGCGCCGACGCCTGGGCAACGTCGCCGTGCATTGGCAGATCGATTCCACGAACAGCGACCTGCGGCGCGCCGCCGATGCCGGGGTGCCGGATCTGGCGGTGAGCCTTGCCGAGATGCAGACGGCGGGCCGCGGCCGCCGTGGCCGCACCTGGGTTTCCCCGCTCGGGGCCAATGTCTACCTGTCCCTGCTCAAGCGCTTCGAGCGCGGCATGGGCACGCTGGCCGGACTGAGCCTGGCTGCCGGCGTGGCGCTGGCACAGGCGCTGGAGGATTGCGGCGCGGGCGGACTCGGCCTGAAATGGCCGAACGATGTCGTCGTCGAGGGCCGCAAGCTGGCCGGAATCCTGGTCGAGGCCGGCGGCGAGTTCCTGGGGCCGTGCTTCGCGGTGATCGGCATCGGCATCAACTTGCGCCTGCCCGCTGCCGCCGGAATCGGGCAGCCGGCGACGGATCTGGCGCGGGTGTGCGGTGCTGCGATGCCGGACCGCCACCACGTCGTCGCCTGCCTGTTGACGCGCCTCGTCAGCACGCTGGATCGTTTCGCGGTCGAAGGGTTCGCGCCATTCGCGGGGCTTTACGCGGCGTGCGACGCGCTCGCGGGAAAACCCGTGCGCGTGCATTCGGGACGGGGCGTGTACGACGGCATCGCCGACGGCGTGGATGCGCGCGGCGCGTTGCGCGTGCGCTGCGGCACGGTTGTGGCGACGCATGACAGCGCCGAAGTCTCGGTGCGGGAACGCGGCGCATGAAACTGCTCGTCGATGCCGGCAATTCGCGCCTGAAATGGGCCTGCTGGGATGGCGCCGTGCTCGGCGCCGCCGCTTCGGCCGCAAACGCCGGGCTGGATCCCGGGGCGCTGTGGCAAGACAGCGCAATTCCCGCCGCCGTCTGGGTCGCCTCGGTGGCCGGCGATGCGGCAAACACGAAGCTGGTGCGCGCGATACGCAAGCGCTTCGGCATCGAGCCCGTGTTCGCGGCAACGCGCGCGCGCGCATGCGGCGTGCGCATCGCCTATGCCGAGCCTTCACGGCTGGGCGTGGATCGCTTTCTCGGCTTGATCGCCGCGCACGCGCAGGAACGCTCCGCCGTCGCGATTGCCGGTTGTGGCACGGCGCTGACGCTGGATGCGCTTGCCGCCGACGGCACGCACCTGGGGGGCCTGATCGCTGCGGGTCCGCAACTGGCGCAGACCGCCTTGCGCGGTGGTGCCGCGCGCCTTGCCGACGTGGCTGCCGGCCGTGTCGTGGAGATCGCGGACAACAGCGCCGACGCCATCGAATCCGGGACCTGGCTGTCGGTGGCCGCACTGACCATGCGTTTTCTCGGCCGCGTCGAACGCCGGCTGGGCCAAGTGCCGGCGCTGATCCTCAGCGGTGGCGGTGCGGCCACCCTTTCCGCCCTGCTCGACGTCCCGCACCGGGTCGACCCCGAGCTCGTGTTGCGCGGCCTGGCCACGTTCGCCGATTGCGCGCGCTGAGCGCGGCGGGTCGAGCCTCGGCTAGAATCGGGCGCTGCAAGGTGGCGATGGAGTCGTAGGGATCCCGATGCTGGCCCGGCTGTTTTTCCTGCTTCTGCTCGCGTTGAATGTCGGCGTGGCCGCCTGGCTCGCGTTCGGGCCGCGCCCGACCGCGCGCGCGTTCGCGCCGACGGACCCGGGCGTATCCGAACTCGTGCTGTTGTCCGAGCGCGATCGCGGCGGCGATGCCAGTGCGGCGGAACTCGCAAGCGCGCCGGAGACCGAGGCCGACCTGCGCAACGAGACGTGCGTGAGCATCGGTCCGTTTCCGACCCAGGCCGACATGCGTGCCGTGCTCAATGCGCTTACGCCGCTGGTCCCGCGTATCCAGTACCGCGACGCGCACACCACCGAGACGCGCGGCTTCTGGGTGTTCCTGCCCGCGCAGCCCAGCCGCGAGAAGGCGCTGGCGCTGGCGCGCGCGCTGTCGAACAAGGGCGTGCGCGACTACTATGTCGTCACTGCCGGAGACCAGCAGAACACGATCTCGCTCGGCCTGTTCCACGAACAGGCCAACGCGCAAAAGCGCCTGAACGAAATCGCCGCGCTCGGCTTTGCCCCGCAATTGATCGCCCGTACCGAGGACCTGCCCGTGTACTGGATCGATTTTGCCGAGAACACCCGCAAGCCGGTCGACTGGCGCAGCCACGTCGACCCGAAACTCGAGTTGCGCCAGCAAGCGGTGACGTGTTTCTGACCGTCACGCGGAATCGTGCGAAAATGCCGCCGGCGCCGGTATAGCTCAGGGGTAGAGCAACCGCCTTGTAAGCGGTAGGTCGGGGGTTCAATTCCCTCTACCGGCACCATGACAATTTTCCATTTGTGCGCCCGTCCGATTCGTAATTGTGCGGATCGTCACCGTTTTCTAACCGGCCACTTGCTACGTTTGCCGCGTTGCGAGTGGGGTGTGCGATGCACAAGATCACGGGTTCCCTGGGGTTTGCGCTGGCGGTTGGATTCCTGTCCTGCCTGTTCGGGGCGGGCCAGGTTCGCGCGCAGGCGTTGAGCCACTTTCCCGATCCGATTTTCCACGACGGCTACAATGGCTTCGCGTCAACCGGTACGGCCAATGTCAGGGCGGACGACGCCGCGCGCTTCCTCGCGCAGGCCACGTTCGGGCCGACCGACGCCGACATCGCGAGCGTGCGCTCGCTTGGCTACGTGGGCTGGCTCAACCAGCAGTTCGCGGCGACGCCAACCTACGAAATCACGGATCGTCCCGGCAAGGTCAATTCCGCCTACCTGAATTGGGTGCAGAATGTGTTGCAAGAGGATGTCGGCCAGAACAACCGTCAGGAAGCCTGGTTCCAGGGTGCGCTGGGCGGCAAGGATCCGCAGTTTCCGACCAACGCCAGCTACAACCATACCGACCAGTTGCGTCAGCGCGTGGCGTTCGCGCTGAGCGAAATCCTCGTCATCTCCGACCAGAACCCGACGCTCGCCGGATACGCGCGCGGCATGGCAGCCTACTACGACCTGCTGATCAAGAACGCCTTCGGCAACTATCGCCAGCTGCTGCAGGACGTTACCGTGAGCCCGGCGATGGGCGAGTACCTGAACACGGTCGGCAACCGCCGCGCGGACCTTTCGCAAAACGTGCATCCGGACGAGAACTACGGGCGCGAGGTGAACCAGTTGTTCGGTGTCGGGCTGGTGTTGCTCAACCTCGACGGCACGCCGCAACTCGACGGCAACGGCAAGCCGATCCCGACTTACGGCCAGGACACGATCACGAATTTCGCGCACGTGTTCACCGGCTGGAACTGGGCCGATTGCGACAAGAATTACGACTATCCGAACAACGCCCCGCCGGTGTGGAACGGCACGTACAGCGATCATTTCACCGATTGCTTCTCGCCGTACCAGGAACCCGACGCCTTCCTCAAACCGATGATCGCGTTCGACGTGGTCAACTATCCGGATCCCGGCGATCCGAGTTACCACGACAACGGCACGGATGCGGTCAACGATTTCGCCCACAAGCAGCTGCTGTACTACTCGGGCGCAGCGATGAGCGCCGGCGAATCCTCGCCGGGCACGCTCGGTCCCGGCGGCAGCGCGGCGAGCGACCTCGCCTTTGCGCTGGACAACATCTTCAACCATCCGAACGTGGCTCCGTTCATCGCCAAGCAACTGATCATGCGCCTGGTGACGAGCAATCCGACGCCGGCCTACGTCGCCCGCGTGGCCAAGATCTTCAACGACAACCGCGCCAGTTCCACCCAGTTGCAGGCCGTGGTGCAGGCGATCCTGCTCGATCCGGAGGCGCGCTACGGCCAGTTCCACAATCCGGAATCCTTCGGCAAGCTGCGCGAGCCCCTGCTCACGCTCACGCATTTCTGGCGTGCCATGGGTGCGCAGCACAAGTGCGGCAACAACATCGCGGCCACCGGCAATTCTTCCGCCAGCCTGTACGCCAACCAGCCGTACCGTTACGCCGGCTACGGCACGGCGTGGTCCACGGGCCAAAGCTACGCGTGGGGCGTCGGCGTGCATCAGGCGGCACTGGATGCGCCCACGGTGTTCAATTTCTTCAAGCCGAGTTTTGTACCCTCGGGGGAAATGTCCACACGCGGAATGGTCGGCCCGGAATTCCAGATCGCCACCGACAGCATCGTCGCCTCGACCAACAACACGTTCGCCAGCTATGCGCTGTACGGCAACTACGATCTTGCCGCGACCTGCGATCCGAGCGACGACTTCGGCGACGTGATGGTCAACTACGCGCAGGACAAGGCGCTCGCCGGCAGTGCCAACGGCGGCAGCGCGGATCCGTCCGATCGCCTGGTGGATGCCTACAACATCCGCTTCATGTCGGGGCAGATGTCGCCGTTCATGCGCGATCAATTGGTGAGCTACCTCAACACGATCGACAGCACATGGGATCGCCCGAATGGGACGGACTGGCGCTTGCTGCGGGTGTACCGCGCGTTGTATCTCGTGCTCACCTCACCCGAATACATGGTCCAGAAGTAGGAAATCCATCATGGGTTACGACCGTCGCAAGTTCATCCGGGACACGCTCAGCGCCGCGCTCGGTGGCGCGAGCCTGTATTCGGCATTTGGCCAGATGCAATTGCTGCAGGCGGCGGTGCGGTCGAACTACCGCTTCGCGGCCGGCGACTACAAGGCGCTGGTTTGCGTGTTCCTGTACGGCGGCAACGACAGCTTCAACACGGTCGTGCCATACACGCAAGCTGCGTTCAACGGGTTCTACGGCAGCGGCGGGGTGCGCCCGCAGTTGGCGCTGAACCGCGCGCAGATGGCGAGCACGGTGCTGAACGCGCCGGGCGGCGGTACCGGCAGCCCGGGCGACGGCATCCAGTACGCGCTCAATCCCACCATGGCGCCGCAGGCGATCCCCGGCGACGCCACGAACAAGAGCGCCGACCTCGCCAGCGTGTTCAACGCCGGGCGGGCAGCAGTCGTCGCCAACCTCGGTACCCTGGTGCGGCCAACGACGCAGGCCGACTACCAGAGCGACAACTATGCGCTGCCGCCACAGCTGTTTTCGCATTCCGACCAGTCCAACTATTGGCAATCCTCGCCACCGAGCAACTTGCCGGTGACGGGCTGGGGCGGACGCCTGGCCGACATGGTTGCCGGCGTCAATCCGCCCGGCACCCCGATCCTGCTGGCGGTGAACGGTGGCGACATCTACACGCGCGGACAGGACGTGAACGCGTACGACATGAGTTCGGACAGCGCGACCACGGTGAATTTCCTGGGCTACGGCAATGCCGGCAACGGCTCCGGCCTGTGCGATCCGGCCGGTGCCTACGATCCGGGCGCGGTCGCGGCGTTCTGCAACCTGCAAGCGGCCGGAGCGCAGGCGAACGTACTCGAACGGACTTTCGCCAATTCGATGGGCCATTCCATCGCCACCGCCGGCATCATCAACGGCGCACTCGCCGGCGCGCCGGCGTTCAATGCGCACGACCAGTTTCCCGATGCCCTGTCCACCAACTACGACCTGGATACGCAATTGCAAACGGTGGCGAAGCTGATCTGGGCGGCGGCCACCAACCAGCCCGGATATTCCGGATTGTCGCGTCAGGTGTTCTTCGTCAGCACCGGCGGCTACGACACGCACAGCGACGAGATCGCTTCGCACGGCGACACCCTGCCGCTGTTGTCGCGCTCGCTGGCCGGTTTCTACAATGCGCTGAACAGCGTCGGTCTTGCCGACAAGGCCACCGCGTTCACCTGTTCGGATTTCGGTCGCACCATGACCAGCAACGACGGCGGCACCGACCATGGCTGGGGCTCGCACCATTTCGTCGTCGGCGGCGCGGTGAATGGCGGCAAGTTCTATGGCAACGGCTGCGGCTTTTCCGGCGCGTCCGGAAACTTCGGTCTGGTGATGCCAAGCCTGATCAACCCGAATGTCGAAAATTCGAGCACCGGTTATTCGCAGAACCTCAACGATGCCGGCGATGGTTATGGCCGCATCATTCCCACCACGGCGGTGGACCAATATGCGGCGACGCTGGCCAAATGGTTCGGAATTACCGACTCCGACATCGGCCTGGTGTTTCCGAACCTTGGCAATTTCAGCACGAAGTATCTTGGTTTCGTCTGAGCCGCCACGCCGCCACGAGCGCCAGCAGGCAGCCCAGCAATAGCGCCACGCTGGTGCCGATGCCGGGCGTGGCTACCAGCGCCTGCGGCGCTTGCACCACGATCGTGCCGTACATGCCGGTGCCCGGGGCGCCGTGGATTTCGCAGAAATAGCCTATCGTGCCGGGCCGGGCGAAGATGACGCTTGCGGTCCAGTTCGCCTTGCTGGCATTGCCGCTGCCGCCCTTGCCGTCGCCGTCGCAGCCTTGCGCACAACGGAAGGATCCATCGTCGGCAACCGCGTTGTGGTAGCCACCCTTGTTGACGAACGTGACCTTGTCGCCCGCGTTGATCGTGATCGTCTGCGGCGAAAACACCGGATTCGCGCCGCCGACATTGACGATGACGGTGGCGGCACGCGCCGCCGACGCGTGGGCCAGCAAGACCATGGCCCAAAACAGGACTCTCCGCATGAATGCATTCTCCCCGATCGACTGGCGCCACGACGCGTCGCAGCGCAAGATTTCAGCGCCGCGCGAACGCGCCAAGCGCCCCCTGGAGTAAGCCCGTCAGTCCGCCGCTGTTGGCAAGCACGCTGTTCAGCAAGCCGCCTGCGCTGCCGCCTTGCTGCTGCACCTGTTGGACTTCCCGCGCGAGCAGGCCGCCAAGGCCGCCCGCACCGACGTTTTGTGCTTGCGCGTGGTTCGCCAGTGCGCCCATCACCAGCGGCGCGAGCATGGCCATCAGCTGGCCGGCGTTCGCCTGACCCAGACCCGTGGCCTGGCCCAGGCCCTGGTTCACCGCACCCTGGTTGCCGCCGAAGACATGGCCCAGGATCGCGCCGCCGATGCCGGAATTTGCGCCGCCGCCGAGCACGCCGCCGAGAATGCCCGCCAGGTCGCCGCCATGTGCGCCCAGCGCATCGCCCAGCGCGTTGGCGCCGGCCGCGGTTCCGGCATTCTGCGCCAGGCCGCCGACGATCAGCGGGATCGCGTGTTCGATGGCCGACTGCGCCTGCGCCGGATCGACGCCCAGTCTGGAGGCGATCGCGCCGATCTGGTTCGGGCCCATGTTGGCGAGTACATTGTCGACGAGTCCGCCCACGGGATGCTCCTGGATCGAAAGACGGGAAGTTTGTGTGTGCCGCTGTTGTCCGAGTGTAACCTGCAACAGCCCGGATTGCAGGTGCGCCGCTGCGCCGTGGCCGCTATCCTATGGGTCGCGAACACGCGATTCTCTCCGGGTGCATGATGCGCTACTACCCTCCCGTTTCCCTGATCGGCGCACCGACCGACATCGGCGCCGGCGACCGTGGCGCCAGCATGGGCCCCGAGGCGCTGCGCGTGGCCGGGATTGCCGAAGCGCTGATCGCGCGCGGGCTCGACGTTACCGATCGCGGCAACCTGTTCGGTCCGCTCAATCCGTGGCTGCCGCCCAGCGCCGGTTACCGGCACCTGACCCAGGTCGTGGAGTGGAATCGCGAGGTGATGCGCGCGGTCGGCAACGAACTGGCCAACCACCGCCTGCCGATCCTGCTCGGCGGCGATCATTGCCTTGCCATCGGTTCGATCACGGCAGTGGCCAACCATTGCCGCGCGCAGGGCAAGCCGCTGCGCGTGCTGTGGCTGGATGCGCACGCCGATTTCAACACCTCGCAGATCACGCCCTCGG